>JAZURV010000001.1:0-73809 GCA_045606425.1 Candidatus Enterousia sp.
GCCAAGGAGTTGAACTGGTGTATTGTCTTCCTAAGACCGCTTGGCCTCCGACTTTGTCGTATTCATCAATATCTTTTGGCGAAAGTCCAGTTATTTATTCGGAGAAACACGGAATAATAGTCTAAGTGTCTTTTTATTCAATTTGCGGTAAAAAGCATTGATTTCGCCAGGCAAAAGGGATGTGTTTTTTGCGTATGCAAACACGTATGCAAAATACCTCTGTATGACAATGTATGATTTTTTCAGAATTATTAGCAATAAAAAGCAATTCTTAGCACACAATATGCTATATTTTCTCGCGAAGTATACCAGTGGCAATTGAGATTTTTTATTAAAAAATCCGCAGATTTCTGCGGCTTTCATCTAAATTCGTTTCGTGAATAGCTACTTCGTTAACAGTCCGTTGTTCTACCGACTGTAATACTCTCGACTAACGCGACTTATAATAACCTTAAAATCCGCACAAGTCAAGGACTTTCTAAACATTTTGCAAAGAATTTTCGTCTGCCCTAGTAATCCGCCATTTTGGCTAAAAAATGCCCCGGTATAGACAATGTGTAAAATGTTGTTAAAAATATCTGAAAGTCAAAATGGCTCTATAGATATATTCACATACAGTTTTGCTACAAACTAATATATTTTACAATTCGTCTTTGTTGGTTCATAGAACGGCTATTCTGTTGTTCTAGGAAAAGGTAAAAAAAGAGGGGATACATCAAATGAAGTGCGGTTTTATTGCTTTGTGTTCAATATGCGGCAAAGTACAGCATCACAAAGTCTGTGCGATGGTTGGGCAAAATATCGTCAAAATACGTATGTTTTTATTATCTAACAACATCGTATTGAGATTTAATCATTCTTTTTACCTGGTGTAGAACTTCTTGCATTTGTTCTTTATGATCGTATCCTGGTATAATCAAAGCATCTTTAGTTAACGATCTTGGTGGCATCCATTCTGCGATATATTTACCATAGTGTCCCTCAGTATAAAAGCCAAAGATCCTGCGAGTAAAAAACGGCTCGCGTTCCCAACTAGATATAGTCAGTCGCCGAAACATTGCCGGATGAGCTAATGCAAATATAATCTTTTCTGGATAAATTACATCTTCTGGGCTTTTTAACTTTATGTACGTTTCAAAGAAATAATAATCATCTTCACTATACATATCTTTTTTATTTGAGCTGTGCACTAAAGTCAATTCTGTTCTGATATTTGCCAATTCCAATGCTTCAATAATTTGGTATACCATATACCCATGGTTTATAATTTCATCTGTTTCTGTATCCACGTGCGTTGTATCAATAACAAAAATCTTTTGAATACGACTTAGGAATACGTGTTCTCTGGGTGCTTTAACGTGCCGCATACAGTCTGGCATCCCAGTTAGGTACCTACCTATATTAACAGATCCACCGGCAATATCATATTCTGTTATTTCTTCATAATGCAGACCATTTTGTTCCTGTGGTGAAAATATGATTTTCTTCTCAGGTTCTTTTACCTGCCGCAACCCTTCTGGCCAACCATATTTTGCCAAATCTAGTGCTTCTTGAAAAGTTCGCGTATGTGTAGTATGATATCCTTTGATGTCCGTACGTTGTGATAAACGCCGCCAATCACTACCCCGCCAATCAACATATGATAAAAATTGTTCCCATGTAAAAAAACGCTGAATTCTTACAAAATCGGATTCTGTATTTTTCTTTCTTACCGGTTCTTGAAAATCGTCATGTGTACGTATTTGTTCTTGTCCAGCAAAACGCTTATTTTCAGAACCACCTTTGCCACCGCCACCAGACTCAGGAATATAAAAATCCCCTGCATATCCCATTGACCCAAGATGTTCTTTTAACCAGTCCATTATTTATCTAATTTTGCCACGAATTTTTTCAATATCTGCCAAAGGCAACCCTTTGAATACCACCATTTCTTCGACCGCTTCACGTGGTATCCCTGCATTCAATAGTTTTTCGCCATGGATTACTGCTCGTGTTCCGATAACAACTTTCATGTCGTTTTTTTTCACAACATCTCTGACAGAATGTACCCAATTCAACCATTCTTTATTTGAGCATAATCTGTCTTCCAATTTTATATCATAATCCGTATAAACAACCACAAACCTATCCAATGTGGCAGCATCCAAAGGATTGCGCCCAATATAACGTAAATTTGCCCCAGTACCATAAGTATTGCCACTAGCACACAAGATAAATTTTGGGTGTTTATCAACCATTTTATCTGGGAATGCGTATTTATTTTGACTCATTGCGTTGTTGATAACAGTTAATACATTCGGGTTTCCTGCATCAATTTCTTCAAAACTGAAAATACCACCATGTTCATAAGCCTGTCTGAAAATAGTGGGTACATATTTTCCATTTGCATCATTATATCCGATAATATTGTAATCACTGGTTAATGAATTAACAGACATAGGATAAAATGGCAGTTCCATAGCGGATGCAATCTGTGCCAGAATTGTACTTTTGCCACTGCCCGCGGGGCCAACTAAGAATGGCGAACATCCGGCAGCAATAACACGATATGTCGTTTCAAAAGATGTGTGCACAGAGTCAGAATCAATATCGCCAGGCAAATTTAAACTTTGACGTACCATTGTATCTTGAATCTGCCCCAAACGTTTTTTTGATACGCCGACATCTTTTTCCAACGCGGATAAGGAAGTATTTATCGCATTCTTTTTATCTTTCAATGGTTGTATTGCAGATATTATGGAATCTAGTTCACCAGTTTTATAAAGTTTATACAGAGTTTGCAACTGTTCAAAAAACGACATTTTTATTTCCTATATTACCAATTCCGTCTACGAATGTTTTAACTTTTACACCAATGGCACTCTCTGCTCCATAAAACTCTTGATTTTGTGCCGAATATACCATAATTGTGCGTATTGTCAATATAATACTTGTACTTCATAGACGACCCTTTTAAGTTTGTCGTATTTGGCATAATGTTTCGGCAAAAGTCCAGTTGTTTATTTTTACTGGCTATTTTGGGTTGTGTTGGCTATAATTTTAGCAAAGGGAAAAAGAAATGAAACGGTTACAAATTGTGACCAGTTAAAAACGATTGCACAAGACTGGCAAACCGGTTCTAACTGGCCGCAATGCGAAAAACTTAAAGAAAATAACAAAATAATGGCTGTTTTATCAAATACCTTGCTTTTGTGAATATTTGTAATATAATTCGAGTGTGTAATCTGAATAAAAGGATAAAAACCGATGCGTATGTAATATTGTGATTTTTATAAACAAACTGTGCATAGAAATATGCATGCGACAATTACAATATAACAAAGGTTTTTATCATGTCTAGCATCTCTTTAACAAATGTATCTTTTTCTTATGATTCATACAGAACTATATTTGACGATGTATCTGCAGCATTTAATGATTTTGACAAAGTTGCAATCGTTGGTGACAATGGTTCTGGCAAAACAACATTGTTGAAATTGTTGGCAGGTGATTTATTGCCAGATTCTGGCAATGTCGGCAAAAATGCCAGTGTTTATATGTTGAATCAAATAAATGTATCAGATTCTAAAAGTGGGGGTGAACAACAAATGTTTGCACTTATGCGTGCTTTTGAAAGTGGCGCGGATATTTTATTACTGGATGAACCAACAAATAATCTGGATTCGGATGCCAAACAAATATTCTTTAATCAATTAAACAGTTATCCAAATGGTGCGGTTATTGTTTCGCACGACAGGGAACTTTTGCAACAGATGGATAAAATTATTGATTTACAAAATGGCAAATTAAAAGTGTATGGTGGAAATTACGATTTTTATTTGGAACAAAAGAGAATTGAATCAAATAACCTTTATTCCAGGTATACCGATACACAAAAATCTATTGCCAGATTGAACGACACAATAAATATTGCACAAAACACTCGACAACATCATGAAGCAAAACAAGCAAAAGACATTTCTAATTCCAGACGTAGCAGATTAGAAGCAAACGCTTTGAAAGGTAAAAGCCAAGAGACCGAAGCAAAAAAACGCAATATCATTCAGAAAAAACTAAATCAACAAATTGAATTGCAACAATCGTTATCTGAACAAATGAGAGACGATAAAATCAAAATACCTGTGCCGAACAAACCTTTTTACAGCAAAGAATTGATTCAAATATCTGGATTGAAATTTGGTTATGGCACGGAAATGATTTTTGATAATTTTGATTTTTCCATGTATGGCGGGCAAAGAATCCGTATTACCGGCAAAAATGGTTCTGGCAAATCAACTTTGTTGAAATTGATTTGTGGTGATTTAAAACCAAAATCAGGAACAATAAAAGCGTTTGGTAAAATTGCGTATCTAAATCAGGATTTATCAGTTCTGGATAAAAATAAAAACATAGTTGAAGATATTATGGATATTGCTGGTGTTTTGAAACATGACGCACATGTAATCGCGGCAAATTTTGGATTTCGTGGCGATGCGTCAAATAAGCAGGTTGGTGTTTTATCTGGTGGGGAATTGTTAAAAGCAACATTAGCAGCTGTATTAGGGGGTACAGAACAACCGGACTTATTGATTTTAGACGAACCAACTAATAATCTTGAAATCAAAAGTATTGCGATATTGGAAGATGCTTTGAATCAATATCGTGGTGCAATATTACTGGTATCACACGATGAAATGTTTGTAAAAAATATAAATACAGATATAGAGGTAAAATTATAGAAACCTATAAGAAAATAATGGCAAAAAAGTAGGGCAAAAACTGGTGCGGGCGGATGGGCGTGTTGTTTTTATCTAACTCGCTTGATTTCCATGCCGACGACTTGTTCACGGGCTAATTCTTCGCGGGATACAAACTTAGTAATTGTATCCATAAGTTCGTTTACATCTTTAAACCCCGAACGTTTTATATCAATCTTTTTAAACAAAGATTCAAAGTCCGGTGCAACGTGCATATTTAATATTTCACAAATGATATATTCATCAGGATTTTCTGCATCAAACAGCAAGAATTTGTCACCGGTTTTCATCTTTTTGCGTTTTTCGTCATACGCGCGTAATTCAATGTCTTTTTGTCCTGATTTTATCAATTCAAAATACTTATGCCGAACACTCATAGTGAATTTATACGGGGAATCTGAGATAATATTTTTCTCTTTTATCATGTATAATCTTTTTTATCTGGTTGCACTTTTATATGATTTGCATTCGGAATAAATGTTACTCTTTGCAATATTTTCCAGTGATATACGGGTTGTTGATACAACATTTTTCAGATTTTTTATTTCATCAATTGTAAAATATTGCATGTCGGCACATTTATCGCCTTCGCAATTACGAATTTGACCGCTGAATTTAGAGACTTCAAAAAAGAAATCAAAACTTTCGGTACGGCTTGCCAAATTACTTATCACATGAACGCATTTTATATCTTTGGGTGCAATATCAATATCCAATTCTTCTTTGGCTTCACGTATAGCGGCATCTTGCGCGGTTTCGTGTTGTTCAATATGACCAGCTGGCAAAACCCACCAACCGCCATCATAATTAAAAAATCCATCGTTTCTGAAAAATAACAAAACTTTATCGTCTTTTTTGATGATAAGGTTGATAACACCTTTAAACATTGCGCGTTCCGACATAATGATATCCTTTGTTCAGATATTATTTTTACATGTTTATCCCTATTTTCAAGGTTTTTATAACCGCTATTTTTTTTACGCATAACTAATGTATAACTGCAAATGTGTAACACGTGTATAACTTTTTATTCGTTTGTTGGGGGTATTGTGGAGTGTTAGAGCAGGGAATTGTATATAACACATTGCCAAAACTGGGGCGGAAATCCGCGGAATTTTTCAGTTTTGTAATGATTGGAAAAGGTGCCCATCTGGCCGTTTAACAGTCTGTTGTTCTGCCGACTGAACTATGCCCGAATAACGCGACTTATAATAACCTTAAAATCCGCCTTTTGGGGCAAAATTTATCTCGGTGTAGACAGGGTGTAGACGAGAAAAAATCAGGTAAAATTACGAACTGTTTGCGCAAAAATACTCCGTATTATTCCGTTGTTATTATTTTTCGTTTTTTAGTATTGAAAATAAATTTTTAGACTATGAATTTTAATTTTCCGAATCGATTTATAAAAAAACACGCGAAACTTTATCCGTTGTTTTTACTGTATTTTTATATGTTTTTAACTTTTTGATAAAAACATCTTGACAATAATATTGTCTTTGTGTTATTATCATTTTGTATCAAACAAGAAAAACAACAAAACAAACAAAAAGGATAAAAAATGACGTTTATAAAAAATCAAGACAAATGTGAGAAGCACACATATAAAGAAATTCAAGAAGTAGTTCATGGTCTGATAAGAGATATACTGAATGTTACACCATCGGAATTTCCTATTTCGCCAGATATGGAATTAGTTAGATATGTTGGGTTGGATTCTTTAGATATAGCATACATTGAATTAAGAACAGAAAAAATTTTTGGTGAATGGGTTTCACCAGAAAGTGATAAAAAAATCAAAACGGTTGGTGATGTTATAAAATATATTTACAAAGCGGTAAAAAAACGCGAAGCCAAAAACGGGAATTTATTGAAGGGAAAACAGGGTTCACGAATCAAAGCAAATGATTACACACAAAAAACATTGGATTTGTATCAATCTCAGATGCAAAAAAAACGTTAATAATCAAGGACAAGTAACACTGTCGATGCTTGTCGAAAAAGTAACAAACAAAAAGGATAAAAAATGATTTACACAACAAAAGGTCCAATTCGCGCCATAAAACGTCAACAATATACTTATGAAGAAATCAAAGATACTGTCTATGAATTAATAAGAATGACTCTTTGCAATCCTTCGAATTTGACTGTTTCAGAAGAAATGTTGTTGAAAGAAGATTTAACTTTTGATTCTTTGGACAAAGTTGAATTTATGCTGAACACAGAATATATTTTTGGCGAATGGGCGCGAAACGAAGATGAAACAAAAATCAATACTGTTGGCGACATTATAAAACTTATTTATGAAAGAAAAAAGGAAGAGAATGAAAAACAAAAAAAATACGAAAATGAAACAGTGCAGGATAATATAAAACAACTTTTTGATTTTGCAAACGGGATTCAAAATCTTGAAGTGCGTAAAGAATATCTAAGAAATTTGCGCAAAATTGAATTTGTAATCAAAGAATTGACAACACCATCGATTCTTGCCAAAATACAGAAATATAAAACAAAGTAGGAAGATATGGCTGACAAAAACCAAACATTTTCATCAGAAAAGGAATTTTTGGCAAATTATGATGCGTCCGCATTTGACCGACCATCTGTCACAGCAGACGTGTTGATATTTTCTGTGTCAAACAGCGCGGCTGAAAATTGGCGTCGTACCGACAAGAAATCTTTCAGTGTATTATTGGTTCGACGCGATGATTATCCTGAAATAGGTAAATGGAATTTACCTGGCGGTTTTGTTGGAATCAAAGAAACTGCATTGGATGCTGCACACAGAATTTTGTGTTCTGAAACTGGGGCCGTCGGCGATATTTACTTGGAACAATTATATACATTTGATGCGCCAAATCGCGATCCGCGAACACGCGTTTTTTCTGTTGCTCATATGGCTTTGGTAAACAAAGATAATCTTCATTATTCGGGGGCACGCGATGCCAAATGGTTTGATATAGAATTTGATAAAGATAAACTTGTTTTGCGCACTAGCGATTTGATTTTAACCGATAAAGATTTGGCATTTGATCACGCGACAATTATCCGCACTGGCATTGAACGTCTGCGCAATAAAATTGAATACACAGATATAGTATTTGATATGATGCCACGCGAATTTACACTGGGCGAATTGCAACAGGTGTATGAAATAATCTTGGGACGTAAATTGTTGCCTGCGGCATTTCGCAGAACAATCGCAAACAAAGTTGTTGCGACAGACAAAATGCGTACTGGATCTGGTCATCGTCCATCGGTATTATTTAAGAAAAAATAATATATATTTTTCGCTTTGTATTTAATCAATTCAAACCATGTGTGCTGAGAACAGGGGGCCAAGAATTCGTGTTCCTGATGTTTTTTGATCGTCTAAACCACTTTTGTGTGTGGCCGGTGTGTAAACCGTGTGTAGCAAGGACAACGGAATGGCATAACGGTATTTTGCGGGGTTGAAAAAGTGGTGTAAACTGTGTGTAAACACGTTCTGTGTAAACCAAGTGTAAAAAGTTACTCAGAGTAAAACCATATGTGGATAGATTGTTAGCGTAAACGGTCAAATTTCTTTTCTTAATAAGCAGCGGTTATTAGCGCATTTTTTTCAGATAGAGAGTAATGTGGAGGGAACCCTTTGGCGCCGTTAACAGTCTGTTGTTCTGCCGACTGAACTATGCCCGAATAACGCGACATATAATAACCATAAAATCCGCATAAATTAAAAGTATAAATTCGAACAAAATGGTTTTTGCTACAAAAGCTGGCTTGACTTGCCGTTGGGCGATGAATTATAATTTTACCATTGTATAAAGAAAGGAGTACAACATGAAATGGGCAGTTTTAATTGTAATTATCTTGGTTTTAGGCGTGTTGGGGATTTTCTATGTTCCGTCCAACAGATGGGATAATGTGTTTCCGCAAAATCCCAATGTCGTCACACAAAAAGTGCATTTTCACAATCGCTATGGCATTGAATTGACTGGCGATTTATATATGCCGAAAAATAAAAGCGCAGAAAAATTGCCAGCGATAGCTGTTTCGGGCCCGTTTGGCGCAGTCAAAGAACAATCGTCGGGTCTGTATGCCCAAGAAATGGCGTCGCGTGGTTTTATAACATTGGCTTTTGACCCATCTTTTACTGGGGAAAGTGGGGGGCGGGTTCGTAATGTTGCGTCCCCTGATATAAACACCGAAGATTTTTCGGCGGCTGTTGATTACCTGAGCAATCGCAACGATGTTGATTCTGACAAGATAGGTATAATTGGAATTTGCGGTTGGGGCGGTATGGCGATAAATGCTGCTGCTATGGATACGCGAATCAAGGCCACAGTGGCATCGACTATGTATGACATGACGCGTGTGACTGCCAACGGATATTTTGACGCAGATAATAATCCTGATGCGCGTTTTGCGACCAAAAAGGCATTAAACGAACAACGCACCGTCGATTATAAAAATGGCAAATATAAACTGGCAGGTGGCGTGGTTGACCCGTTGCCAGATGATGCACCACAATTTGTCAAAGACTATTATGCCTATTATAAAACACCGCGTGGGTATCACAAACGTTCGTTAAATTCGAACAACGGTTGGAACACAACCAGTGCTTTATCATTCATCAACATGCCAATATTGCAACGCAGTGATGAAATCCGCAGTGCTGTGATGGTTGTGCATGGCGAAAAGGCGCATTCCAGATACTTTGGCGAAGACGCGTTTAAAAAATTGAAGGGCACAAACAAAGAATTGGTAATCGTACCAGGTGCAAATCATGTCGATTTGTATGATAATATGGAAAAAATACCGTTTGATAAAATCGAAAAATTTTTCCAGACAAATTTGAAATAATTTGCAACGGTTCTATGGTTAAAAAAACACCGCGTTGGCGGTGTTTTATTTTGGTTTATTTCGAAAGGTCATCGTTGCTGATGTATTTGAAAAAGTCCTGGGGCGCGGCATTCGTCGCGTTCAGTATTTTTGAAATTGTTTCAGTTGATGGCCAACGGGGCTGACCAAACACGGATGCGCGTTTGCTTTTGTTAAAAGTGGTTGGGTCCAGACCGCTGCGCTTTGCCAGTGCAGAACACGACATGCCGTGGTCTTGGGCGAACAGTTCAATTGCATGCCAAATTTGATAGTGATTCATGATGTTTTTCCTTCCTTTTTTTGTTGTGTCTTCCAATCCATGTGGGTATTTTATCATCGTACGATAACATAATCAACAAAAACAACTATAACTAGAAAAGATTCCTGTGTTTTTACGAAATATAAAAATATATTGCTATTATTTTTGTATTGTTTCAAAATGTAGATATATGAAAAGAAAAGGGGAAGTCCATGAATAAATATATTTCTGTAATTGCTGTATTGGTTGTGGCTGGTTGTGCCGGTGGTGGTTCTGGTCCAGATGGACGTTTTCAGGTTTCGTCTGCGTCCCGATATGTCCAGGCAACCGAAGCGGCGGCAGAAAGTAATAAAGAATTGACCGGGATGAATTCTGAAATTGTTATTTGCGATGGTGCATGCCCGTCGCATTTGCGTACAATTGGAACGCCGTCACGCGCGCGCAGTTCTTCGGTTCAACAGGGCGGTGTAAACCTGACTGTATATGATTTGTCTGATGTTAAATTCGATTTTGCCGAAGAGGGCTTTGGTGACACATTCACATTTGTTGTTGATTCAGATAAAAAGATTGTCGCAATCGATATGAATATCCCAGAAGACGAAATAAACACTGACAATGTTGATGGGTATACTGCGGACTATAATATAACCAAGAAAAACGGAAAAATATATTTCAATCGTAATGACGATAATACTTTTTCGGGATTCTTTAATGACAATCGTTATGCAGAAAACGAAAACAACAATCAGGAAAACAACAACCAAGTAAATAATAATCAAGAAAACAATAACGAACAGGAAATTGACGGTTCTAATTGGGAATTGGCGAAATATACCTATGCGTCAAAGGGTGGTGACATGGGGTTAAAATATTCTGATTTTGGAAATATTGGAATACACGAAAATAAAAACACAACGAATACTGATGATTCGCGATTGGTTTTTATTGGTGGATATGATGATGCGAAAAAACTGGATTCTGTGAATCAAGATATAACCCAATCCGATAAATTCGAAGGTTTTGCCACAGGAAATGTGACCGCGATAAAGAATGGCGAAGGCAGCGGAAAATCACTGAATATTGACGGGGCGGCACAGTTGACATTTGATAAAACAACCAAAGAAACAACCATCAGTGCCCAGTTCGGCAATTGGTACGATGTTGTTTATACAGAAGATGCCGATACCAAGAAAATAGAATTATCTAATTATCAGGGGTCGGACGATTTCAAAATGTTGACGGCTGAAAATGATGGTACGGTGACGATAACAGATACGGGCATAGATTCTGATATTCGTTATTTTGGTGATAACGACAAACCATCAGAAGCAGTCGGTTTAATCCAGGTCCGCGATTGTAATGGCGCAGAATGCACAAACGATTACGGAACAGCAGATGACCCAAATAAAGAAGTTCGTATGAATATTGGTTTTGGTGTCAAAGATAACTAAATAATCTGTGCAGAAAGTTTTTGTAATTTTATTGACTATTCTGGTGCCGACGATTGTGTCGGCCCAGGTTTCTGTTGAAAAAAAAGGCGATAAAACAGAAGTCACAATGTCTGCCATAGACGCTGTTAAATTGGCCGGAAACTTAATCGAACATGGCGATATAGAACATGCCCAACAGATATTGACCAAAATGCCCCAGACAAACAGTCTGCCAGTGGAAATAGAGCGCTGGTTTCTATTGGCGCAAATTGCCCAGCGTCAGGGCGATTATGAAAACGCGATAAAAATATATCGAAAAATTCTGGATGACCAACCTGATTTAGCGCGTATCCGTTTTGAATTGGCGCTGTGTTATATGCACACGCACCAGTGGTATCGTGCAGACTATCATTTGCGACTGGCGATGGCAGGCAAAGATTTGTCGCCCCAGGTAAAACAGATGATGGCTTATTATCGTTATGTAATTCGTCAGAATAAGCGTTGGAACATATGGTTTAATTTTGGTGCCGCCCCAGACAGTAATATAAATAACGGCAATGGTGGTGAAGAATGTATCGTGAACGGCTGGGGACGCTTTTGCCGCAATTTGCGCGAACCAGAATCTGTGGTTGGAACAAATTTGACACTGGGCGGAAATTATGAATTTGTATTGTCTGACCATTGGCGTTGGAAAAGTGATGCGAACATTTATTCAAACACTTACAATAATCATGATTATGATGATTTGTATTTGTCTGCGTCAACTGGTCCGCGTTATATTTGGTCGCGTGGGGATGTATGGTTGGCGGCAATTGGTGCGCGTCGGTGGTATGGCGGCGAAAAATATAATTATTCATACGGAACAAAATTGGATACCAATTATGATTTTACGCGCAAATTATCTGGCGGATTGTCGTTGCGATATATGGAAAACAAATATGATGAATATGGGTCTTTCCTGAATGGGAATACATATAATGGTGCATTACGATTTACATATTCACTAAATGCGCGGCTTTATACTGTTTTCAGGACAGGATTGACCCGCGAAGTGGCTGTAAATCCAATGTATTCATATTGGCAACCAAATTTTGCAATTGGTTTGGGAATTGAAATGCCGTATGGTTTTCATATTTATGCAGAACCATCATTTTATGCATCTAAATACGACAAACCACAATGGGTTGTCAAAGACGATTCATACACGCAAATCACAGAACGCGATTTTGTGCAAAGATACGCACTATCTGTATCAAATAATAAATTTGATGTGTGGGGTTTTGTGCCGACATTTACAATATCTTATACAAAGCGTGATTCTAATATTTGGCAAAGAGAATACCATAAAACAACATTGGAATTCACGATGCAGCAACGGTTTTAATCTGTCAGTTTTTTTATTGAAAAAAAATCCCATTTTTGCTAGGATAATTCTCATAGGATAAAATGTAGGAAAATCATATGAAATTCAAATTTGCAACAGTTGCGCTGGTTCTGCCGTCAATCGCGTTTGGGGGCGATGATTGTGCGACCATGCGTCGCGTTCCAGACGGTGTTCAATCTTTGCAAGATGTTATAAATCTGGGGCTGTGTCGAAACCCACAAACGGCGGCTGCATATGCGGCATTGCGTTCCAGTCATTTCAACAAAAATGCGGGCTATGCAAGTTATTTGCCAAATGTTTCTTTGTCTGCCAGTGCCAGCAAGAATTTTGCACAAAGCGTCGACACAAAAAATCCGAATTATGATTGGGGTTATGGTGCGTCGATTTCTGCATCGTATTTAATTTTTGATTTTGGAAAGCGTTCTTCTGATTTTGCACAGACTTTGGCGATGTATCGTGCCGCAGGATTTGATTATGATGAAACTGTCCAGAATTTTGTTTATGGTATGGTTGGTTCGTATTATGAATTACTAAACGCTGACGCAGATGTAAAATCCGCAGAATCCGCGTTAAAAGTTGCACAAACAGCGAAAGATACTGCCGATAAAAAATTCAAGGCGGGTTCTGTGGCCAAGGCCGATGTGTACAAGGCTGAAACCACCCTGGCGTCGTCACAGTTGACAATGGAACGGGCAAAAAACAACCGCGAAATAGCCAAGGGTACATTACTGACCAAATTATCTTTCCCGGCAGACCAGGAAATTGTTATTGCCGATATGTCGTCAACTTTTGGCAGCGAAGCGGAAAACGAAAGCATAGATGAACTGATAAAAATCGCGCGTGAAAAAAGACCTGATTTGTTAAAGGCGACGGCAAATAAAGATGCCGCCTGGCACAAACGCAACAGTGCGTTTTTGAAAAATCTGCCGTCAATTTCTGCCAATGGCAGCGTGGGTTGGAACGATGACAGATTTCAAGATGTTGTTGCACCAGAAACAAACAAAATGAACGGTTCGATTGGCATTCGTGCGTCGATGCCGTTGTTTGCGGGCTTTGCGAATTTGTACGGTTTGCGCGCAGCAGAGGCTGACTATGACCGTGCGAAATATAACGAACAACAAACAAATAACGCCGCGATGATGGATGTGTTCACCGCATACCAAAATTACAAAACCGCCCAGACGGTTTTAAAACACAGCGAAGCATTATTGAAATCTGCAACAGAAAGCGAACGCGTCACCGCCGGCATGTATAAAGTAGGCCGCGCAACAATGTTGGATTGGCAGACTGCGCAATCAGAACTGATAAACGCGCAAAAACAAAACAATGCGGCGAAATACGATTTGTTCGTGAAACGCGCAGCGGTTGCATTGGCAATCGGCGATATTAAATCTGAAATCGAAGGATTGAAAAATGAATAAGAAAAAGAATTGGATTTTGCGTCATAAATGGTGGTTTGTTCTGGCGATTGCGCTGTTTGTTGCGGTTTGGGGCATTGGGTTGAATACTAAAAAGGCAACACAAAAGAAATTTGTCACCATGGACATAACGCGTGGCGATATTTCGCAGACCGTGACTGCGACGGGTGAAATTATGCCGGTAAATACAGTGAATGTTGGGTCCCAGGTATCTGGCACAATCGAAGAAATTTTTGTTGATTATAATTCGACTGTGAAAAAGGGCGATAAATTATTGACCATTGAACCGTCGGTATTACAGGCATCGGTTGATGAGGCTAAGGCATCTTTGGACAGCGCGGTTTCGCAACGCAATTATGCAAAAAACGAATACAATCGTAACAAAACACTTTATAACGAAGGCTTTATTGCGCGTTCTGAAATGGAACAATCACAGATGCAGTACGAACAGGCAGAATCGTCGGTTATTCGTGCGCAATCGCAATATGACAAAGCGGTGACCAATCTGGGATACGCAACAATTGTGTCGCCGGTTGATGGTACGGTTGTTTCACGCAAAGTGGACAAGGGTCAAACTGTTGCGGCATCTTTCCAGACACCTGATTTGTTTGAAATCGCCGAAGATTTAACAAAAATGCAGATTGAAACAGCGGTATCAGAGGCGGACATTGGTGTCATAAAGCAGGGTCAACCGGTGACTTTCACAGTTGACGCGTATTCGTCTGAAAAATTTATTGGTTCTGTGCGCCAGGTGCGCCTGTCCCCGACAATGACATCGAATGTTGTGGTTTACACAGTTGTAATAGATGTTGATAATTCTGATTTGAAACTGATGCCGGGAATGACTGCGTTTGTGACCATTACTGTCAATTCTGCCAAAGACACATGGAAAGCGCAAAATTCCGCATTCTTAGTTCGCAGTTTTAATGGTATTATCGATGTGTCTGACGAAGCAATAAATCCAAAAAATCACCTGGCGATACAGCGCGACGGGGAAATTATTTTGGTACCATATACCAGGGGAATCGCAACCGCCACAGAAACACAAATTATATCTGATGAAATAGAAGAGGGCGATAAAATTGTCATCGGCTATATCGGCCAGGAATCCAAAAACAAAAATTCAGGTACCAATAATCGTGGCGGAATGATGGGCGGTCCTGGCGGCGGACCACGCTAAGGCAAAGGTGTCACGATGAAAAGCGCGCCTGTTATATCTATGAAAAAAATCTGTAAAAGTTTTCCGCTGGAAATCGGCGGTGCGCAACAGGTTCTGTTCGATATAACTTTTACGATTAAATCGGGTGAATTTGTTGCAATAATGGGACCATCTGGTTCAGGAAAATCGACCTGTATGAATATTATCGGTGCCCTGGACAGTGCCAGCAGTGGTATTTACGAATTATACGGCAAAGATATCACAACACTGACCCCAGATGAATTGGCGACGGTTCGAAACGAATATATTGGATTTGTTTTCCAGAACTTTAATTTATTGCCGAAACGAAATATATTGGACAATGTGATGTTGCCGCTGATGTATCGTGGCCTGCCGATGAGTGAGCGTTTATCGCGTGCGCGCGAAATGTTGAAATTGGTTGGGTTGGAAAAATTTGAAACATATTTGCCAACACAATTATCGGGCGGAATGAAACAGCGTGTCGCGATCGCGCGTGCATTGGCGGGAAATCCAAAACTGATTCTGGCAGACGAACCGACCGGCGCACTGGATTCCAAAATGGGGAATGAAATATTAAAGTTTTTCAAGAAACTAAATAAAGAATTGGGTATAACCATAATAATGATAACCCATGAATTTGAAATTGCGCAATATGCGAATCGTGTAATTCATATTTACGATGGGCGCATTACATTTGACGGTCCGATTCCGCGCAACGAATCTGTATTGTTGAAATCTGAAAAAAGGGCGCACAAAAAATGACATTCTATGATATAGCACATGAATCCTGGCTGTCGATAAGTGGCAACAAAATGCGTTCATTTTTGACGGTGCTGGGCATAGTTATTGGTATTATGGCGGTTGTGGTAATGGTTGCGGTTGGTGAAACTGTGCAACAGTCTATCACAGACCAATTTTCATCACTTGGCACAAACACAATTATGATTCGCGCAGGCGCAGCGCAAAGCGGTGGTGTGCGGTCTGGGAATCGTATGACATTGACCATGGACGATGTTAAATATATTGCCCAATTGCCCGATGTCGCGGCGGCCAGCCCAGTCGAAAACAGCGCAGCCCAGGTTGTCTATGGAAATAAAAACTGGGCAACATCTATGGTTGGTGTGTATCCAGGCTATGCAATTGTTCAAAACATAGAAATGGAATACGGTTCGTTTATAGATGAATCTGCGATTCGCAACGCGGCGACCTATGTTGTGATTGGGCCGGACACAGCCGAAGAATTGGGTATGCCCAAAAATCCAGTTGGTGAAATTATTCGTGTCCGCAATACACCATTGACCGTGATAGGTGTGACCAAGGCAAAGGGCGATTCTGCGATGGGGTCCCAGGACGACATGCTGATTGTGCCGATTACCACATTGAAAAAGCGCATAAACGGTTCGCGTTTTCCAAATTCTGTGAATATGGTTGCGCTGAAATTGTACCAGGACGCAGACAACAATATTGCCACAGACCAAATCACATCACTTTTGCGCCAGCGTCATAAACTGAAAGACGGCGACGCGGACGATTTTCAAATCACAGACATGAAACAGGTTATGGAAACAATGTCAACGGTGACAGGCTATCTGACTTTGTTGTTGATTGCGATTGCCGCTGTTTCTTTGTTAGTGGGGTCAATCGGTATTATGAATATGATGTTGGTGTCTGTGGCGGAAAGAACGCGCGAAATCGGTATTCGAAAGGCTATTGGTGCCCAAGAATCCACAATTGTCACCCAGTTTTTATCTGAATCGATTTTGATATCGTTTATTGGTTCTATGTTTGGGCTTGTGCTGGGGGTTGGGTTGTCCCAGGGGGTTGGGCGTTTTATTATGCACTATAATGTACCATTTTCAATTTGGCCGGTGGTGGTATCTATATCGGTTGCGATTGTTGTTGGATTGGTTTCTGGGGTAATGCCTGCGATAAAGGCGGCAAAATTAAACCCAATTGACAGTTTAAGATACGAATAAAAAACGGTGTCAAAAAATGTGGGGTTTTGCCCGGAATTCCGTGGGGTTGCGGTGTATCAAAAAACCTAGGTTTATGGACCACCCTGTTTGGTGAAAAATGAAAAATAAAAAATCCCAGAAATCTGGGGAAAAATTTTTTGAATTTTTTGAAAAATAATGGTTGCAATAAACCTAGGTTTTTGGTACAGTTCAAACATAGGAATTTTTAACCAGAAAAAGGAAAGGGAAACCATGAAAAAAATCACATTTTTAACATCGATGGTTGCATTGACATTTGCAGTACCTGCAATGGCTGTGCCATCGAATACTTCAAGCACATTTCCATCAAACGGAATTATGGAAGAAGACTATACATACCAAAATCAGGCAACGGTCACAAACCTGAAAGTATCGTCGGGAACCGCAACAACAACCGCGAATTATGCGAACTGTCCGACGGCGTTCCCGAATTCTGACGAAGGCGCAACCAGTACCGATGAATGTTATACCGCATGTACAGTTTCCGATTTCCCTGCAAATTCGCATATTGCAAGCGTGACTGGTAAAAACTATTCCGGCGCAAATGTGACCGACACCTGTGCAATCGCATCATGCGACACGGGTTATCATTTGAATCCTGGCAACCCAGACCTGACCACAATAATCGGCGTGACAGAGGCCGGCACAGCACACGGATACATAAACCACAGCGGTACATACGACGGCGAAGGTTCAACAACGCAACAAACATACGGTATAACAGCGGCAGATACATGGGGAGTAGATTACGGCAGTGGCAAAGGCCGTATAACAGGACGGGCATTGTGTAGCACACAAGTGGGTGATAACCAGAATTGGAGCTGGACCAACCCAACAACAAATACAACAATGACACCTGAATTTGGTGTAGATGGCGCCCAATACTGTTATTGTCAATTGGACAGTTATACATCGCCCAGTGGTGCCAGCCAAAGCTTGTCTGCCCCTTGGGTGTTCAACTACAACCTCGGTGACGCGGACAATTGCGCGGACGACTGTGCGGGCAACTGTGCGTACACCCTGCGGGACGATTACTCGGACTTCCTCGCTTTCCGCGCTGCGGTGTTCGGTTCGCTTGGCGCCTCGGTTGCATCATGTGAAGCGAATGAAATCAGCATCACATGGGCGGACGCGTCTGCGGAAGATATCGCGGCAAACGACGCAGGTTCTGTCACATACGGTGGCGATATCAGAACGCCAAAGAAAGCAGTCCATAAACCAGGTAAAATCTTTACCGGCTGGACATTCAACATACCAAGCGGGAATTAAAAAAACCACAAAAACACCGCCCATTCGGGCGGTTGTTTTTTTGCGCATATACCGTAATGATTTTGCTGTACTTCGTTTCCAAAACCTTGCTTGTATTCCCCGCCCGGGGCGGGGGGACCACGAAGTGGTGGGGAGGGTTGAAAAAAACGAACAATCTGGGGAACAAAAGACCACCCCGTCGCTTCGCGCCACCCCTCCACAGGAGGGGAACTTGCTTTCCCGGGTTCTTTTTTTAGGTCGTCTTAGGAACACTGCAGATTCCCCTCCGCCGGAGGGGAGGGCCCGCAGGGCGGGGAGGGGTCAAATTAAATTCAGTTTATTAAATCTAACAGATTGCCAGTGCGACGATTTGTGCGTGCCAGATTTTTAAGTTTTTTATTATATGGATTTATCATATTTTCATCTTATTTATGAAAAATAATGAATTCAATAATAAATTTTTATTTGACCCCTCCCCGTCTTGTCGTCACTGCGTTCCGCCAATCCACCCCTCCGCCGGAGGGGAATTTAGACTGTGCCAAGAACGGTGCAGATTCCCCGCCCCGGGCGGGGGGGACCACGAAGTGGTGGGGAGGGTTGAAAAAACGAACAATCTGGAATTGTTGTATATTCTCGTATTCGCCATGCGCTTCGCTCTGGCGTATCCTTCTGGGCGTTTTCACAACATAAATTAAAAACCGGCAAAAGCCGGTTTTGAATTTATGGCGCGCCCAGAAGGATTGTTTCGCTTCGCTTCACTCCCTTGGCTCATTCGCTGTCGCTCACCGGCATACTGCCGTCTGCCTTTCGCCTGCGGGTCGAACCCTCTTGTCGGGTTCTCATCCTTTGGTTGCACCAGATAAATTAAAAACCGGCAAAAGCCGGTTTTGAATTTATGGCGCGCCCAGAAGGATTCGAACCCTCAACCTTCTGATCCGTAGTCAGATGCTCTATCCAATTGAGCCATGGGCGCATATCGGGGTATATTTTATCCCTTTTTATCGCGATTGCAAGTTTTTATTTCGTTTTTTCTAAATTTTTATTAAATAAATTCGCCATCGGATTGTCGTACAGCATGTGAAAATGTTTGCGACATACAGATTTATATTGCGATGCGCCAACTTCGACCTGGGCGCCGTGGCGAATTATATTTCCATTCGCGTCAAATCTGATGTGGTGCGACGCCATCGTACAGCAGCGCGGAATTTCACACACAGTTTCCATTGGGTGCAATTCGTCGGCTTCTGCCAATAATTTCGCCGCCGCCGGGAACAGATTTCCATTACTGTCCACCTTTAGCCCATAGCAAAATATTGTGATTTTTGTGGTGTCTGCAATCTGAACCAGTTTATCTATATCGCGCGGGGAAAAGAATTGTACTTCGTCCACCAACAAAAACTGAATTCCGGATTTAGGCGTATAATTGCCCAGGTTTTTCAGTGCGATTGCCTTTGTTTTTATTCCTATGCGCGAAACGATGTCTGTATCAGAATCACGGTTGTCTGTGGCTGGTTTGATTGCCGCCCATTTATTGTCGGTTCGTGTGAAATTGAATGCGTTTATGCCCAACAAAGCCGATTTAGATGATGCCATCACGCCATAATAGAAATGCAATTTTGCCATGTTTCTTCCTTTCGTTGTTCTCTCTCGCATTTCCTGTGGTACATATAACCAGATTTCCCCCACATCGGTCAAGATTTCTTTTTATGAAATTTAACAGAAAAACTGCCGTTGTTGATTGGGGCAAAAGAAACAATGAACGGGCTAAGCACACTGTCGGTTGCCCATTGTTGAAATTTGGTTTTCAATATCCCGCTGGCACCCGTAATAACGGTTGCAGAACGCGTGCCGGACGCGGCAACTTGTTCCAGCATTTGCCAGGCTTCTTCTTCGGTATGATTGTGAAAGTCTATTGTTGTGTGTTCTGGCGTTGGGGCGTTTGGTTTTGGTATGCGTTTTGACAGTTGTAATTCGTTTCGGACCTGTTTTTTTGTTGTAATATCATCGGGGACGAAATCGTCCCCAATCATATTTGCGATATCAAAATCATTTAATTGTTTCATTAAATTATTCTGCCAATGTTCCGACAGACATTGTTATACGACGAATGCCAGAACTGATGGATTTTTCTTTGTTGATGCGCGCCTTGATAATTTCGCCAGTATGATAAATGTGTGTTCCGCCACACAATTCGCACGAAACATCGCCTGCGGTAATGACACGAACCGTGTCGCCGTATTTTTCGCCAAACAGTGCCATCGCACCGCGCTTTTTTGCAGATTCTATATCCATTTCTTCGTGCGCGACAGGCATATCAGCGTTTATCCATTGGTTGACCAAATCTTCGACAGCCTGTTTTTCTTCTGCGGTCATGGCGCGCCCAAATGAAAAGTCAAAACGCACAGAATCAGGTGCAACCTTGGAACCGCGTTGTTCAACATCTTCGTTTAACACTTTGCGCAGGGCGGCCTGCAACAAATGCGTTGCAGTGTGTGCGCGTGCGGTTTGCTGGCGCACATTTTGATTTATTTCAGGCATAATTTCGTCGCCCACAGAAATCGGGGCAACCAGGGTTCCTTTGTGAATAACAACATTACCAACACGATTTGTTTCGGCAACATTCATGATTACATCGTCGCCGTGTTTGAATACGCCACTGTCGCCAACCTGACCACCCTGGGTGCCATAGAAAGGTGTGTGGTCCAGTGCGATTTCAACAGTGTCACCAGCATTTGCCGATTTAATAAATTCTTCACCACGCAAAATTGCCAAAACTTTTGCAGGTGTGTTGGTTTTTGTTTCATATTTTTCGACATCGATTGTATCAGGCAAATCATTTTGCGATTCCCACAATACGCGTGTTCCACGTGTGTCGGCGCGCGAACGTTCTTTTTGTTCGTGCATACACTTTTCAAACGCATCAACATCAACGCTGATATTTTTATCGCGCAAAATCATTTGAGTCAAATCAAGTGGAAAACCATAGGTATCAAACAGTTTAAACGCAACATCGCCTGGCAAGACATTGTTGTTTACCTTTGGCAATTCAGTTTCCAACAATTTCATACCGTTTTGCAACATGTCTGCGAAAGAGTTTTCTTCGTTTTTGATAATTTCGACAACGTGTGCGGATTGCGTTTTTAATTCTGGGTATGCATCGCCCATTTCGCGAACTAATGCTGGATACAATGCGGATAACAAAGCGCCACGATGTCCCAGAATTTGCCCATGGCGCATCGCACGCCGCAATATTCTGCGAATCACATAGCCGCGGTCAGCATTACTTGGGATAACACCGTCTGCGATGGCAAAACCAACAGCGCGCAAATGGTCTGTGATAACTTTGAAACTTGGTTTGTTATCTTCGGTTTCTTTGACGCCTGTTAAATCGGACACGGCAGATTTCAGATTCACAAACAAATCAGTATCATAATTATCCAATTTGTTCTGCATTATGGACGCGAATCTTTCCAGGCCTGCACCCGTATCAACATTTTGCTTTGGCAGTGGCGTCAAAACACCATTTGCGTCGCGGTCATATTGCATAAACACATCGTTCCAGATTTCAACGAAACGACCGCCGTCTTCATCTTTGCTTCCTGGTAATCCACCCGGAATATCCGGTCCAAAATCATAGTGCATTTCTGTACATGGACCACACGGACCCGTTTCACCCGCAGACCACCAATTATCTTTATCCAGGCGAATGGCATCTTTGCCTGTAATCTTTTTCCAGATTGCGGTTGCTTCATCATCGCTGACATGAGTTGTAACAACGATTCTGTTCGGGTCCAGACCAAACACCTTGGTCAGCATTTCCCAAGACATTTCGATTGCGCCTTCTTTGAAATAATCACCAAAAGACCAATTTCCCAACATTTCGAAAAATGTATGATGGCGACCATCAAAACCGACATCTTCCAGGTCGTTGTGTTTACCGCCGGCGCGAATACATTTTTGAACATCGGCGACGCGTGGCGCGAACGCAGGTTCTGTGCCCTGTAAAATACCCTTCCATGGCACCATGCCCGCCACAGTGAATAACAGAGTAGGGTCGTTCGGTATCAGTGACGCAGATGGGACAATTTTGTGTCCCTTGGATTCAAAATAGTCTAAAAATTGTTTTCTTATTTCATTATAGGTCATAATAAATTCCTTTTGTCGTTCAATAATAAAATTAAAACAGAACATATTCAACGATAAAATTACACAAACGGTATTTTTTATGATATAATAATATTGTTATGAATAAAAAACCAGGCTTGCTTTTTACAGTATCGTTATTGGCGATAATAATTGTCGCGGCGTCTTTTGATATGAATCTTGGGGGTAATGCACCGATTCGATTGCCAGCGGGCGTAAATCCAGACAGTGTTTTATATGTTTGCCCAATTGGTGATGGTGCCTGGGTTCAGTTTTCATCTGCGTTGCATATGGTCGGCAGATATGTTTCTTTGTTTTTTGCCTTTATGGTTATTATTTTGGTTTTCAGTTGGGGCTGGGGGTTGTATCAAAATTTATTAAAGGATAAATTCAGTGCGGACGCCTATAAAAACCCATGGTCTTTAACAAAAATAGTGTTTTGGATGGCGGTAATATTTTTTGTTTTATTTAAAACACCAGATTATTTCAGAAGTGTCGAAGTCCGCGGACATGGCACAAATTGGACACTTTGTGAAAATACATCTGCCGGCGCGCGTGCCATCAGACCTAAAAATGTGTCGGCATCAGGAAAATAAAATTTGTCAAGTTTTGCGGTTTTTTGCGCCTTTGAAAGATTTGTCTTGACTTAAATCGCAGATTTCTCTACGATTCGGCTAAGCAGTGGAGGCAATGTCTTTGGAAATAAATATTTTCATGGGTATTGTTCCAAGGGCGTTGCCTTTGAAAACTGCCGGACAACCTTAAAAAACTCTATTATGAAAGGAGATACACATGAACAAACAAGAATTGATTGAAGCAATTGCAAATGAAGTTGAAGTTACAAAAGCAACTGCAGCTGGTTGTTTGGATGCGTTCATCAACACAGTCACAAAAGTATTAAAGAAAAAAGGCGAAGTTCGCTTGGTAGGCTTTGGTACATTTGCAACTGCAAAACGCAAAGCAACAACAGGCCGCAACCCACAAACAGGTGCTCCAATTAAAATTGCTGCTTCTGTACAACCAAAGTTCCGTCCAGGAAAATCCTTGAAGGATGCTTTGAACTAAATTGTAGTTTGTTTACAAAGGTTAAAAACACCTGCATATTTGCGGGTGTTTTTTTTGGAAAATTTTCCACTGGCATTTTGATTTTTTATTGCTAATATTCACATGTGTAATAAAAAACAAAAGGAAGGTATTATGCCAACAAAAAAAACAAACACAAAAAAAACAACAGTTAAAACAACCCCAGTGATGGAACATAAATGCGAATGTGGCGAAAACTGCAAATGCCATTGTCACGGGGGCGCACATTGGGTTAAACATGTAATTGTTTGGGCAATTATATTTGCATTGGGTATGGTTTGCGGAAAAATGATGAATTGCGGTCATGGCGCAAAACACATGATGAAAAGTCATCCTGTATTTGTGAATGGTTGTTTGGATATGCAATCCATAAAAAATCCAAAATTGGTTGAAAAATTGGCGGCGGCAGATGTTGACGGGAACGAATGTATTTCTATGGCAGAATACCGTGCTGTAAAAAAAGCGATGAAGCCAGCACACAAGGGTATGCGTCCGGAACCACAACCAGCACCAGAAGCACCAGAGGCACCTGTCGCAGAATAATAAAAAAATAGCGCAATAAAAACGCCCCGCAACCGCGGGGTGTTCTTTTATTTTTCCGGTGTTGTTTGTATCGTGTTCAAATGTTTTCTTTTCACAATCTTTTTTACAACCTGGTTGATTGCGTTTTTAATCTTTTGTGTTTTCGAATTTTGGGAAAGAAATCTTTCTGCTACAGCTTTGAATTTTTCTGGTAATTTAACAGTCGTCAAAGAACGCGGAAATCCCAAAAAGTTACCTCCTATTTCAGTGACATTTGGTAAATTTAAATATGTTAAATTATCGTTATGTGATAAAAACCCAAATCCGATTTTTTCAACATTTGGCAAATCCAATGATGTTAATTGTTCGTTTTGCTTTAAAAAATGTTCTCCTATTTCTTTAACTTTTGGTAAACTTAAAGAGGTTAAATCGGCACAATTATAAAGGAAATACCCGCCAATTGACACAATTTCTGGTAATTTTATTTCTGTTAACGAACAATTGCTAAATAAAAAATAATCGCGTACTTTCCTAAGTTTTGGCATTTTAACAGATGTTAACACACGATTATTGGGCATAAAATTATAACCTATATATGTAACATTCGGCAGATTTATGGATTTTAACGTTTTGTTTGAACGCAAAAAACGACCGGAGATTTTTTCTGCGTTCGGTAACTCTATTCGTGTTAAGCAAGTGTTATTTCCCAGGAAATCTTCTCCTATTTCTTTGATATTTGGTAATTCCAGTTCAACAATTATCCCATCCTTAATCACAACACGATTGCCGTCATTAGTGGTTATAATTATTTTATCTTTTTCTGTGGTTCTGGTTATTGTTTTTCCGTTAAATGCTTCACAAAAAACATTATAAGTATCATCATGAATTGGTGATATTATCTTTTTTTCTTTTTCATCCAAAATCAGATAATCCATCATCACCTGATAAGCTGTATTTATTTTTGTAATTTTATCGCCAGTAAAATAATAGTTAGGTCCAAAATAAACATTGTCTATTTCATAATTGTATTTTACAAATTGATCTTCAATCAATCGATAGTTATCTGGTATTTCGACAGTCAAAACATTAAATTGTACACCAAAAAACTTTTGTAATGAATTGGTCAAACCAATAATTATATTATCAGGATTGTTATTAAATGTTGCATCTGGATTGTTAACACTATGATTATAACGGTTTTTTATAGATATTGCGCCGCCTGTTTTTGGAATCTGAATAGATATAACCGATGTTCCATATTCGTCTTGGCGTTCTGGGGAAATGGCGGGTTTTATTTTGTCTGCACCCCGTTTTATCGCATGAATTATATAGTAGTCTTTATATCTAGTTTCATCGTTAAAAGTGCACAATTCTTCGTCGGGTCGAAAATATTTTTTTATTGAATTTTGTTGTTTAAAATTTGTAACGACAAAGGCATCGTATCCTGCGCGGTCCAGCAATTCTAGTGGGTCCAATTTTGTGTCATATAATGATGCGGATATTATTTTGTATTGTGACCGAAGCGCATGGACTAATTTTTTGATATCTTCGGGGTCGTGTCCCGCGAATTCCAGTATATGTTCAATGTTTGGTATATCCAGCAACTGATTATCACGAATTAGCTTTGCAACGGCTTCCCCATTATGTTTCTTTAAATTTTTAAAGACCGCGTTCGTATCTATTTGTGCCATGAATAATCCCTTTCCTTGAAATTAAAGAAAAACTAACCCTTCATAAGTCTTGATTTACTGCGTTCCCATTCGCGTTGTTTGATGGTTTCGCGTTTATCAACTTTGTTTTTACCGTAACCAATACCCAATAATACTTTTAGTTTCCCGCGGTTGTTAAAATACATTTTTAACGGGACAATGGTTGCGCCTTTTTCCTGTAATTTTCCAATCATTCGATTGATTTGATTGCGGTGTAACAACAATTGGCGTTGACGGCGTTCGTCAAAATTTACTATACGATTTGCAGTTGGTAATTTCTGAATTTCAACACCTGCTAGAAACAAGTTGTTTCCGCGTCTTTGTACAAAACCATCAGCGATGGAAACCAGACCATACCGTACAGATTTGATTTCTGCGCCGGTCAATGAAATGCCGGCCTCTATCGTGTCTTCGATAGAGTACGCAAATCGCGCCTTGCGATTTTCATTCACCATTCCAGATTTTATAATTTGTCGTACCATGTTGACGATTTTATATGATATTTTCCAATTTGCCAAGGTTTTTTATTGAAAATGCGCAATCTTGTTGCTATAATTTCATATTGAAAGGAACGGTTGTTCCTTTTTGGGTCAAACAACCCATATCGTACGTGTCAGAGATGACATAAAATATCCCAACCACTCTGGTTGGGGATCCGTGAATATATTGAATAAACGGAGCAATACGTATGAATTGTTGTTTGTCCCCAACCGCTTTTTTCTCCGCGGTTGTTTTTTATTAAAAAAAGTGCAAAAAGGTGGTGATAAAATGCAGTTTTCGAATATTTCAGAATTGGAATTGGCAAATATATTTGTCCATGCAAAGAAAGAAAAAATAGAAAAACTGTTGGGTGTCAAAAATTTGAACACCCATATCGCCACCGAAATGGTTTATCGTTTTTTAAGGAAACAATCACCAGATTTCTGGAACGATTATCAAAACAAATATACTGCGTTATTTGACGAAGTATTCTTTTATATGATTGTGGACGAATTACAAACGCGACAAAATTGTGGTAAAAAATTAGATAGCAATTTTCGATTTGTTGAACCAAATATCGCCTATGTTTCATAATTTTATTCGCGGATAAAGTTTTTTAGTGTTTTCCAACAAAATATTTTCCAAATATTCAATTCGCAGATTTTTGATTTGTGCCAAAACCCGTGCGGTTTCAATCATCATCGATGGTTCGCAAGTTTTGCCGCGGTATGGTATCGGTGCGCAATAGGGTGCATCCGTTTCAATCACAATGCGGTCAATTGGAATTTTAGCAAATGTTTCGCGCACAGATTCGCTGTTTTTAAAAGTTAAAATACCACTGGCAGAAAAATAAAAACCGCGGTCCAACATTACCCTGGCTAAATCCCAAGAAGATGTAAAACAATGCATAACGCCATGATTTTTGTCGGTTAAAATTGCGGCAGTATCATCTTCTGCTTCGCGTGTATGTATTGCGACCGGTAAATTGTGCGCCTGTGCGATTCCCAGTTGTTTTTCAAATAATTCGATTTGGGCGTCGCGTGTCTGTGGTTCATAGTGGTAATCCAGTCCGATTTCGCCCACACCGATAACCAACGGATTGTCTAATATTGCATCTGTTAAATATTCGTATGGGTCTGTGCCGGCGTAATCAGGGTGAATCCCAGTCGTCACAAAAATATTTTCATGATTTTGTGCGATGTTCAATGCAGATTTTATATCCTTTGGGTCTGCAGTTGCGCAAACCATCGCACCAATACCAGAATTTTTTGCGCGTTCAACAACGGCGTCAACGCCACCGTCGTATTCGTCCGTTAAATGGCAGTGTGTGTCTATAAACATTTTTTGATATCGTTGATTATTTTGAATATTGTTATATCTGGTTTCAGATTCAATTTGTTTATATCGGCTATCGCACGGTTTGCATCGGGATAAATGTCTGCCAATCCCAAATATGCAATCGCGTCCAACACAATCCCGTAAAGGGCAGGCGAAATGGCTATGTTTTCTGCAACAGCCATCATATCGCTGGCGTTAGAGTGTTTGTCTTGCAGAACATTTAATAAATTTTCGTAAATGATATCGCCACCGGTTGCTTTCAAATTTGCGATTTTACCGAAACTGCCGTTTGATAATTTCAGAATATCTGTGCTTATTTCTTCATCGCACATAAAACGCACACACAATTCGCGCAATTCAGACATTGTCAACGGGTGCATTTTTTCAACACGTGCGCGTGAACGCACAGTTGGTAATACTGCAGACAACTGGTGGGTCACCAATAAAAACAAAGTCTGTTGTGGTGGTTCTTCTAATAATTTCAATATGGCGTTTTCTGCTGCCACAGATAATTCATCAACTGCGTCAATTAAAACAACACGCCATTGACCGGACATAGATGACATTTGCATACGGTCAATCATGTGCCGCACAGTGTTGACCGATATCTGTTTTGCATCGGATTTAATGTTGCCTTTGTCGTCCAGATTATGCGCCAAATCGATAATAAAGAAATCGCCGACATTTCCGTAAACCTGTTTCGCGATTTTATACGCCAGTGTTGCTTTCCCGATACCGCGTGGACCGCATAACATCCACACAGGATGAATCGGGTGTGTTTCGCGATTGTCCCATGCGTCCATAAACGTCTTTAATGTGTCTTGGTGTCCAACCAAGCAATCATTATCCATTGGGTTGGGAAAATCGAACAAGACTTCCTTTTTGCGTGCTGCCATATTATTTGCCCCCCAACGCCACGGATATATTTTTAATCAAACGACCAAAGAACAATATTTTACGAACTTTGTTTTTTGCAACCAACGGAATGCGTTTTATGACATCGCCATTTTTTTCGATAACAACTTCGCCGATTTTCTGCCCAGCGCGTACAGGGGCACTGATTGGTTCGTTATAACGCGCCAAAACACGAATGTTTTTTAATGATTCTTCGCGGGGCAAAGTAATCGCGACATTTTCATCAACTGTGGCTTCGACTGTTTGTTTTACACCATACCACACAGGAACCGAAACCAACACATCGCTCGGTTTATAGAATACTTTTGTTTGGGTGTTTTTATAACCATGGTTTAACAATTTTTTCATTTCTTCGGCCAATGCGTCATGCCCGCGCCCACGAAAACCGTTTATAACACCAATCAGCCGCCGTCCCCCGACCCGTGCACTGGCAACCATTCCGTACCCACCGTCATCAGTGTGTCCTGTTTTTAATCCGTCAGCACCAGGCATTGAAAATAATAATTTGTTATAATTCAGTGTATGTGTGCGTGTCCATTCTCCGCACCATTCGGTTTTTGAATCGCCAAATTCAAATCGTTTTGTTGCAAACATTGGATATATATCAGGATATTCATCTATAATATATTTTGCCAATATTCCCAATTCTTTCGATGTCATTAAATTGTTTTCGTGGGGCAGGCCACTGGCATTGCCGAATGTAGATTTTTCCATACCGATTTCGCGTGCTTTTTTAGTCATTAAATCTGTAAATTTAGATTCGTCACCGGCAAAATGTTCTGCCACAACCACAGATGCGTCACCTGCAGATAATACGATTATACCCAAAATTGCATCGCGCACAGTGATTTTCTGTCCGTTTACCAGGCACAATTTGCTGGCGGGATACCACAATGGGTTTTTATAATCTGCGTTTTCAGATGCAGTCAGTAAATCGTCCATATTCAATTTCCCAGATTTTATCGCGTCAAATAAAACGGTCAGTGTCATCAGTTTCAACATGGACGAAGGCGCCATCAGGTTATCTGCATTTTTAGATACAATTTCCATGCCGCTGTCGTAATCCAATAAATAGGCAGATTTAGCGTTTGTCTGAAATTCTGTGGCATTTGTTGCGCCACAAATCAAACACGATAATAAAATCAGGAACTTTTTAATCATAATGCCAAAATCATAGCAATAATAATGTCCTTTTCCAACAATTTTTTATAAAAAAATACGCGGTGTTAAAAACCGCGTATTTACAACGAAAAAAGACAACTAGCGTGTTTTTTGATTTTCGGTTGGTAAAACAAAGGCGGCACCTTCGTTCTTTACACACAATAACACTTTTTGCAAAAATTCTGGATTTTTTTCCGCATGTTTTTTGATAACTGCCAAAATACCCTTTTCTGCATGTTTTTTGACTTCTTCTAAATCAATATTGTGGATGTCGTCCATGATTTTCAAAATTTGATTTTGTTCTTCTTTGCTTAAATCGTTGCAAATGATGGCAGCAATTTTCTGTAATTGTTTTGGGTCATTCAAAACAGGTCTGAATGTTTTCAATTCAGGATAACGCGAAAACACATTTTGCAGATATTTTTGTGTCAAAGAATTTACTTTTTTATTGACTGTTTTTGGAAAATATACAGTGCAAAAACCAGCCATCAGCGCAGACACAACAATAACCAACATGCAAAGTGTGTGTGTAAAATAGCCGTTTTCAACAATTTGTTTGTTCTGGTGATTTTCTTGTACTAATTTTGCTTCTTTGATGGCGTAATTTGCTGCAATACCACCCAATCCCAGAAACATGACGCCCCCGGCATAAGATGTTGCCAAATATTTGTTTAATAATTTATTTTTCATTTTTTATCCTTTTTTTATCTAGTGTGTTGTTGAATTGTATTTTGTGGCACATAAATCATATCCGCATGCGCAATAACAGAATATAAATTGCCGGCGAATTCTGGGTGCAGCGCAACATGGTTGTTTATGATTTTCAAAATCTGTTTTTGTGCGATGGAAATTTGCTTTGTTGTAATGCTGTGAATTGCCGCATCGTGCAAATCGTATTTTTCATACACGCGTAATTTTCTTTGCAGATTGTGCACAATATTTAAAACCTGCTTTTGTTCAGATTCGCGCAGGCTGGTTGCCAAAAATTTTGCTACATCGTTCATGGCTTTTTTGTTATAAAGCACTTTTTCAAAAATTTTTAAATCGGGGTGCTTCGTCATAAATTGCTTTATGTATTTGCTGGTGATACGGTCAGAAAACTTTTTGCTGTTGTTATATACGGCCACGCCCCATATCGCCCATATAATCATTGTTACAGACGCTATGGCCAACAATGCGATGTTGCTGGGGCTGACTTTTTCTGATTTTATGTCATGGGCCGCTTCATATGATAAAGGTACCCCAAACAGAAAAACAACAGCAATCAGTGCCGGCATGGTTTTTTGTAAAACAAATGTATTCAAAATTTTGTTCGATTGCATATATGCATCCTTTTATTATCGGAAAGATTTTAGACTAATAAAAACATTTGTCAAGCGTTATTTGCTGTGTCATAAAATGATTTATTGTCAAACCATGCAACTTTGTTGCTCTGACCCATCCCTTCATCCCGCCCGTTAAAACCAAAAACCCACCAAAAGGCGGGTTTTAAAGTTTTAATCTGGCGGACCAAAATTCTGTTGCACAAATTTCCATACCTAAATATGCGAATTTTGCTGGATGATGCTTTGCAATACAAAACCATATTTTACGACAGGTGTTTCATTAGACGCAGCCAGAAAATCGTTTTTTGTAATATCGATATCTGTTGATTTATCGGCTGTAATTTTTATTGCATGTACAGAAGTATATTTATCCATTAATAAATCAAGACAATCTTTTGCATTTATACGAACCAATCCGGCAACTTCGTCAGGTTGAAAATGGAAATCTGTAAATCCGGTCGGTAATTTATTTGCATAAATATGCGCAAATGCACGATCATGCCAATTTTTTTGTGGTTTGTCTTGCCGCCAAAATACGATATCTAATGCGACAGCATTTGATGCATCGGTGTTAATACCGATTTCTTCGAATATTTCGCGACGGAAAGCATCGCGCACTGTTTCCCCCGCCAATACATGCCCAGATGCGGTAGTATATAGCTTACCAGAATCTGCACGAATTTGAAAATATATATTCCCATCATCGTCATACATCCAACAATGTACGGTCTTATGCCATAATCCGTTGCGATGAACAGTATCACGAGATTCTGTTCCGATTTTATTCATGTATTCATCATAAATATCAAGATATTCCATAAAATCTCCTTTGCCTGGTATATGATAATAAAACAGAAAGAAAAATGAAATAAAAAAACACCCTTGGCAATTTTTTTTAAATTTTAATCTGGCGGGTCAGAAGATATTCGAAAGGTCGGATTTTTTTGCCACGTGTGCGAATTTCTTCTTTTTATACAAAGTGTATTGCCATGATATTTTTTAACCCCACAAAAGCCAAAATTTCGAATGTTTCCAGGGATTGTTTTTATAAAAAATATGTTGTACAAATATTGGTGTCTTATAAAAACGTGCATATCGTTTGGCATATAAACAAGAACGTCGAAAAGGTAGAATATAGAGCAGTTTTGTTACCGGATTAACAAGATGGTAAAAACAACCAATTATATTCTGGAAATGTTATAGGTTTATCGTATCCCAAATCACGCAATATTTGTATAACTTCTTCTGCATGACAGGGCAAGTAGTCGTGACAATATGCAGGAAAACTTTCTATGAAGATAGCGGGTTTGTATTTTTTTATCGTATTTATCATTCCTTTCAAAACTTCCGTTTCAAAGCCCTCAACATCTATTTTAACGAAATCTATCTTTTTCAAATTTAATTTAAAGCTATCCAAAGATACTATTTTAAAACTAAATTTATTTTTTGTGTTCGATGTTTTTATACTTGTTCCGCCAATATTATCAGATGCCATAAAATCAATTTCTCCGTTCCCGCAATCGTGCCCCAGACCGACATTATATGTGGTCACAATTTTATCAAGATTATTTATTTTAATGTTGTTTCTCAGCATTCTGAAAGTTTCCTGAACCGGTTCAAAAGCAATTACACGCTTTGCACCGCCGATTGTTGCAAAAAACACCGAATGATTACCGATATTTGCGCCGATGTCCAATATGGTGGCGTTTTTTGGTAAATATTTCAACAGAGTGTAAAGGATGTCTTGCTCAAAAAATTTAGATGTGTTCACGATAGTGCGTTGTATTACGTCCCACGGATACAAAGGGCAATACATTTTTACAGAATTTGGCATCGTAAAAACATCACCGTTTTGTATCAAAGACATTTTTCTGCAAATCGTATCCGTATCAGAAAAGACAGGAATATATTTTGGTAATATACTGTGCTTCCGTTGGAATTTGCGGCGTTTGTCTTTTGATATAATAAAAAAAGATATTGTTTTCAGTATGCCTTTCATGGTGTCTCCATATTGTGTTTAATATATTTCTATTTTTTTATCCCAATCAATGTCGTGCTTTACAATTTTTGCAGGATTTCCCGCAACAACTGTATTTGTTTCATAGAATGCCTTTGATACAACAGCAGAATTTGCGACAACCGAGTTGTTTGGAATTTTTGCCCGTTTTGTCAAGATGGCATTTGCGCCAATCCAACAATGATCGCCGATGGTCAAAGAATCCCGTGGAATATTTATAACCTGTTTTGTTTTTTTATCAATCAGCGCATGAAAATCAGACGCCCATATTTGAACGCCACTTGAAATCAAACATTCTTTGCCAATATTACATTTTGCACCGGAGGATATATAGATGTGTATTTCTTGGATATATGTGTTGTCATCAATACAAAGATAATTACCGTTTCCACGTTCCATCAATATATCTGTATCGTTAAACATACAATTTTTGCCCAATTTTATAACATTATCATCGGATAATATCGTGATGTTTATATTTGCGGGGTTTAACGGAAGCCCCACATAAATTCTGTTATTATTCCCATGTATTTTGATTTTTCCCAATTTGCGAATTTCTTGGCGGCCCAACTTAAAAAGTTTGTCGTCTACAACAGCAGCGATAATGTTGTTTTTACCATTGATATCAAATTTATTAAAACCGAATATTGACATATTGTATTGTATTGTAATTTATGGTGTCGGTTTTTCAAGCTTTTTCTTGATATTTGATACTTTGTGTACAATCATAATAAAAAAAGAGGTTTTGCAATGATCCCAAAAATTTCCGTTTTTATGCCCGCGTATAATTCAGAAGCATTTATAGCAGAGGCCATAGAAAGTATTTTAAATCAAACTTTCAAAGATTTTGAGTTTATAATAATAAATGATGGTTCCACAGATAATACGTGGAATATAATACAAAAATATGCAAAACAAGATGACAGAATTCGTGCGTATTCCAGATGTAAAAACAAAGGAATTGTTTGTACGGCAAATGAAGGTTTTGACCTGGCTAGGGGTGAATATATTGCCCGCATGGACAGCGATGATGTGTCTTTGCCAGAACGTTTTGAAAAACAGATAACATATATGGATGAACATCCGGATGTCGGGCTGCTTGGGGCATGGACACAATATTTTCCGGGATTTGATATTTCCAAACGGCCAGAGAATATAGATTTGTTTTATCTGTTAAAAGATTGTCCGGTGGACCAACCTGTTGTAATGATAAGAAAATCAGTCATAGATAAATATAATTTACGATATGATGGAGATTATTTGGCATGTGAAGATCAAGAATTATGGTTCAGATTGATCAAGGTTTCCAAAATAGCAAACTTGCAAGAATTGTTATTGAAGCACAGATGGCATGGAAATAATATATCAATCAAAATGGGCGATGTTCAACAACAAAATATTCAAAAAATTCGAAAACAGATTTTAAATTTCATAACAACATCCCCAGAACAGCAAGATGCTATAGCTAAGATTATACCAGAAATGTTTGAGCCCTTGGTATTAAAATCTTGACAACTATATATTTTGTGCTATATGTATAAAAACAAATGGCAAGAACATGAAATTTGAAGATGGCACCACTTTGATACAATTATCTGATAATGTGTACTGTTTAAATAATGCTTATCGTCAGTCGCAAATTTTTGGTGACCGCACATTAAAAGCTGTTTTTGAAAATTTATCCAAAAATAATTATGTAAATTCTGATAGTTACAATATACTGTTACATAATAATTTTTTAACAAATCAAAGACCAGATGTATACAAGCAAAAATTATTGCAAGATTCTGTTAAATATAGTATACAACCAAAATTTAATTTGTTGCGAATTTTGCTGACTGATGTTTGTAATTTAAATTGTGATTATTGCAAAGTTATAAAATTAATAGATGCGCCGTCGGCGAAACCAACACAACCAGAACGTTTAGAAAAGGCTATAAAGTTTTTCTTTGAAAATTCTACTGCGGCAGAACCAAAAATAATTCATATTACTGGTGGTGAACCCACGTTATTTTTTGACAGTATAAGACAAATAATACAATTCAAAAATACTTATGCACGTCCAAATGAAAATTGTTGGATTGTTGTTGGAACAAACGCGATTGCTATAACTCCGGAAAAAGCACGTTTTTTCGCTGATAATAACATGAAATGTATTGTGTCAATGGACGGACCAGAACAAGTACATAATATTTTACGAAAAAATCATGCTGGTCAGGGAACATGGTCACAGGTCGATAAAAATATTAAATTGTTGCAATCTTTTGGTGTAGAAATATCTATTTCTGCTGTGATGGGAAAACATACAATTTATCAGGCCGATGAAAATATCTCTTTTTTGATAAATGAATATAATCCAACTGGCCTAGGTATTAACTTTATGAAGCCACCGACTACAAATTCTAGCGATTATAAATATTTAATTGATGAAAAATTATACGCAGAAACAATGTATAGATTACATCAAAAATATCGTACGCGTGGCGTGTTTTTTGAGCTTATTTTCAGACACTTAGAGCCTTTTGTAAAACAAAATTTCAGATTTCATGATTGTGGGGCAGCGGCCAGCCAAAATTTGAATATAGATGCCAAGGGCAATATCGGACCCTGTAAGTCATTTTTGTTGTGGAACAAGATGGCAATGAAAGATATAAATATCCAAGAATATAGCAATATTGTATCTGAAAATTGGGAAAGACGCTCACCAATTCATTTCGAACCATGTCAAAATTGTTCATGTATTGGTATATGTGGAAATGGGTGTGCATATGATGCTTTTATCAATAACCGAGATATGTTGGCCATAGATACCAGGGGCTGTAAATATGTAAAATGTTTTTATGATTTGTTTTTAAAAGATTTATATGAAATATCGTGCAAAACACATGAGGGGCAAAATATTTTTGTGCCATCTCAAGCGGACAGACAACAAATGTTAGGAAATGTAAAGGAAATTCAAAATTCTTTAAGTTATTCAATTGGACACCAAACGAAACATTTTCAAAAATGATAAAAAGAAGTACTTTGTTTTCTGTTTTAATAACTGGATACAGTATTTTAAATCGACGCAAAAACTTTGTGCATAATTTTAGCCATAGTAAACGTGTTTTTTATAATAATATATGTATTTTGGGGGTGCGTGCGATTCCTTTCCTTCGCGTTTTATTATTGACTTCGATATGGCATGATGTTGGACAAAGTGATTTTAAACAACAGGCTAAATATCATCATATATATTCTGCCAGATTATTCAAATATTTTACCAAAGAAAATAAATACACAGATATCGTTGTGAATATAATTTTATGTCACAGAAATCGTGGTGCAAATGCGCAATATTGCCCAAAAACATTATTACAACAGGCCTTTTTTGATGCTGATAAATTGGACGTGTTAAATATACCACGGTCAAAAAAATTGATAAAAATGTATTCGCGTGGTTTTTCATGTGGTGAATTTAATATCAAAGATACAATTCGTTTTTGGGAAGATTTTATCACAAATGGTGAAAATATTTTATTTTTAGAAAAATCTAAGAAATTATTCTGTCAAAGAAAAAATGCTTTCGTAAAATTTATATCCGAAATCAAAGGAAAATATAATGTCTGATATGGAGAAAGTAGAAATTACAAATATGGATGTTTTTTTTGATTATATTAAAAAACATTTTTTTACCGGCATCATAGATCAGCACTATTTATTAAACAACACGCCGAACGGTGTATTGAATTCCATTTTAGAATCGTTAAAACAAGAGTTGTCGCCTGATAATGTAAAACAAATAAAAAATATATTGTTTTACAAATGGATTTATACAAATGGTATGAAATCTTTGTTGCTGGACCAACAATCAGATTATATTGTAAAAACGGATGCAGGATATGAATTTGTGCCAAGGCAAGAACTTTACGGACATTTATTACAAATCAAAGATTATTTTGATTATATGATAGATTTTTATATTAAAAAAAATATGTCTTATAAATTGAAATTGGCCCTGTTTACATCGGAAACATTTGAATCTGCGTTTCGCAAGGCCAATATTGAATTTGAAAAACGGGTAAAAAGAAATTCTGCGTTGGGCATAGATAATGAAAAAAATATTTTAATGCATCTTGATAATGAATATAAGCTTGTAAAATTAAACACAGTGTATGATTTGGATTATGAAGGGTTATGTATCGGGCACTGTATTGGCGAGGGTATCTTGGACAAAGAAATAAATGATAAAAAATCAACAATAACAGTTTGTTCTTTGCGTAAAGATATGTTGATGAAAGAACGCATATCTGGAAAAAACATAATTCGGTCAATACCTTTTGCTTCAATTGTCATAGATCGTTTTGAAAAACGTCTAAACGGAAAATTATATGGCAATGTAATTTCCATTGAAGGACATATCGCAGGCACAGTAAGATATTATCTTAAAAACAAATTGGAAAAACAAGATGCATGGAAAGGCAGATTTCCACCATACGTTCATGCCACGCCAATATCAAACGAAGAAATTATATTTCGTGATACAGAATTACAACAAACACTGATAAATTTATTTATGCAAAACGAATTGGTAATATGTGGCGAAAGAAAATATACGCCATGTTTGACCAAAGATTATAATATTGGTATGCCAACAACATATTCTGTACGCGTTAAAAACCAAGATGATTTAATTCGCGTCGCCAGTCACGGATTTCATCATATTGTTGTCCCGTCATATGATATTTTTGTGTCAACAATTCAACCGATTAAGGTGGAAACTTTTGATAACAAAAATACAATAGATATAACAAAAGCTGGAACATACGATTTAACAGAATTGCAAAATTTAAATACAATAAATGTTTTTGCGAATTGTGTGACAATATATTGTTATAATTGTAATAATTTACAACGTGTGAATCGTTCGCCGGATACAAATGTGTTGATGGAGCGTAATAAATATAATATTATACAAAATATTCGTTAAGGGATGTTTCAATGAAAATATACAAAGATGGATGGTTAAAAACCGACGGCAAACACAAGATTTATTATATGCAATTGGGCAATCCAAATGGGATTCCGGTTTTGTCTTTTCATGCTGGTCCTGGTGATTGTTCATGGGCGGGATTTTATGATTTTTTGGACGAAACAAAGTATAATATTATAACATTCGATCAGCGTGGTTGTGGAAAATCTGAACCGTTCGGTGAAATCGCGGATAATACAACCGACAAAATTTTGACCGATGCAAAGGAGTTGTTGGATTTTATAGGGATTCGCGAAAAATGTATTTTATTCGGTGGATCATGGGGCTCTGCATTGGCGTTGTCTTTTGGCGCCAGATATCCAGACACAACAAAATCATTGGTGTTGTCAAATGTTCTGTTGGGGCGTCATCACGATTTAAAAAAACTTATGTGTGATTTAAAAATTTTTAAGCCATTATCAAATTACAATGTTGATGAAAGTAATATATTTTTGAAAATAAAACATGCAATACAAAATAATGACATTGAATTTATATCAAAATACAATGATTATGAAATATACAAATACACTTTTCATAAAAATAACGGATTAAAAACAAATTTAGCTGGTAAAGATTTTTTGCAAAAACGTCTATATTGTCATTTTTTATGTAATAATTTATTTTTGCCGGATAATGGTATTGTGGATGAATTGACCGCGCTATCGGGAAAGCCGATTTATTTGGTGCACAATAAATACGACCCAATATGTAATATAGAACAGGCGCATCTTTTAAAAAAACTGTTGCCACAAACCGAATTGGTCGTGTTAAATAAACGTGGACATGGGGGCGATTTTCAAATTGACACAATTAAAAAATTCTTTAAAAAAGCTTAATATATGCCTGGTTTACCCTGGATATCCACCATACGAACGGGAGTCTGGGGGAATTGCATCTTATGTCCAAGAAAATGTAAGGTTTTTAACCGCCATGGGGCATAATGTTGTTGTTATTTCGCGTGCACCGGATATATCGCATGTTATAGAAACAAATACCGATAAAACAAAAATAATATATTTGCCTCATTTTCTGCCGCGCATCTGCAAATTTTTTACCCCGCTAAAATTTAATAAATATGGTGCATATTTTTATTCATACAAAGCATATAAACAATTAAAAAAAATAGAAAAAGAAAATCATATTCACTTTGATGTCATCGAAACCAGCGATTGGGGCGGCGAAGGTTATTTCTTTGTAAAAAAATTCCAAGACAGGACAATTATAAAATGTGACACCCCCAGTTTTATATCGGAATCATACAACCCCAACAATCCAGCGTATCTAAGTTCTTTTGTAAAGAAATTGGAACAAAGAACATTATTGAATGCGAAAAACATTGTCACAAACAGCAAAATTTTGATGCAAAAAATCTGTGCTGTGTTGCACAAAGATTTACCATTCACATTGGTACAATTGTCAATAAAAACAACACCAATTAAAAAAACAAAATACACCAATAAATTTTCAAAAAACAATCCAATGAAAATAATATTTTCTGGTCGCATAGAAGAACGCAAAGGGATTTTTGGTTTAATAGATGCTATAAAACAACTTCGAAAAAAAGGATTGTATATAGAACTTCATTGCTTTGGTGCGACAACGCCAATGAAACATACGGACAGTATAACACTATTAAAAAACGAGGGGTATAGTTGGCTCCATTTTTATGGACAAATTCCCAGAGACCAAATAATGAAAGAATATAAAAATTACGATTTGTGTGTTGTGCCGTCAGTGTTTGATAGTTTTTGTCTGACAGCATTAGAAGCGATATTTTCAAAAATTCCAACTATAGTTTCCGATACAACAGGCATTTCAGATTTAATATCGGATAAATTTCTTGTCTTCTCTTTTCCCATAGATATTATATCAAAAATAAATGATGTGTATTTTAATTACGCATCCTATGCAAGAAAGACAGATTTGGTATTGAATGATTTACTTTGTAAAACCGATAGGGCAAATATCGATCGTATGACATATTATTTTAAAATCGCCAAACAAAATAATTTAAAATCAAAGTGTTAACCATAACTTGTTTGATAAAAGCACAAAAACCTGTCTGTGTTTAAAAATCGAAAATATGCCAATTATTTCTATCTTAAGATATTTGTTTCAATATCTTATGCTTTAACATATTTGTATCACTCATATATAATCTTTTAGTTGCCGAACCCTAAAAAAAACATATCTATTCAGGAGAAAACCGGCATTGGGATTTTGGGCAAGGTATATAAATTGCGAGAATTTGGGTTGGTTGGGTGCAAGTGGCGATATACATTGGAAACATCATGGGTAAAATCTGCCAGAAACGGGGCGAAAAAGAACATCCCGCGGAATTACCACGGGATGTCTAAACTTAGTGGCGGAGATGAAGGGATTCCATCGGCTTTCGCCTACGGGGCAACCGTAACGACTATGAGTAAACGAAAACGAGTGTTTACGAAGTTTGAGTGCTAACGAATGCCGCGTAGGACAAAGTCCGAGGGATTTTGGTGCGTTTGCACTTCCAAAATCTACTTGTTGTCGAACCCTGCAACTGCGTTGCAAACGATTCAAATCTGCCAATATCTCCGCCAAAAATTAGCCCCGCAAAAGCGGGGTAAATTCCTGGCGGAGTTGTAAGAAAGAACGGTATTAGATATGATAACTACAGGGTATTTACAGGGAATTTTTACGAAAAACAACCAGTTTTACCATAAGTCGTGCTGCTGTAACGCTGTAAAATCGCCACTTTTACAAAAAATTCCCTACTTAAAAAGCAGGGAATTACTTCGCATTAACAGGGAATTTTGTTTTGCAATTTTGTAAAAATCACAGTTTTGTAAAATGTGTTTAACAAAAATGTTGATTTTGTTGTTTTTGTAAAGTATAATGTTATTAAACAAAAAGGGGCTTTATATGGCATCTGAAACACTTATATCACGTCCAGAATATACAAACAAGCTGAAAAACTGGCTTGGTCAAACCGACCTTGTAAAAATAGTTACAGGGGTTCGTCGTTGTGGAAAATCTAAATTATTAGAATTGTTTGGTTTGGATCTTTTGTTTGGTAACGTTGCCACTAGTGACCATATACTATCTATAAACTTGGAAGATCCAGTTTTGACAGGCAAAATAGGTTTGAAACTGAATTCTGATGGTTTGCTGCAAGATTATCAAACGTTATTGGATTATATATTATCAAAAGTCAAAGATGATAAAACATACTATGTTTTCATAGACGAAGTTCAACTTGTAGAAAATTGGCAGGTAGTAGCTAATGGATTACGTATGCGTGGCAACATAGATGTATATTTAACTGGATCTAATGCATATATGTTTTCCGGCGATATAGCAAATTCTTTTGGTGGACGTTATGTTGAAATAAAAATGCAACCGCTATCTTTTGCAGAATATTTCAGCTTTTATAGTCAGAGTTTTAATCATCAAATAAAGAAACGTGAAGATTTAGAAAAACATCGTAATCCTTACGCTATATATGAAGATTATATCCATGAAAGTGGCTTTCCACAGGTGCAAAAGTTGGTGCACATGGATGATAAACAGGTTATAACAGATTATCTGATGGATACCGTGTTCCGAAATGCTATACAGAAAGACATAGTAAAACGTTTTAATATAGCTAGCGACAATAAATTAGATGTCGTGACAAGATATTTGTTTGATAATATAGGGCGTGATACTTCTGTGCGTAATATAGAACGCTGTTTAAAAGATGCGGGTTATAATATATCTGCACCAACAATAGACACATACATAAAAGGATTATTGGATAGTTTCTTGATGTATAAATGCGAAAGATACGATGTCAAAGGTAAAAAAATATTAAGTGGTGATGCAAAATATTATGTGGTCGATGCAGGTTTGCGTTACGCATTATTGGGCGACAAAGATACAGATGCTGGTCGTATACTGGAAAATGTTGTGTATCTTGAATTGATACGTCGTGGATATAACGTGTCTGTGGGTAAAATACAAACACAAGTAAGAAACGAAGAAGGCAAGGCTGAACGCAAAACAATAGAAGTCGATTTCGTGGCAACCAAGCCAGGTGGACAGGTAGAATATTATCAAGTTGCGTGGGGTGTTTTGAATAATGAAGATGTTGCAAAACGCGAATATGCATCATTGGAACAAATAAAAGATAATTATCCAAAATACTTGTTAACTATGGATTATGGTTCTGGCGAACAAAACGGCATAAAACGTCTAAATGTTTTGGAATGGTTGTTAAATATGGAACATTAAATGTCTGAAGGATTAATTTACTGTATAAGCCCTGTATTATACCATGATGTATCTACTGAATATTCTTATAGAAGAGGAACGGCTTTTTATACGCAGTATTCAGAACGATTGTTTGCCATAACGGCCAGTCATTGTATAGAGAAAAATGATATTAATAATTTGTTTTTAGGTTTAAATCCAAGTAAAAGACGGAATTATAAAATTCCATTAAACAAACAGATTAATGTTAATTACACAGATGGTGCAGAAATTGATTCTGATATCAGAATATTTGAGATAGATCAAATATCTATTATGAAAAATTTAGCAGAAAGAACCCAAATTAGATCATATGATGACATGGTTAAAGAAATTAGATGTACTCCTTTAGCAAAACGATTATTAAAAAAATATAAAAATCAACCAGAAAAATTTCGTGAAGCATTGATGAAAACAACAATGTTTAAAACTATACACGGAAGACAACTTGATGAAATTGAAGATTCGCTTGAAAAAGCTGACACGTCTTTGGCGGATATAAAAACATTGGAATTAACAAAAGATATTATTCTACAACCAGGAGATCCTTTTGCTGCTGTTGGTTTTCCAACGGAGCCATCTGGGGACAAACTTAAAATGACAGATGATGGAAAAATTACGGGTTGGCATTTTTCATATGCGGAATGTGATCTTACATATATTGAAACACATCAAAAATGTGGTGATTATGTTTTTTCTTACGATAAATCTTTAGATTTAAATGGTTTTAGCGGTGGACCAGTAGTAGGCGCAAATAATAAAGTTATAGGTGTTTTAAGTTGGGGAGAAAAAGAGAAAGGGCTGGTATATGTTACGCCAAGTGTGAATGTAATAAAAGCTATTGATAGTATAGTCAAAAATACGCCAGATGAATTTTCTTTATGCACAGATATACCATCTGGTATAGAACAAGAATTGTTAAAATTGATTTATAAAAAAATTGATTAGCAGACAGTACACGTTTTCTGCGGCAAAATCATTTTCAACAAAAAAATGAATATAAAAAATATTTTTGTACTTTCTTGCACCGAATCGTGATTTTTGCTATTTTTATTACAAAGGAAAGGAAGATTGCTAAACAAAGCGCTTCCTTTTTTGTTTAATAAGTTTAACACGGAGAGATAACAAAAGGGGGGAGAAAGAAGGAAAGGAGGTGTACAATGAGTGCACTAGTATTTGAAAATTTAAAAGTTGCGGATGTTCATGGTTATGAACATAACGCAAAAACACATCCTGAATCTCAGGTACAACAGATTATATCTTCTATAACCAAATTTGGTTTTAATAATCCAATATTAATCGATGAAAACAATGAAATTATCGCGGGCCATGGTCGTTTTTTGGCTGCTCAGGCAATGAATCTGGAAACTGTTCCAACGATAAAGCTTTCACATTTAACGGATGCGCAAAAACGCGCTTATAGATTGGCAGATAATAAGATTGCCGAAAATGGCGGCTGGAATAAAGAATTGCTAAGCCTTGAAATCAAAGATTTAGAAAAAATATGCCTGGACGATAACTTTGTAATTCAAGATATCGGATTTAATGATGCGGAATTAGATTCAATCATTAACTTCACAGATGCAAAACCAATCAATCAGAAAACCAATGCTGTGCCATTTATCCCAGAAGATGAAATCATATCCAAACCTGGTGATATATGGCAATTGGGCAAACATCGCATTATTTGTGGCGATAGTTTAAACTCAGATACATTTGTGAAACTGTTTGATGGTAAAAAGGCAGATATGGTTCTGCAAGATCCACCATATAATGTGAAAATTGATGGGCACGTCTGCGGTTCAGGTACGGTAAAGCATAAAGAATTCGCAATGGCATCGGGGGAAATGACCACAAATGAATTCACAAAGTTTTTGGAAACCAATTTCAATCTATGTAAACAGTATTCCAATGATGGTTCTTTGCACTATAACTTTATGGATTGGCGTCATGTTTTGGAAATCACAACCGCGGGTAAGAATGTATTTGATAAATTCATCAATATGTGCGTATGGGTAAAAACATCTGGTGGTATGGGCAGTTTATACAGAAGCCAACACGAACTATGTTTTATATTCCAAAATGGCAAACAATCACATAATAACAACGTCCAATTGGGTAAATATGGCAGATACAGAACCAATGTATGGCAATACCCAGGCGTAAATGCGTTTGGCAAACACAAAGACGAAATACAAATGCATCCAACGGTTAAACCCGTAGAAATGATGAAAGATGCGATATTGGATGTATCCAAACGTGGCGATATTGTGTTAGATTGTTTCCTTGGTTCAGGTAGCACTTTAATTGCCTGCCAACAATCTGGGCGTATTTGTTATGGCATAGAATATGAACCGCTTTATATAGATACAACAATACGGCGCTTTCAGAATTTATTCGGCATAGATGCGATAAATTTATCCGTCAACAAAACATACAACGAATTATTGAAAGAATACAAAGGGGGAAATAATGTCTGATTATGAAATAGGATATGGTCGCCCACCAAAATCAACACGGTTTAAACTAGGTCAATCTGGTAATCCAAAGGGTCGTAAAAAAGGTTCTATGAATCTTGATACGATTTTGATGAAGGCTTTGGATGCGAAAATAACCGTTGAAACACCAGCCGGTACAAAGCGTATTACTAAAAAAGAAGCGATAGCTATGAGATTGGTAAACAAAGCGGCTATGGGCGATCCTAAATCAATACAAACACTGTTGCCTTGGATGTCTAAAGTAGAAGAACGCAACAAATTAATCGCGCAAAAGTTAGAAGATGTAACCGAACAAGATGATATGATAATAAAAGGTTTTATAGATGGTATCAGGACGAATAACGCCGCAACGTCAACTGCAAGCAATATTGAGGAATAACTTTAAAAGTTTTGTTATCAAGGTATTTCAAACAGTATCGAATGATACATACCTTGATAACTGGCATATAGACGTTGTGTGTAATGAAATAGAACAAATGATATCTGGTAAAAATACAAGATTGATTGTTAATTTGCCACCACGTAATATGAAATCCATTATTTGTTCTGTTGCATTACCTGCGTATTTGTTGGGTAAAATCTGCCAGAAACGGGGCGAAAAAGAACATCCCGCGGAATTACCACGGGATGTCTAAACTTAGTGGCGGAGATGATTTTTTCTTGATAAACAATAATAAAAATCTATAAAAACTCGTATTAAAAAACTCCGTTTTTATGATTTTTCTAATTGTTCATCTGCGGATTGGTCATGCGCAACTTTGTTGCTCTGACCCATCCCTTCATCCCGCCTGTTAAAACCAAAAACCCGCCAAAAGGCGGGTTTTAAAGTTTTAATGTGGCGGAGATGAAGGGATTCGAACCCTTGATACCGTTGCCGGTATACCACATTTCCAATGTGGCGCACTAGACCAACTATGCGACATCTCCGGATTTTTTTATTCTTCGTCTTCTGATGCGTCTGGGGTATCGTCTTCGGCGGCGGCATCTGCTGCATCTGCATCGTCCATTAACGAATTTTCCAATTCAGCATCTATTTCGCGCAACATAGGGTCTTCGCTGGCAATTTCCAATGAAGAATCTGCTTCGATTGCGGTCGGTGTATCTTTATAAGACTGTACAAATTCGTGACGAACCTGATTGACATCTAATTTTCCACTGGCGATTTCGCGCAGGGCAACAACTGTCAATTTATCATTGGTTTTTTCAACGACTGGTGTTGCGCCACCATTCAAATCGCGAACGCGCTGAGATGCCAGCATTCCCAGTTCATAACGGCTTTCTACAAACGGTAAAGTGTCAGAATTTGTTACACGTGCCATAATAAAATCCTTTGTTGAAATATTTTATATCCACGATATAATGACCCAAAGGCGTACAAAAATCAAGAAAAAAATGAATATCAGAACATTATCTTTTGGTTGTCGTTTGAATGCGATAGAATGTGAAAAGATTTCGACAATGTTGTCGGGCGTTGTTGACAATGCGATTGTTGTGAATACTTGTTCTGTCACAGCAGAGGCAGAACGTCAGTGTGCGCAAACCGTGCGGCGTATTTCGCGTGAAAACCCAAATGCAGTAATTTTTGTGTCGGGGTGTGGCGCGACGCGCAATCCAGGATTGTTTTCTGAAATACAACGCGTAATTGTGATAGACAACAAAGACAAAATGAATTTACAGGTGTATATTGCCGCGTTAAAAAATGCTGATATAGACCCAAAAACATCACATATAGACATTTTTAAATCAAACGAAGACAAATTATCAAAGAAATTTATCAGGGTTCAAAATGGTTGTAATCACGATTGCACATATTGTATAACGCGATTTTTGCGCGGGCCGAATATTTCATACCCATATGCTGAAATTTTATCGGACGCGCGTGTTGCGGTTGCAAACGGCTTTTATGAATTGGTTCTGACCGGGGTCGATACTGCATCATATTTAACGCGCGATGAAAACGGTGAAATATTTATGTTGGATGATTTGTGTGCGTCACTGTTGCGCGATGTGCCAGAAATGAAACATTTGCGCCTGTCGTCCATAGACCCTGCGTCGCCGACTGTCCCGCGCATTATTGAAATTATGAAACAGGATTCGCGATTTATGCCACATCTGCATTTGTCGATGCAGTCTGGGTGTGATACGATATTGCGGGCGATGCGTCGCCGGCATGATGCAACCAAATTGCGCGAATTGGTGCGCCTGGTGGACGGTGTGGTTTCGTTCAGCGCGGATATAATCTGTGGTTTCCCGGGCGAAACAGACGAATTATTTAATGAAACCGCGGAATTGGTTCGCGAAATAGGGCTGATAAATGTACATGCGTTTCCGTTTTCGCCGCGTCCTGGAACCGTTGCGGCAGATATGCCAAACCAGATAAATCATGCGATATCTAAAAAACGCGTAAAAATTATTTACGATATTGTCGCGCAGAACAGATTGCAATTTATGACGAAACAAATCGGAAAAACAGTGTCTGTCTTAATCGAAGAAAATAACACCGGTCGCACGCCTGACGATATAGATGTAAAAATATCAGGTGCCAAAATCGCAAATAAAACAATATGTAATGTTAAATTGACAGGTATTGAAAACGAATCTTTCGTTGGGGTAATATCTGCCTAGTCTGAATCGACATCGGATTGTGTTGCGATGATTATATGTTCGATAATATCAGAATCTTTGTCGTGTATGTTGACTTTTTTTGATGGTTTTACATCTTTGTTTTCCAATTCATCGAATATGTTGTTCAATTTTTGTATAGAACTGTTTGCGCAACCGCGGCCGCGCCATGATAATATTTCATTATTGTTTGTTCTGTCGATTATTGAAACATTGAAATTCCACCACCAAAACCCATTAAAGGCGCACCAAATCGGACGCAGTATTTCGTTGCGTTCTTTTACATTGACTGCATATTTTGCATTATTCGGAATGCTATAGGCTTCTTTACCAGATAACTCGGACACGCGAATCAGTTTGCCAACGCTTACATTGTATCCGCGTTTTTCCATTACTTCTTTGACAGAGCGCGCCATAGAATAGCCTGCGCGTGGTGCATAAATCAGTTCACGTGTATCCAGTGTATGTGGTTTATAATATACACTGTTGCAACCCGAAACGACAAAACACAATAAAACAATAACAAATGTGCGCATGAATAAATTCCTTTTTTGGGATTCTAGCCCATTGTGGAAATTTAAATCAAGCATAAAAAAACCGCCGTGCAGGCGGTTTCGTTTGATTTGTTGTGCGCATTAAATACTGTCTGCGTTGACCCATTTGCCGGCCTTTAACAGACCTGGTGCCATACCTTTTTCGCTGCGCAAAGAATCTATTACGCGGCGCGCATTTGCTGCGTCCAAATCTATAATACGAACCTTGTACATGTCACCTTCGCGAACAACAGTTGCATTTCCGTATGGTGCCAATTCGCGTGCCAGTGCGTTTGCGTTATCTTCGCTGTAAACTGCGGCAACCTGTACACTGTAATCGCCGGCTGCTGCAAGTGGTGCAGGTGCCGTGGCTGGTGCTGTTTCAACAACGGTTGCTGTTTCAACTGTCACTGGTGCCGCTGCAACCGGGGCAGGTTCTGTTTTTGCGACTTCGCCCAATGTTGCGTTTTTCACAGTGGTTGATTCATTTGGCAATACCTGAATTTGAACCTTTGCAGTGCCATTCATACCGATTTGTTGTGCCGCTGCTGTGGATAAATCCATAATACGAGTATTTACGAATGGACCACGGTTGTTTACACGCACAACCACGGAATTTCCATTGTCCAAATTGGTCACCTTTACAATAGATGGCAAAGGCAAAGTTTTACTGGTTGCGACCAATTGGTTTGAATCGAATGTTTCGCCATCGCTGGTCTTAGAACCATTCAGTTCCACCGGAACGATACCTGCGATACCTGTTTGATTATATGTCAAATCTTCGCCTGGGATATATTGTACATCTTCGATTTTATATGGGCTGCCGATGTAGTATTTGGGTGCTGCTGCCATCAAATAGGCATCGGTATTCAAATTATTTTGTGCTGGCGCCAATTGTTCTTCTTCGAATCCTGCGTCGCCGTATTGCGCGTTATTACCAGAAGAATTTAAATCCATACAGCCCGCGACCAGGGCGGTCAAAACTGTCAAAGATACGATTTTTTTCATATTCTCACTCCTTGTTGTGGGATAATTGTTTTTATCTCATAATAGCATTCTATCATAAAAAAGGGGTGTTTGCAAATTTTATTTTGTGTTTCCCTGGCAGAATTGTTTATCTGACATGCAATAGAGATTTTTTCTGCAAAGACGATATAAGTGTTTTAATTTCTGGTATAGCCGTATCATCAAAAGACGGTACAATTATCGAACGCAACCGTGTATCAGAAAATCTTATTGAATACGTGGGATTAACAGGGTCGTTATGTGATATGTGTAACACAAACAGCGTTGGGACCATAAAAAAAGTTGTTTTATCTTTGTTATGGTATATTTTTTTATGGTTGTATTTATTAACAATAGACGTCAGGTCATCAACAAGAATACCTACTGTTTTATCAAGACTAGGCCAATCTTTAGTTTGGGGTACCGTAAAAAGACCGTAATGTCCGTTGTTTTCCCAAATAACAGGGTGACCGTTGTTTAAGGTATAGGCGCCAACAACAGGATTGTAAGTTAGCATAAAATGAAAATAGTTGTATGTTTCGTACACCATTTTATCAATCGGCATATCTAACAATTGTTTTGGTATAGGCATCGCGCTACCTTGCTCTAAGATGTTTTTCTTGCTTATACTAACAAAACTTGTTTAAAAGTCAAGTTGGTTCAGATTTCTTTACCAAGAAAGTTTTATCGCTTTTATTTTATTAAAAACCTGTCGATTATGAAAACGGTTGGCAAATACAGCAATCCAAACACCGCAATCGCGATCCCCAGTACAAACACATTCGAAATGTTTATCATGCTAAGCCCGTACCCCAACACGGTTGCAATCAGGACAAACACGAACATTGCCAATATAGTTTTTGAATTCGTTTTCACCAATCCGCGTTTGCGACACACGCGTCCCAAAAGGTAATTTTTCACATACCCACTGACCACCACACCAACAGGAATTGACAGGTACCCAATTATTGGGAATAACGCCAGATAAATCACTGTTGCCACGCCCAGTGAAATAATGCTGGTACGGACGGGGGTGTTTACATCTTGGGACGCATAAAGGGTTTTGCTGTAAATCTGGCTTATCAACATTGCGGGCAACACTAAACATTGAATCTTTATCGCGTTGGCGACCGCGATGGTTGAATCGTGGGTCCATGCACCGTGTTGGAACAAAATGCGAATAATTGGTTCTGCCAAAACAAACAACCCAACCATGCACGGTATAATCAGCATCATAGACCGGCGCATAGAAGAATTTTGTTGCAGATATACACTGCGCATATTGCCATCGGTCAATGCTTTCGAAATGGAAGAAATCAAGACAGTCCCAACCGCCAACCCAATCATCGCAAATGGTAATTGTACCATGCGGTCTGAATAATACAGCCACGATACAGCGCCTGATTGCCAACTGGCGACCAATGTTCCAACTATGATAGTTATTTGATAGAATCCGGAACCGACCAAACTGACACCAAATCTTTTAAACATGCTTTTAATCTGGGCGTTCCAGTGCGGTATAATTAAACGCAATCCAAAATGTTTGGCGCGTATTCGTTGCCACATGACCAGGAACTGTATAATTCCGGACAAAACGACTGTTGCCGCCATGACATAAATAATATACTGATTTCCGTATAACACAGATGCGCCCAGCGCACATATCAACATAACATTTAATAACACAGGCATAAACGCAGCCAATAAAAAGCGTGAATGCGCATTAAGGACAGCGGACAAAAACGCTGCGCCACAAATAAATATAACATAAAAGAACATTATTCGCGCAATCGTGACGGTCAGTTGCATCTTGCCAGGGTCTTCTGAAAAACCGGGCGCCAATATCCATACAACCAGTGGCATAAATATTTCAAATACTATGGTCAAACCTAGCAATATAACCATCAGCCATGAAAACACATTTTTTGCGAACCCCTGGTCTTTCTTCATGTCGGTGTACATTGGGATAAATATAGCGGACAGCGCGCCTTCGCCCAGTAAATCGCGAAACAGGTTTGGCAATTTGAACGCCGCAAAGAAGATGTCAGACATGCGTCCTGCGCCCAGGAATCGTGCAATCAACATGTCGCGAATAAAACCAAAAATACGACTGATACCCGTCATAGCGCCAACACCGAATATATTTTTTCCTAATTTCATAACAAAACCTATTTTTTACTTTTATTTTTATATGTCTTTCATTATACTGCGAATACAAAAGGAATTTCAAGCATGAAAAAAATTGCAGTGTTATTGTGTTGTTTGCCGTTGTTGTATGCGTGTGGTGGCGGGGAAGAAATCAAACCAGAACGCCCATTGGAAGATATCTATGCAGATGCGTACAAAGAATTCAATAAAAAGCACTATGAAGAAGCGGCAGATTTATTTCAAACTGCGGAATCTCAGTATCCGTCTAACCCCTGGTCTGCAGATGCGCTGGTTATGATGGCGTATTCGCGTTATATGGACAATGATTTTGCAGGCGCAATTCTGGCGATTGACAGATATATGCGATTTCACCCTGGACATAAAGATGTGCCATATATGATGTATTTGCGCGGTATGTGTTATTATCGCCAGGTCAGTGATGTTCGCCGTGACCCTGAAATGTCTGCGTTTGCCCTGCAACAGTTTCAGCAATTGGTCCAGCGGTTCCCGCACAGTGAATATGCTAAAAACGCAGAAAACAAAATAATTATCCTAAAAAACTATATCGCAGGCAAGGTTATGTATGCTGCGCGTAACGATATGGATAACGAAAATTGGACATCGGCGATAACGCGTCTGCAATCTGTTGTGGCAACTGCCCAGGAAACAGTCATGACACCCGAAGCGATGTTCCGGTTGACAGAATGTTATACTGCAATCGGGTTGCCAGAACAGGCGGCGGGTTTTGCAAAAATGTTGCGTAAAAATTTCCCAGATAATGAATGGACAAAAAAGTTAAAATAAAAAAACCGCAAATTGCGGTTTTTTTTATCTTTGTTTTTCAATCAGGTCTTTGATAAATAAATCAACAGGCACTGGTGCTGCTGGGGTTGGCCCGCTTTGTCCGTTATAATGGCTTGCCTGGTTTTCGTTATACTGTTTGCGTTCACCACGGAATTCGTCGTAGTATATTTGACCAATACGCATATATGGGTAAACAACAGTTGGATGAAGGACGCGAATTTCCAACGTCCATGTTCCGCAGAATCCGTCATCACCACGACCTGCGGTATGGTGGTTTAATATAAAATTGCGACCTAAACTTGATTTCCCATCTATGTATGGGAACAGATTATAGGTTTCTGTATATTCAACAGTAGAAGCCAGATATCCAAATTGCGGGTTTAAAATCGCGCCAGTTTCAGGAATTTCGAATTCTATGGTTGCTTTTTCTTTTGTTGGATCGATTAAGAATTTAGGGTTACGAAAGTCGTATTCTGGATTTGCGTGTTCGCAACACATGTATGCGCCCCTACCATTATAGTCATCATAAAACCAATCACGCATAGAATATTCTTTGCCTGGCTTATATGGAATATAAGGGCGCATGCCGTTTGGAATGGTATCTTTGTAAACTTTAAATATTGGTGACAAATGCAAATCATAACTATTGGACCCTAAACACCTTTCGTCAAAAGGCTTTATGATAATATTGGGTCTGCCGTATTCACCGGGATTGGCAGGGTTATTTAATTTCATTTGTCTTAAAATTTCTGGACCGCTTAACTGCATAGTTGTTTTTCCTTATCGGTTGGTCTCTCTCTGTCCCAGAAAACATAACACAGAAATGTTTCTTTGCAAGGTTTTTGTTGTGTTTTCAAAAACTTGTGCTATTCTTGCGGGTATGACAAAGACTTATTCGGGTTTTATAGCAATTGTCGGTCCAACCAATGCCGGCAAATCTACACTTGTGAACCAAATTATGGGGCGCAAGGTTTCTATTGTGTCGCACAAAGTGCAAACAACCCGTACGCGTTTGCGTGCAATAAAGATGGTTGGCGACCGTCAGTTGATATTTGTTGATACACCGGGCGTTTTTAAACCGTCGCGCAGATTGGACAGGGCGATGGTCGGTGCAGCGATGTCTGCACTGGACGATGCTGATGCGGTTTTGTTGGTTGTTGATGCCCAGAAAGGAATCACACAAACTGTTTGTGATTTGGTTGAAAAAATTAAATCACATAAAAACCTGTTTGTTGCATTGAACAAGGTCGATTCAATCGGGAAATTGACGCTTTTGCCAATGGTGGATAAATTGTCAAAAATGGCAAGTTTCAACGACATATTTATGATTTCTGCACTAAAAGATGAAGGTGTTTCAGAAATGCTGAAATCGTTGGCAAATGTCATGCCAGAATCGCCATATTTGTTTGCGGAACATGATGCAATCGATGTTCCAGATATGCTTTATTTATCAGAATTGACGCGTGAAAAGATATACAAATATATTCACCAAGAATTGCCGTATCACATAAATGTTGTGACTGAAAAAGTCGAACAAGATGACGAAGGTGTTCTGGAAATATATCAAAAAATAGTTGTTCAAAATGCCGCGCACAAAAAAATAGTTGTTGGTCGTGGTGGTGAACAGTTAAAGAAAATTGGGACTGCGGCGCGTCATGATATCCAGGACCAATGGGGGGTAAATGCGCGTCTGCATTTATTTGTTCGTGTTGAAGAAAACTGGGAAGATGTCGCAGAAAACTATACCGACCAAGGATTAGAGTTTAAATAGAAAAAGGATACACAATGAAATATACAGAAAAAGAAGTTAATGCAATCATTAATAAAACTATTCGTAAAGAACGCAGAATTGCATCGGCACTGATATTTTTGTCGGGAATAATGGGAATTTTGGCGGGCAAATGTTCTAATCCGGTTCCGAACCGCGAAGTTAAATCGGGCATTGTGTCGGCTGATTCCGCAAAGGGTTTTCAACCTGGGGATACAATAAAGGTTATTTTGATAAAAGAAAAACAAAGATAAAAAAGGATACACAATGAAATATACAGAAAAAGAAGTTAATAAAACTATTCGTAAAGAACGCGGGATTGCGTCGATCTTGATGCTTTCTTGCTTTGCAATTGGTATGTTGGCAGAAAGGTGTTCCAATACAACTGCGAATAGAGATGTCAAATCTGGTGTTGTGGCTGCTGATTCTGCCAAAAGTTTTCAACCTGGCGATACAATTAAAGTTATTTTGATAAAAGAAAAACAAAGATAAAAAAGGAATCATAGTGAAAAAAATAAATTATAAATTGTTGGCACTGATGCCAATGTTTGTTTTGACGGGCTGTGGCGAAAAGCATGTGCATAAAAATATTGTCATAGGCAAAGCGTCTGTTGGCAACGACAAGATTTTCTCTGTCAAAGACATCAAAACGCGCGAAGAAAGGGTTTTCAGAATAGGTACCGGTCTGAATGCCAGAAGTGATTTTGATTTCTTTAAAATTGGTGATACAATATCCATTTATACGGGCGGCGTATATCGTTCTGAAAAATATTATCAGACAAATGCAGTTTTGAATTCTGGCGAATTTGGAATGTCTTATAATTCTGATTTGATTGCCGCCAGACGTAAACAGCAAAAAATTGGTATGATGAACCAAAACACAAAACAAAGATAAAATGCTGTGTACATCTGATTTTGATTTTGAATTGCCGGGCGAACTGATTGCGTCGCATCCATTGCATGACCGTGATGCGTCGCGTATGTTGGTTGTAAACGCCGGCAAAACAGATGATAAACATATTCGTGATATAGTTTCTTTTATTAAACCTGGCGATGTGGTTGTTTTTAATAATTCGCGTGTTATACCTGCGCGTTTTGATGCGGGTGGGCATGAAATAACATTGCATACATCTGTCAATGACAAAGACTGGTGGGGGCTGTGTAAAAAATTCAATAAAATCAACATTGGTGATACGCTGACAATGGTTGACGGGACGGCTTTGACTGTGTTGGATAAAGATGACGAAAGTGGACTTTTGTTGCACTTTAATTGTGATAATGTTTTTGATTTGTTGAATAAATATGGGAAAATGCCATTGCCACCATATATGAAACGCGAAGAAGAAACCGAAGATAGAGAGCGTTATCAAACCGTATATGCTGACTCGTTGGGGTCTATGGCGGCGCCAACCGCAGGACTTCATTTTACAGATGATTTGTTAAAAGAAATCGAAAAAGCCGGCGCAAAGATTGTAAAAATTACATTACATGTTGGCGCGGGCACATGGATGCCGGTAAAAACCGAAAATCTGAACGAACACAAAATGCACAGCGAATGGTGCTGTATTACACCAGAACAAGCGGAAATTATAAATAATGCAAAGCGTGTTATTGCGGTTGGCACAACATCTATGCGCACATTGGAAAGCGCCCATCAATTAGTGTTGAAAAGTCAAGTTCCCCTCCTGCGGAGGGGTGCCCGCAGGGCGGGGTGGTCTTTTGAAAAAGGTAAGTTTGGGGTTAATTTTGATTTGCCTTTTAATAAAAATCTTGCAGAACGTGCAAAACAATTGCGAAAAGCAGGCAGTTTACCAGAAGCATTGTTATGGAAAGAATTAAAGGGAAAACAAATCAACGGTCTTGATTTCGACAGACAAAAAGTTATTGGAAATTATATCATAGATTTTTTCTGTGAAGAACTTGGTATAGTTATCGAAATAGACGATAAATCTCATGATATGAAAGAAAAGTATGACGAAAACAGAGACAAATATTTAAAAAATCTCGGTCTTGAAATAATTCATATATCGGCAAAAGATGTGTTAAAAGACCCGGTGGGGGTTGCAAACTGGTTAAAGACCACCCTGGCCGTTGGCCACCCCTCCGCAGGAGGGGAACTTGCATCGCTGCAGGAAAAAATGTGTGTCCCACGTGTTCAACCAATATGCCAAACCACAGATATATTTATCACACCGGGCTATAAATTTGGTGCGGTTGATGTGTTGTTGACGAATTTCCATTTGCCAAAATCGACATTATTCATGTTGGTATCTGCATTTGCAGGACTGGACGAAATGAAAGCCGCCTATAAACACGCGGTTTCGGAAAAATACAGATTTTTCAGTTATGGTGATTGTTGTTTGTTGTTCAAAAAGGATGAATAAACATGAAATACGAACCAACTTCTCATAAACTTTCTAATGGTGTCACTGTTATATTAGACCCGATGGACATAGAAACTGTGGCTGTCAAAATACGTTTTGCAACAGGCAGTCGTGATGAAAAAACCGAAAATTACGGTATCACACACTTTTGTGAACATATGCTGGTCAAAGGAACCAAAAGATTTGCATCTCGCAAAGATTTGAAAGATTTTATAGACAACAAAGGCGGCCAATTTAACGCATCTACTTCTGATCGCTCTTTGCAATTACATGGTCGAATAATCGCGGAAAACACAAATGATTTACTAGAATTGTTTGCAGATATGTTGCAAAATTCTGTGTTTGATAATCAAAAAATAGAAATTGAACGCGGTGTAATTTTAGACGAAAGACGCCAATCTGTGTGTTCCATTAAGCGCAAATTTTGGGATCTTGTAGATACAAGTTTGTTCAGTCATTCTCATTTTCGAACTATTGGCAGTGAAGAGAACATAAAATCTTTTACTCGCGAACAAATGCTGAATTGGTTGAACGAACGTTTATCTGCGCAAAATTGTATAATATGTATATCTGGACGCATAAACGATAAAGAAAAACTTTTGGAAAAATTAGAAAGTTTGTACGGCTTTTTGCCAAATCGTCAAGTGTCAACAAACAAAGAATTAAAATATACGCCGTGTGATAAATTTTCTTATGATTCAAGTTTAAAAAATGTACGGATATGTATTGCTTTTCCATATATTCGTCCTGATACATATGAAAATATATTTAAAGATATCGCAGAATCAAAGTTTCGTAAATATCTGTCCCAAGAATTAAACGAAGCACTTCGTCATCAAAACGGATTAGTGTACGGACTTGGGGTGTCTAGTTATGGCAACGAAATAAATGGTGTGCGTGGCATAGAAACAGAAACTTCGCCAGAAAATTTGGAACGTGTGGTGGCTTTAATTGCACGAACAGCATATCGTGTATATTACAAAGATAAAATAACCCAACAAGTAATTGACAGAATCACTAACAGTCATAAACTTGCAGATGCAGATTTTCTGGAAAATGCATCGCAACGACGTGATCTTTTAATCGCAAATTGGGCAGATTTTGGCGTTTTATATGAATATAATCGTATCATAGAGATGGACAGAGCCACATGTGTCAAAGATGTAATAGAAGCGTCCACGGGCTTTTTTGATGGGCCTATGTCAATTATAAGTTTTGGTGCAGAACACAGTTTAGATTTACGTCAAATCTGGATTGATAATTTTAAATAAGGAAATGTAATGCTTAAAGAAAAAGAAGTTACCAAAGAATACATGCGTTTTCTGTACAAGCGTTTTGCAGGGACCATATTTGGATTGGCCCCGTGGCTCGGAGTTTGGTTTGACAAAAAAGAAGTTGAATATATTGAAACAAAGATAAAAACAGATAAACTATATGAACTGCTTGGTGTCAAAAACAAATCTGTTTGTGTTGTTAGTCAGTACAATAGGTTGTTTGACTTTCAGCGTGTTTGGTTGCAAGGTTTCCTAAAAGACCCATCTGTGCCAATCGGTGTTCGTGACTTTATAACGCGTTACATTGCGCACGTTTTTGGCATATATAAACAGTACGATCAGTTTGAGGGTACAAAAAGGTACGAAAACAGTATAATTTATGATTTTACAGCACAAAGGTGGTTAGAAAAATGTCGTTGAAATATAATTTAATCGCAAAAGATGGAAACGCAAGGCGCGGCAGTGTTGAAACTGCACATGGGACTTTTCAAACGCCTGCATTTATGGCTGTGGGTACGGCAGCCACTGTGAAAGCGCTTACCATGGACCAGGTTGCTGCAACTGGAACCGAAGTTATTTTGGGAAACACTTATCATCTTATGATGCGCCCGGGTGGTGATTTGGTTGAAAAAATGGGTGGTCTGCATAAATTCGGCGGTTGGCATGGTCCGATTTTGACAGATTCTGGTGGCTTTCAGGTTATGTCGCTTTCGAATTTGGTTAAAATGAAAGAAGAGGGCGTAGAATTTACATCGCACATAGATGGCGGAATTAAACATTTTTTAAGACCAGAAGACAGCGTTCATATTCAACATCAACTGGATTCTAATATTACAATGGTTTTGGACGAATGTTTGCATTTGCCGACCACGCGTGAACGCGCTGAAAAAAATGTAGATATGGTGACGCGTTGGGCGCGGCGCAGCAAAGAAGCCTTTGTTGACCGTCCAGGATATGGCATTTTTGGTATTGTCCAGGGCGCAGATTTCAAAGATTTACGCGAAAAATCTGCAAAGGCTTTGACAGAAATCGGTTTTGACGGATATGCGATTGGTGGCCTGGCGGTTGGCGAACCACAAAGTGTTATGTTTGATATGATTGCAACAACGACGCCATTTTTGCCGGCTGATAAACCGCGTTATTTAATGGGCGTTGGAACTCCGCTTGATATACTGGGCGCGGTTGAACGCGGTGTTGATATGTTTGATTGTGTTATGCCTACGCGCGCAGGACGCACGGCGCAGGCATTTACACGGCATGGCACAATGAATATGCGTAATGCAAAATTCACAGATGACGCGCGCCCAATAGATGAAAAATGTGGGTGCCCGGCTTGTAAGTTGTCGCGCGCGTATATTCATCACTTGGTTAAATGTAATGAAATATTGGGGGCGACATTGTTATCTCAACACAATTTGTGGTTTTATCAAGATTTGATGCGTGGCATTCGCGAAAGCATAGAAGCGGGCAAATTCCAAGAATTCAAATCTGATTTTATAAAAAATTATACGAATGATAATGAAAATTGTGACAAATAAAAATCACTTGAAAAGCACGCGAATATTTTTATAAGATAAACTTAAACCAAGGGGGAATCTTATGCCAAAAAAACAAATCGAAGTTATTGACCGTGGCGGTGCCAAAACTGTCGCAAAGAAACCATCTGTTATAAAAATGACAAAGCGCACTTTTGCGATAGTGTCTGTGATATGGTTGTTGTTTGTTGCGTGGTTTCCATTGTATGTAAAGAATCATTATGCGGGTCCGATTAAAAAGTCAATGGTTGTATCCATGTTTTTTGATTTACAAAGAAATATTCAAGAGCAATATCAAAGATTGTTGGACGGAATAAAAGATTCTATAAATCTGGAAAAACCTGTCGCGATAGCAATAGAAAAAGTAAAAATTGTCGAAGGTGGCGTTGCAAAAGTGACCGATACAACGGCCAAAGCAAAAGAGCAGACAAACAAAGTTAAACAAGAAACAAAAAAAGTTTCTGCGATAACCGGTTTGGCGAATAAATTTGGGATTAAAACTGGCGAAATCGACAAAGCGGTAGAAGAAACAAACAAAGCCGTTGCTGTTGCAGATAAAAATATTGCAAAGGTTGATGCGGTTGCAGAACAAGTAAATAAAAAACTGGATTCTGTTAAAACCGAATTGGTAAAGGTTTCACAAATCGAAGTCGATAAAATGATTGACGAAGCCGTCAAAAAGCAATTGGATAAAAATACAGGTTTGGGAACAACATTGTTGACCAATTATGGCATCAAACATGTTTATCCGTGGCGTCCGTCAAGTTGGCCTGTGGCAACCAAGATTTATAATGATTTGGAAAAATCAAATCTGGGTGTAGTGCAAATTCTGACCAATACGGTGAACAAATACTTTAATTATGTTGCATGGGGTCTGGTGATTGCCGCGTGGGCATTGGGCGTCTTGATATGGGGTTTTGCATTTTCAAAGGTAAACCTGTTCTTGAAACCGTTCCTGGTGTGTCCGCGTTGTGGTCATACAATTGCAGATAAACGAACTGCGCTCGGCTTGTTGCGCGCGTTTCAACCTTGGAAATGGTTTGGAATATAATAAAACACCGCCCGTTCGGGCGGTTTTTAATTTGGAATAGTTTTTTTATCTTGATTTTGTAACGCATTTTACAGCAATGTTTGTGAACAGTTCGCATTTCTTTGTTATCAAATCTGAATTGTAAGATAAAGGGAACACGATGTCGACGACATCGGCGCCGTACTGATTTTTTGTTGCGGTTACGGTTATTTCTTTTTCGGCCGTCAAAGCGTTATATAAAGGGCATTCGGCCAATGGTTTAGAACAAAGTGCTGGACAGAGGTTGCCCATATTGCAACCAGTGACAGGATTCTTTGCGCGAAAGTTAATATATTTTGCCTTCATTTTTTTAATCTGCTTGTGTTCAAAGAAACATAAAACACCCTTTCGGGTGTTTAAATTCTGGTGCGAGCAAAGGGGCTCGAACCCTCGACCTCAACCTTGGCAAGGTTGCGCTCTAGCCAACTGAGCTACGCTCGCATTGCCTGCACATTCTGACATACTTTTTTGTACAATGCAAGTATTTTTTTATTTTTGTTTTTCCATCGCTGCCCGCAGTGCTTTAATAAAAGGACTGACGCGCGGGTCGTTCAGGTCAAGAACACGACCGGCCTGTCTGAATTGAATGGATTCATAATCCGTCGTGCACATAATGATGGGTGCCTGAACAGGTTTGTTTTTTTGGTCTTTTCTGTTTGGGTTGACCGGTTTTTGTTGTTCTAGATATGCCACTATTGCACCAACGCGTCCGTCGTTTTCTATGGCATACCAATCTGCTTCGGATATGGCTATGTTAAATTTTTCTTCTAATTTCATGTGCGCTTCGACAGAATCCAATGAATCGAACCCCAGGTCTTTAAAGATATTATCTGTGCTTTTCAGGTTTGGATACGAATTAAAGTGTTTTATGTCAAACAAAACGCGTGCCACCATATCATGAATTTGTTGTTTTGATAAATATTTGTCATTTTGTTTTTTTTCCATTTTTATACTCCGTGTGTGGGTTAAATCAGATTGTCTTTGCACTATATCAGCCCTAACAACTTTGTCAATTTTTTTGCCTGATAAAAAACAGTTGAAAAATTTGGATTTATATTATAAAATTGACCCAGAAAAAAACAGAAGCAGAACAATGTTAAACATAAAACGCTTTTTTGAATAATCAGGTGCGACCATAAACAAACAAATGTGGCGGGCGCACTTTATGTGTCCGTTTTTTTAAATAACCAAGGGAAAAAACAATGTCAGAAAACGCAACTATATCAACAAACGAACTGCAGGCCCGCCTGCAAAAGGTTGAAAATATAAAACAGCGCGACGGTGTCGTTTGGAAAGATAAATTTGATCGTACACATACCATTGAACAGGCGCGCGAATTGCCTGATGACACCCCGGTTGTGTTGTGTGGGCGTGTGACGGCTTTGCGTTGGTTGGGCAAACTGATGTTTGGGCGCATTTATGATATCAACGGCGAAATTCAGTTTTCTATGTCCCGCGAAGAATTGGGTGAAGAAAACTATAAATTTATGAAGGCGAATGTGGACCTGGGGGATTTTATAGGTATTACCGGCACGCTGTATCATACAACCGCAGGGGAATTGACCGTAAGGGTTTCAAAATATGAAATTTTGGCAAAGGCTTTGCGTCCACTGCCTGAAAAATATCATGGTTTGACAGATACCGAAACGCGTTATCGCCAAAGATATCTGGACATTATTTCGAATCCAGATGCGCGCAACGCGTTGCTGGGACGTTTCAAGATGACGCAGTATTGGCGTGATTTTATGAATGCGAACGGTTTCTTAGAAATCGAAACACCTGTTATGCAAAATATTGCATCTGGTGCGGCGGCAAAACCTTTTACAACACATCACAACGCCCTGGACGCAGATTTTCAGTTGCGTATTTCGCCTGAATTATTCTTGAAACAGGCGATTGGTGCCGGTTTTGACCGTGTGTATGAGGTTGCCAAAGATTTCCGTAACGAAGGCATGGACGCGATGCACCTGCAGGAATTTACCATGGTTGAATGGTATGCCGCATATTGGGATTATAAAAAGAATATGCAATTCACATGGGATTTGATACAAAATCTGATTCAGAAATGCCGTGGTACATTACAGATTGAATACCAGGGCACACCGCTGGATTTTTCGTCGTATGAAACAATGGATTATACTGCAAAGATGAACGAATTGTTTGGTTGCAATATTCTGGATTTTGACGATGTAGATAAATTGCGTCAACAATTGGTTGATAATGGTATGTTCCCGGCGGGCGAATTGGACGATTTAAAATCTATACCGACATTGGTGGATTATGTTTATAAACGCAAAATCCGCGGTGATATAATTAAACCTACATTCTTGTATAACTATCCGACATATATGGTGCCACTGGCGCGTCACAGTGACAGCGACGACAGATGTCTGGACATGTTCCAGTTGTTGGTGTGTGGTGCCGAAATATGCAAAGGCTATTCAGAATTGGTCAATCCAATTCAGCAATTGGCGGCGTTCGAAGAACAGGCAAAAAATATCGCCGGCGGTGACGAAGAAGCCTTTAACCCAGATAACGATTTTGTTCGTTCGATGGAACATGGTTTTCCACCGATTTCTGGTGTCGGTATGGGCGTGGACAGATTGGCGTCAATTATATTTGACCAACCAACACTGCGCGATGTCATATTGTTCCCGATAATGAAATAGGAAAGGATTTTTCATGATAACATCTAATGAATCATCAGATGTGTTCAGTCTGGTTAAATCGCATGATGTAAAAAACCTGCGCGCGATTGACGAAGCGTTTGATTCGGGGCGTATAGACGCGGCAACCCGTGATTATTTGACGACATTGTACACTGATTCAATGGACAATTTCCGCGAAGTGTTTTTGTACATCGGAAAATGTTTTGGTGCGCCAAAGGCGGCGGTCCATGCGTACGATTATGAAACAGATTCTGTATTAAATAAACAAATCACAATTTCAGACATAAATCCGTTGGAACCTTATTTGGTGAATCATCGTCTGGACGAAGACCCAATGCGAAATCAGTTCTTTGCCACCACGCGTGGACATCAGATTGATTTGGCGGTTTCGTCAATAGTGACTGTTATAATCGGTGCGCAAAAAAGCATTTCGCGCGCATTGGATAAAATAACTGGCAAATATTACACGGATTATGTCGACGAAGTTGCCCAGACTGCATACACTGTTATCGGCCGCACAAAACCAATTGCATCTGCGCGTGCGATATCTGACAAAATTCACGAAAAATTCGGAAAGACCTTTATAACCGATGCGTCAACCAATGTATTGGCGATAATTGGTTCAGGACACGAAAAAATAGCCGCTGAATTGGTGCGTGCGTTGGATAAAATTCGTACACCGTACGCACGATTAGAAGATGTCTGGCGCGTTAAATGTTTGTTTGACCTGGTCCCCCAGGCGCGTACTTTTATCGAACGCATTTGCAACATGTGGCCGGACAAGATTATTGCTGTACGTGACAAATTTTTTGATATTACGAATCCGCGTGGATATCGTGATGCAAAACTGATATTGAATATTGGCACATCAGACCGTGTTATTCCGATGGAGATTATTTGTAATGTCCGAACATTTTTTGAATTTGAACACCAGACGCACGGTGTGTATGAAAAGGCCAGAAAGAAACAAAAATCTGATGACCCAAAGAAAATTGTCCCGGGAAAGTTCGAAAATATCACGGAAACCCTGCATCTGGAAGGAATCAAAAAATACAACGCGATAATATGCGACTGTGTCGAAGATTTATTTGACAGAATAGGTTGGAACATTTTGTACAGTTTGGGACACGAAGACAAATTGTTCGAAGGATTTCCGCGCATATCGACAATTTATTATCCGAAAAAAATCACGGATATTATTATGGAAAAGGTTGATAATGCCGTTGAAAACGAGGTTTTTTACGTTGAAAATGCACCGGCAAAATTGACCAAAGACCAAGAAATCCGGATTTTCCGTTGGATGGCGCGGTTTATATTGGTGTCTGCGATGCCGTATTCCAATTCGAATTGGACAGTAAACACAGACACAATGGGCGGAAAATTCTTTAATTTTATTATGAAAGAAGTCCTGCGTTATTATAAAAAATAGTCGCCAGGGGACAGGATTTTGTCCCCTGTGTTTTTTCTTGCGTTTTGTTTTGATTTTAATGTAGAATGTAATCAGGTTGTTGATGGAACTTTTGCAACGACCATAACCCTGCATAAAAAGGATACAATTATGCGTCAAGGAAAGGTAAAATGGTATAACGGCAAAAAATGTTTTGGTTTTATTGCCCCAGACACCCCAAATGAAGACGGAAATACAGATGATGTGTTCGTGCATTCGTCTGCATTAAAGGCGGCAGATATTCGCTTTTTGAATGAAAACGATATTGTTGAATTTGATGAAGAGGTTCGTAACGGAAAATTATCTGTGACGACTTTGAAACTGATTCAGCGCGACGAAGAATCTGCAAAAAGATTTCAGGAACGCCGTGCAGAACGTCGTCGTGCACGCGAAGAACGCAAACACCACGAAGAAAAGAAAGAACGTCACGGTTTTGCATTCTGGAAAAAATAATTTTGATTTTTACAGTTATAACCGCCCATTTGGGCGGTTTTTTGTTGCGCGTAAATATATTTCGTTTTTTTTGCTTTCTTTCATTGTTTAAATGTGGTAAAATATAACTGTCGGCAAGGATTTTGTCGATGGGACTACAAACCCGTTTCAGATGGCGTCCATGATGACGTAAAAAACTCCAACCAAGGATTGGGTTGGAGGGTCGCAAAATATGTTGAATATGCGCGCAATTTCTATCTGAATTGTTTGTAGCCTCCAACCGCCTGAATTTTTCCGGTGGTTTTTTGTTCAAAAGGGGGATTTTATGCGACGGATGTTTTTCGCAATATTTTGTTTGTTGGGGATATTTAATAATGGCGCATTTGCCGCCGTGTGTGATGCAGGATATTATAATGATAATGGTACATGCACAGAATGTTCCGGATTTCGATATTGCCCTGGCGATGATATTGCACACGATTGCCCATCTGTGAAAGAGCACCAGCGTACAACATTCCCTGATGGTTATGATGTTATAAAAACGCAAAATGTTTCTGGTGTAGGTGGTGGGAAAACTATTAACAAATGTAACGTTATTCATCATCTAGAAGACAGAAGGGGTTTTGTACTTGATTATGCTTCTTATAACGAATCCACACAAGAATATGACAAGACTTGGCTAACATTCTGGTATTCTGTAAACCCTGGTTATTATTTAAGCGAAAGGGGTTCGTGTGGTACATACGCATATTACAAACAGGTAAACAAATGCCCGGCAGGTTCGTATTGTCCTGGTAAATCAAAAGTTTATTGTGATTCCAGCAACCAGTCAGTCGTTCATACCACAACATTTGGTATCGAAGCATGCCCAGAAGGGTATTGGTCAAACGATGGTGCATCAGAATGCACCGGGAACACAATCCAGATAAATTGGGATAACACGGAACAAAGTGATATCACGGCAAATGATGCAGGAACTGTGATATATGGTGGTGATATACGCACCCCGCGCGCCGCCAGACACATTTCTGGCAAGGTTTTTACAGGCTGGACATTCAATACACCGGAATAATATTAAATATTGTTGTTGACAAAATAAGAATCTGCACTATATTTGTCAACAAAGGATATAAGATGTTTGGCAAATTGGTAATTTCTTTCAAAATAACAAATTGGTGCAATTTAAATTGTGCGCATTGTTGTGAAAATTCTGGACCAAACAGCCCAAAACGATTTATGTCGTTACATCAAATCGACGAATATTTGTGCGAATTCAATGAATTGCCGTATCGTCTGTCAGAAAATGTTGTTATCGGCGGTGGCGAAGGGCTAAGCCCTTATTTGTTTGGTAATTTTGATTACATCCCAGATGTTTTGTCGATGATAAATTCACAAAATGGCGTAACCACAATAAAAACAAATGGTGTATGGGCGGCGGATAAATCCCGTGCCAGAACGATATTGAAAAGTTTGGCCACCACTGCGCACAAGATGGGCAAACTGGTCGATTTGGACATATCAATAGACGAATTTCATAATAATATACCGGCCGTTGCGAATTTGTTTTCAGAAATATTGTCTGATGAATATATTACTGTGGCGGTCAGACCGATTTTTGCGGGTTTCAAAACGCTGGGGTCTGCGGTGGCTTTGGTTAAACTAAAAAAAGAATTAAATGCCCGCAAAATATTGGTTGAACAAAAATCAAATGGTGATTGGTGTGTGTACAATGAATTTGGAACAGGCATTCATGTCCCGACAGATTATGATAATGAAATTTTCGACATTGGGCGTGCAAAAAATACAAATGTTTTCACATATCGCTATCAAGAACCAGGTCTGATAAGTGTCAACAGTCTTCAAATTGACGGTAACGATAATGCAATTTTGAATAATTTTTACAAAACAAAAATCAACGGTAGGCCACTGGAAAATGTGGTCAAAAGCCTGATTCAAAGGGCAAAATAATTAGTTGTCATTGTTGTTTGCCATCGGGTGTGCATGATTATATACGTCCATAATTTCCGCCATGTTTACTTTGGTATATAATTGCGTGGTGGAAAGTGACGAATGCCCCAATAATTCCTGTAATGCACGCAAATCTGCGCCGCCCGCCAATAATGCCGTCGCAAAAGTATGTCGCAACGCATGTGGCGTCACATAGTCTGGCAATTGTAAATAATGACGCAGATTTTCGATAACTTTTTCCGCCATGCGCGCAGACATCGGCAGACCGCGAACACTGCGAAACAGCGGTTCATCGCCACGCGTCCCAAAAGGATTTAATCGCGTATATTTTTCAATCGCAACATATACCGCTGGCAACACCGGCACAATGCGTTCTTTGTTGCCTTTGCCGACAATGCGCAGCGATTCAGGTCTGTTTACGACATCGATGTTTTTCAACGATAACACTTCGCTGATACGCAAACCGCATCCGAATATCAACACCACCAACGCCCAATCGCGCGCCGCAATCCATGGTTCGTTCATATCGATTGCGCGAATTGCGTCGTGCATATCTGAAACATCAGTGGTTTCGATTGCTTTGGATAATTTTCGTTCAACCTTTGGTGCAGATATTATTCCAATTGCGTCGTTTTGGATGTTCTTTTGTTTTGCTAACCATTTATAGAAAGTGCGCAGTGATGATAATGCGCGTGCTGTCGATTTGTGTGTCAATTCGCGTCGCGCACGGTCTGCCATCCATGAACGAAATGTAATCGTGTCGCACCTTGCGATATCGCTTAAATCTGTGCGCCCATCATTAAATCGTGCAAAAAATTTTATAAAATCATGAATGTCGTTTTCGTATGCCGTTGCAGTGTGCGTCGAATAATTTTTCGTATTCAACAAATATTCTACAAATTCAGCAATTACTTCGTTCATTTTATTTCAAAAGTTGCGGATACCGTCACTGTTATTTCTGTGTCTTTGCCAACAATGCTGCCACCTGTATCAAAAGATTCAGCGGTTGCCAGCGCCATTTTTGCGCCCATTAAACGATAATTTGCCACGGGTCTTTCACCATAAGAAACATTGTCATAAGATACAGACAACAATTTTCCCGCTTTTAATTTATCGCCAGAAACCAATGCGTCGGCGCGTGCGCGTGCGTCGTCCAGCGCCACAGACAAACATTTATCCAACGCAGGTTTTAATGCTTCGCTGGATGTGAACATGCGCAGATTTTCTGTAAACACATCTGGTTGACCTGCAAATTTATTCAACACAGATTCGATAATTTCAGGGTTGTTCGCAGAAACTTCGATTGCGATACGCGTTTCGATACCCAGGTTTTCAGATTTTTGTAATTCGTGATTCCATTCTGTTTTTTCATACGAATTAAATTCTGTGGTTTGCATTTTAACATCGATGGTTTTCAAATAATCTGTAATTTCAGCCATCTTGTCAGTTGCCATTTTCATAGATTTTGCGGCGTTTTTATCCAAAGTTGTCACACGCAAAGTAATCGCAGTTCTGTCCTTTGCGACAGATGTTAAACATTCGCCACTTACATTTATTTTGCGAATTTCAACGGGCTTTTTCACAAAATCAAAAACCAGCGACACAACCGCGCCGAATCCAATGACAGACAAAATCCAGATAATATATTTTTTCATGTTCTCTCTCCTGTTGTTGTTTTAGCCTAACATTTTCTTTTTAACTTTTGCGATGGTTTTTGACGCGACAAATCCTGCGCGTTTTGCACCGTTAGCCAAAATTGCATCTATTTCAGATTTGTTTGCCAACAATCTTTCGTATTCTGCGCGTGGTTTGGATAATACAGAATCCATCTTTTCAAACAAGATTGTTTTTGCTTCGCCGTATCCCATGCCGCCGTCTAGAAACCGTTTGCGTAATGCTGCGATTTCTGTTTCGTTTGCAAAGAATCTATAAATCTGGAATATTGTAGATTCATCTGGATTTTTTGATTCTTCTGGTGTTTTGGAATCGGTAATAATCCGCATGACCTTTTTCTTTAATTCGTTGCTGGGACACAAAAGCGGTATTGTGTTATCATAAGATTTGCTCATTTTCCGTCCGTCCAGACCAGGAATAATACCGGCTGTTTCGCCAATTACTGGTTCGGGCAATTTGAATGTTTCGCCATAAATATTATTAAAATATCCGGCGATATCACGCGCGAATTCGACATGTTGTTTTTGGTCTTTGCCGACCGGTACTATGTCCGAATTATACAGCAAAATATCCGCCGCCATCAAAATAGGGTATGTGTACAATCCCATATTGACCCCGGCATCAACATCTTCGCCAATTTCAGTATTCTTTTCAACGCGTGCCTTGTAAGAATGGGCGCGATTCATCAAACCCTTTGGCGTCACATTCATTAAAAATTCAGATAATTTATAAATTTCATCTATATCAGATTGGCGGAACAAAACGGTGTTTTCCAAATTCAGCCCCATCGCAATCATCAACGCTGCGATTTCATAGGTATGTTGTTTTATGGCCTGCGCATCTTTTTCTGCATTTAACGCGTGCAAATCAGCAATAAACATAATTGTTTTATGGTTTTGTGATAAATCAATCAATGGCTTCAACGCCCCCAAATAGTTTCCGATGTGAGGGGTGCCTGTTGGTTTTATTCCAGTTAAAACAATTTTGTCGTCCATTTTTCATAACCTTTTTCGTTGAATAAATTATAACAATATCTTGCGGGGAAAGCAATAAAAAATCCCGCGAATGTGCGGGATTTTAAACCAACCATATTCACATTAGCGTGAATAGAATTCGACGACCAATTCCGGTTGCATTTGCACTGGATATGGAACATCGTCAAACGCAGGAACGCGTGTAAATGTTGCAGTGAAATTCGCACTGTCCACTGTGATATAGTCTGGGAAATTGCGTTCGCCAGATTCCAAAGCCAACACGACCAACGGCATTTGTTTTGCTTTTTCACTGACAGTGATAACATCGCCTGGATTTACACGATACGAAGCAATTTTAACGCGTTTGCCATTGACATAGATGTGACCATGGCTGACCAATTGACGGGCAGAAAACACTGTTGGTGCCAATTTTGAACGGTAAACAACTGCGTCCAAACGGCGTTCCAACAAACCAATAAGGTTTTCAGGTGCGTCACCACGCATATTTTCTGCTTCTGCATAATAGGCATGGAATTTCTTTTCGCCGATATTACCATAATAACCTTTCAGGGTCTGTTTTGCGCGCATCTGTTTTGCATAATCAGACGAAGATGCCCCACGGGAAGTTGGCCCATGTTGACCCGGTTTGTATTTGCGTTTATTAAACGGGGATTTAGCCTGGCCCCACAGGTTGACACCCAATGAACGACCAATTTTTAATTTACGTGTGCTGCGTTTTGCACCAGCTCTTGCCATAATTTTTTCCTTTTAGTTTTTGGTTTTTCGTATGCCGAACATTTCACAGAATCCTTATCACAGACGGGACCAAAAGACACCGTTGTTTAATCAGTTCTGGTTATCCAGCGGTGCCTATGATATATTATTTTTTTCGCAAAATCAAGCGTTTTTGTTGGTTTTGGAATAAAAAAGAACCCGGGAAAGCAAGTTCCCCTCCTGCGGAGGAGTGGCGGAACGCCGGGGTGGTCTTTTGTTTTCCAGATTGTTCGTTTTTTTCAACCCTCCCCCCCACTTCGTGGTCCCCCCCCCGCCCTGGGCGGGGAATACAAGCAAGGTCTCGGAAACGAAGTACACCGAAACCGTTGCGGTATATGCGCAAAAAAACAACTGCCCGTGTGGGCGGTGTTTTTTGCATTTGGTATTATGTTAATATTACTGAATCGACCCGTACAGCCCCTCGCGCAGGGCGGAGCTGCCCTGGGCGTTGTTGCCGCAGCCGCCCGCACAAAGCCCGGCACATACGTCAGCCGAAGAGCTCGAGTAGCCGAACACCCAAGGCGATTGTGCAGATATTGGGTCACCATTTGTTGGTGTGAAATTATCCATACGACACCAACAATTTATACCCGTGCCAGATTCATCAGGGGCGCCAGTTGCACCCTGGGTTGTCCCCGCGGTCGATGAACACAGCGATGTTCCGGTTATTGTTCCATAATTGAATGTCACGCTCCATGATGTACCAGAGTCTGTATATGCGCTTCCGTTTGTATTGACATTTTCCATCAACACAGCCAATGGATTTACAAATGTCCAACCGGTAAAGATTTTACCCGGTTTGTGAACCGCTTTCCGTGGCGTTCTGATATCGCCACCGTATGTGACGGTGCCCGCTTCGTTTGCCGCGATGTCTTCCGCCGATGCGTCTGCCCATGTAATGCTGATTACATTTGCGTTACATGCGCCATTGTTTAATGTGTATCCCGTATCGCATGATGCAATTGCACAGGTATCTGTCACATTTGCGCCAGAATAATTTTTACCCGTCACGCTTGCGATATGCGAATTGGCAGGGAAATCAGATACTGTACATGCGGTATAACATTCATCGGTGCTTTCTGCGCCTTCGTCACTGTTCGGATAACTGGCGGGACAGTTCGCATAGTTCGCGGTTGTTGTTGCGGTACCGCTTGACACCTTCAGGTTTGTGACCGTTGCTTGATTGGTATATGTATAGTCTTCTTCCATAATTCCGTTTGATGGGAATGAATTTGATGTGTGTGTTGGGGCTGCACTTACCATTGTTGTCGCCATTATCACGGCCAGCGATGTCAGAAATAGTCTTTTGTTCATATTGCTCTCCTTGCCTTTTGTCTGGTATAAAATAACCACCCTTAATAATTAAAGGCGGTTGGAGGCTAGAAAACTATTGCATTCGGAAATAGCGGACTTATTTGTGTATATCATCCCCTCCAACCTAGTTGGAGGTATTTTTTGTCCCCGCGGACACCGGATGCTAAGAGGCTTCTAGACCCCATTAACAGAATCCCTGTCAACAATGCGATTCTACCAAATCTGAAAATTTATGTAAAGGGGAAATTTGTAGCCAATATAAAAATTGTTGATTTTATGTGCCAATTGCATTACTATATACAAATATGATAAAGATACAGGCGTTGTAAATATGCCCGTCTTGTTTCAGAAAGCCGCACACCCATGGATTTACTATTGATAAAGAAAATAATGTCTTTATTGACAATGAATTCGATGGGTGTGCAAAAAAATAACACTTAAAAAAGGATAATAAATGACCAGTTTAAAAGAAAAAATAAAAGAAAAACTGAAAAAGAAAACGAAGCCCGCGGCTAAAAAGCCTGCACCGGCACAGGTTGCCACAAAAACAAAACCAGAAAGTGATAAAAACGACGATAAAATCTATTTTGTTGCCCTGGGTGGATTGGAACATGTCGGGCAAAATATGTATGTGTACAAATACAAGGGCAAATATCTGGTTGTCGATTGCGGTATGGGTTTCTTGGAAGAAGAAATCGGGGCAGGCGATGTTCAGTACTGTGACACAACATGGTTGGAAAAACATAAAAAAGATGTTGTGGGTTTTGTAATCACCCACGGACACGAAGACCACATCGGTGCGCTGAAATACATCTGGCCAAAGTTTAGAAAGCCCATCTATTGTACTCGTTTTCCTGCGGAAATTTTGCGTCGAACATTTGATGGTATCGAATTAGACTATAACCCAGAAAAAGACATTATTGAATATGATGCGAATGGCGCAGAATTAGATTTGGACCCATTCAAAATTGAAACTTTCCATGTTTCACATTCTATTCCAGAGGCACAGATGCTGATTATCAAAACCCCAGCAGGCAAAATTTTGCATACAGGCGACTGGACATTTAATGATGACAACCCAATCGAACCGGCGACAAATTTTGCGCGCCTGGCTGAAATTGGTTCAGACCCAAAATTGTTGGCATGTGCATGCGATTCCACTTCTGCTGACCGCCAGACCCCACAAACAACAGAAGCCCAGGTTCGTGAAACACTGACCGAGATTATGAAAAAGGCGCCTGGTCGTGTTCTGGTCACCGGATATTCACGCAGTTTGGCGCGCATCAAAATGTTCGCCGAAGCAGCCAAAGCAGCGGGGCGTGTGGCATGTATCAAAGAACGCAGCAATCCAAATCCAGTACCTTATGTTGGATTGCCTGAATTCCGTGAAATGGGTATTGAATATGGCTATCTGAACAAAGACGATGTTTATACTTTCGACGAAATCAAGGATTTGCCGGCGGAAAAACAGGCAATTTATCTGACCGGTTCCCAGGGTGAAAAATTTGCTATGTTGACACGCCTTTGCAACGGCCATGTAAAAGAATTGAAACTGATGCCGACAGACACAGTGATTTTCAGTGCGATTATTATTCCGGGTCGCGAACAAGATGTGTCGTTCCTGTATAATAAATTGGCGCGCATGGGTATTAAAACATATACAATATTTGATACAGATAACCTGCATGCGTCTGGACACGCGGGTCGCCCTGAATTGGAACGGTTCTATGATTTGGTGCACCCACAGGTATCTATCCCAATGCACGGCGAATTTATCACAGAAATGTTAAACGGCAAAATGGCGATGGAACGCGGTGGTGCAAAATATATGATGATTGTCCACAATGGCGACATGATTGCATTGAAAGACGGCACAGAACCATATGTCTGTGAATCTGTCCCAACCGGCTTTGTCGTTATGGAAGGCGAAACCGAACGCAGCGCGAACGACCCTGTGTATAAAACGCGTAAAAAGATTGCGTCAAACGGGGCAATTTTTGTGACGCTGTCTGTGGATAAACGCGGATATTTAAAAGATGTCCCAGAAGTTTCCAGTGCAGGTATCTTTGAATCTGACGATACAGGTTTTATGAAGCGTCAAATTCAAATTGAAATAACCCAGGCAATCGACAAATTGACCAAAACCGAACGCAAAAACCGCGACAATCTGGTTCGTGCAGTCCAGGTTGCGGCGAACAAAGTCGTTCGTGCATCATTGGGGGCGGACAAAAAACCACAATACAGTGTACATTTTGTACAAAAATAAAACCACAAAACAACCGCCCGTTTGGGCGGTGTTTTTTTAGTACCAATGCCCAACAGGGCGGGGACCTCCCTCCCGGTCTTCGACCGTACTCCCCCCAAGGGGAGAATAAATACGGGGTTTTGCCCGGAATTCCGTGGGGTTGCGGTGTATCAAAAAACCTAGGTTT
>JAZURV010000002.1:0-109174 GCA_045606425.1 Candidatus Enterousia sp.
GGTCACATAATTTGGAACTTTTGGAAAAACAGTCTAGTAAATTTCTGAAAAAATGTGATTTAGATAAAAAAACACTTGAAATAAAAATTAAATAGGTATATGATATGCGAGCATTCGGGCATAGTTCAGTCGGTAGAACAACGGACTGTTAACGGCGCCAAAGGGTTCTCTCCACATTACTCTCTATCTGAAAAAATGCGCTAAAATACGCTACAATTACAGACAAAAATTCATACTGTTTTACCCTTAAATTATATCTAACTCCGTCTTGTTATAAATAATCTGCTACACCCTGGTAAGCCAACAGAACCACGGACACCCGATTCCTTGTTCTCTGAACCCAAAATGCGACTACCCAAGCCAGTAATAAAAACTCCGCCCATTCGGGCGGTTGTTTTTGTTTATAAATCCAAGCTTTTATTTTTTATCTTATCAGACACACGCTTGATAAAATCAGACAAAGGTATATCGTTTATTTGACTTCCATCTCTTAAACGAATTGAAATACTGTTGTTTTCAATTTCTTTGTCGCCCAACACAATAATGTATGGTATTTTTTTCTTAACAGCGTTTCTGATTTGATAAGAAATCGTATTGTCAGACATATCTACTTCTGCGCGAATATCGTTTTCCATCAGTTTTTGCTGGATTTTAAGTGCCGACTTTTGATGTCTATCTGATACAGGTAATATCTGAACCTGTACAGGTGACAGCCATACAGGCAATTTTCCACCACAACGTTCCAAATATACACCAATAAAACGTTCAATAGAACCCAATATTGCCCTGTGCAGCATGATTGGCACATGTTTCTGACCATCTTCGCCGATATATGACATTCCCCATTTTTCTGGCAAATTCATATCCAATTGGATCGTCATACACTGCCATTCTTTACCGTTTTCATCAACTGCTTTGACATCTATGGCTGGCCCATAAAACTTTGCACCACCAACATCAATGTCATAAGGGATTTTTTTCTCTTCTAACACTTGTTTGATGGAACGTTCCGCGAATTGCCACACTGGTTCATTATCAATGTATTTTTCTTTTTTGCCCTCTAAATCGCGGACAGAAAAATAAACCTTGAATTTGTCATAGCCAAATATTTTATTAAAGGCTAACCCAAAATCAAACACCTTTGATAATTCTTCCATGAATTGATCTTCGCGGCAAATAATATGGGCATCATCTTGCGTGATACAGCGTACGCGCAATAAACCTTGCAAGCCGCCGGATGCCTCATAGCGATACACGTTGCCCAGTTCGCAATATTTAATTGGCAATTCTCGGTATGAGTGAACCGATGCATTATAAATTGCGACATGGAAAGGACAACTCATCGGTTTTACATAGTATGCACCTTGTTCCTCTTTGTCTTTTAATGACATATCCATAGGTGGATACATACAATCGGCAAAATGTTCCAAATGTCCAGATTTTTCCCACAGTTGTTTCAATCCGACAACCGGGGAATACACATATTTGTATCCGGCCTTGCGATGTTCTTTCCGCCAGAAATCTTCTATTTCATTTCGGATGATTGCACCGTTTGGATGCCATAAAGCCAGCCCAGCCCCAACGTATTCGCTGAAAGAAAATAAATCTAATTCTTTGCCAATACGACGATGGTCGTTTTCGGAAAAACTTTGTTTTCCGCTTAAATCATTACTGTTGTTATTCATTTTTATAACCTTTTTTATTAAATTGTTAAACTGTTAAAATTGCTTGTATGGATAAAATATCCAGAAATAAGAAATATCACCGCCCTTAAGCGGTGGTTGTGGTAAAGGTTGAAACCACGCAAAAAGCCACAGGGCTTGCATTTAAGCTCTGCGCACATGCTCTAAAAAAGTTTTCTTTCTTGTTTAACATACTTTAAATATAGCACAATAAACTCACAAGTCAATATGTTGGCTGTTTTTTCTATACCTGCTGGTTTCACAGCACGTATACACCGCCTTTAGATTTTTGATGTATCGATAACGTATTTTCGTAATTTTACACCATTGACTATGTTTATCGATTCCAGCTTTCCACCCAGCTTTTCGGATGTACGCCATGCCGGTACGTTGTCATCATGGTTGAATACCAGTGCAGGATTTATACCCATCTCTTTGGCTTTTTTCAATGTTTCCAGTTTGATAATGTTTCCATATCCTCGTCCACGATATTCTGGCAGGATATGTGTGCCAATATGGCCACCGTCTTTTTGTAAATTTTCATTCAGATAATGTCTTAAATTGCTAACCCCCACCGGTCTGCCGTCCACATACATCACATAAGTTGTTCCGGGGACATACCCCGGTTTCAAATTCTTTCCCTGCGAAGAATTTATTTCGCTTTGGACCCACTTAGCAAAATCTGTCCGGGACAATCCATGCGCCCGATTGTTTTTGCCGTTTTCTGATGCTGGCAATTTCTGGAAAAATTCATATAAAGTTTCCGCATCCGATAATTGTAATGGTTTTAATTCAACTTGCATTATAAATCCTTTTGGTATCATACCTATTGTATCACAGTTTTTGTGTTTCTAAAATAAAAAGACGTTCGGTGTTCCCGAACGCCTTTTCTTTTTATTTTATGAACGTGAAAAATCTATTTTTAATTACTAAATATTTTCAGACACTCTTGTTAATGCTCTTTCTACTCTACTTGGCCCATTCCTTGATATTAAATCGGTAGTCTTATCTAAAAAACTCATAGCAGCACCAACATCTTTTCCTTTTACCATCTCGTAAAATATATGATTTGCAAACATGTGCTCTTTTATCTTATTTTCTAATACCAGCAAAGGATCCATCGGAACTCTATATCCCTGTACAGATAACCTGCGATCTAAATTAGAACTGATTATATCCAATTTATTACTAACTAAAGCAAACAACTCTGTTACTTTATCCGTACTTTTTTCTAATTTACTAAAATCTACAAAATCAAGACTCGCAAACTCCTTTAATATTGCGAAACCTTTTGATTCTGACCTTTTTTGCATTTCCTCAACTTTAGCCGACAATTCAGATTGAAAGTTTATTATACCCTTATAATTCAAATCCTTTGGGTATCTGATAGTAAAAATATTACCTGTATCAAAAGGGAAATCAGTATTGTCGTCACAGATTATCACAAAAGGTTTATTAAAAGCTAATCGCATACCAAGTTCAAACATAACGTTTGGATTACGACTACTGATATCGCAAACAACCATTGGATTATGATATAAATTTCTTACAATTTCATTGTGAATCACAAAAGATCCCTTACTAACAAGTTTAACATCATACTTGCCTTCCATACATTGTTCTATTATTGCTTGAACATCATCCCAATGGTTTTGCGCATAGGGTTCTTCACAACTTATTGGTCTAATGACACCACATACTGGTAATCCAACATTTTTATCTGATTCCATGACATAATCCTTATTGTTATTATAATTATTGTATTAGAATTACTTAATTATGCAAGGTAAAAACAAACAAAATTATGTATAAAACACATCTTTGCAATAATCCCGAAAAAGCATCGTTTTTTATCTAATTTTTCTCGTCTACACCCTGTCTACACCGAGATAAATTTTGCCCGAAAAAGGCGGATTACTGGGGCAGACAAATTTTCTTTGCAAAATGTTTAGAAAGTCCTTGACTTGTGCGGTTTTTAGGGTTATTATAAGTCGCGTTATTCGGGCATAGTTCAGTCGGTAGAACAACGGACTGTTAAATTAGGAGCAACCCGGGAAAAAGTTTTAAGAAAAACCGCAGAAATCTGCGGTTTTTTTAACATTTGTTCGCTGCATACTGGCATCAATTTTTGGAAAAAAGTGCGCGTTTTATATGCTATTTATTGCTATTTATTGCCCATTTTTTTGCAAAAGTTATACGCTGGTATACGCAACACCCAGACATACGGTTTTGCATATCGAATTTATATTCCATTTTGCATCCTAATTTTTATGCAAAAAAAAATGAAAAATTTGTTTAATAACCTTTACATCTATTGTAGTTATCATAAATGCTATCCCATCTGTACTTTTTTGCGGTATCATCCCACCAATAATTGAATTCGCCAGCTATAGATTTTACATCGCATATATAAAAAGAATTGTTTTTCGTTACATGGACTTTATAATTTGGTTTTAAAATAACTTTGATAAGGTCGCAAACATTATAGCTATTATCCATTTGTTTTCTCATAGCATTATAATCTTGCCATGAGCAATCACCAGGTGTATAAGATGGTCTTATTTGCTTGTTGTTATTGTAAGAACTTTTTGTTGAATTATTAAAATATGCTATAGCAATGATAAACAATGAAATAGCAACGATACCTTTTATCAACAACGAAATTACATCTGTTTTGTTAGTTTCTTTTTTCTTTGCCATATTATTCTCCTTTATTCCTATATTATAGCATATTATTATTTTATTGTAAGAATAAAAGGAAATAGTATAATATTCACATAACATAGGAGCAACATATGGGTTTTTGGCAAAAAGCGAAACAAGCTTTTATAATAGAAGACGATACCGCAAGAGTTGAATATGATGTAAAGGCTATAAATGAATGGCTACAATTTTGTTTAGAACACGATAAAGCTTTGACACAGTTTTTTAAAGAGACTTCTGTTATTGTTTGGGAATCCATGGTGGAATATTTTCCTGTTTTGCAAGCAAAAAGAAAACAGTGTACATATAAAGACGAATACGATGTTGTTCATACTGATGGTTGGGAAGACGAAGTAATAAGATTTGTTGACAGTGTTGTTACCAAAAGACTTTCTTCTTTGGCTTTTACACCTATGCTTTGGCATTATAAAGCTTATCATAGTTTTGATGATGTTTATCGTGCTCATTTTGAAGATTCTTCCTTTATTGTTCATGTTTGGGGATTGGAAAAGTATGATACAGAAGAAGATTTAAATGACGATGAATATGAGGGAAAACAAATGACCCCAGGTCAGGAATTAGAAAGATTCTTTATAGCATGTGAAACAGATGCTAAACAACACAAAGAAAATGCGGATTACAAGAAATTTTTATATTTAAAATCTAAGCAACGTATTATTCCGGCAAAAAATGTTACTTATGGTTACTTTAACAATGCTCATACTTGTTTGCCTGTAATGTTTGAATGTTTATTACAAGTCAAAGTTGATAAAGACGGTAAAACAACAGGAAATCCAGCTATATGGACAGAAATAGCACATAATACTTTTTGTTCTCAAGATCATCCAACGACAAATTTACTATTGCAGACTATTGATCATGAAAGTAACTTATCAAATAATATAGAAATGGAAAAATTATTTTATGACGAAGAGTTGGGAGAATATATCACGCATAAAGATATAGAAACATATAGTTTTTTGTTTAAGACATGGATTACATTTAATGTGTTTTTTATTTTAGACCATATTTTTTCTGAAGACACTAGTAAAAATCTAGAAGAAAAGATGATGAATAATTATTCTTTTAAGTTTGGCAATAAAAAACGTAAAGCCATTGCAGTTCCAAAAACAGGGCTTGAGTATGAAAAAGTTATAACAAATAAATTGAAAGAACTTGGGTTTAATGCAAAAACCACAAAAGCATCTGGCGACCAAGGTGCAGATGTGTTGGCAGATAAAGATGGCATATCTTTCGCTATACAGTGCAAGCTATATACAAAACCAGTTGGTAACAAAGCGGTTCAAGAAGCAAATGCAGCTCGTGATTTTTACAAAAAAGATTATGCTGTTGTTGTAAGTAATGCGGGTTATACAAAATCCGCTAGAACAGCCGCTAATGCATGTGATGTTATTCTTATCAACGATACACAATTAGAAAAATTATTGGAATACGTGTAATAAACAAAAAAAGAGACGAACATGTGGCAGCTAATTCAAACCTCGACAGAAAACGATTATATAGATTTTAAACGTCAATGGTATCCAAAGGATTCTAAAGGCGATTTTAGCATGATTCACGACATATTATCTTTAAGCAATTCCTTATCTGATAGTCCAGAAAGATTCATATTTATTGGTGTAAACAATGATAAAACTTTGTTTGATTTGTCTGGAGACAAAAACAAACGCACATCAGAAGATATTGTTCAAAAATTACGAAATTTTCTATCTGTGCCACCTTTAATAGAAGTGTTTACAGAAACAATAGACAATAAACAAATAGATTGTATACGAATAACTGTGCGAAATCGTGATTTGCCATATGTGACACATAGTGTCGTGGAATATGAAGACGAAAAAACAAAAAAACACAGTATTCCGAAATACGCGATATTATCTAGAACTAGTAGCAGGAATGATGGCGCTTTTGAATATGCTTCTAAAGAGGTTGTTGAAGAATTATTTGCAAGGAAAAAAGGCGAACACTTACCAATACTAGAAAGGTTTGCACAATATTTAGAAGATATTGACAATTGGAAAATGGTTCGTTCTGGCAATCAAATTACTTACTATTATACAAAAAATCATACATTTAAAATTATTCGGACAGAAGATTTTTCTAATTCGGTTACACACACAAACAAAGTTCCAAATTATTCCTATTTACTAGATTTTTGTATATGTGAAGATTATTGGAAATATCATCAAAAAGACGGTGGTGCAACGTATGACGATAGTTTTTGTTGGTTTACGGCAGAACTTTGGGCAGATAACACCATATTAGAAACATACGATTTGGCAAGTATCTATCTCAAATATTACTTTGTTGACAGATTACAAGGGTTTAATTTATTGTACAGTGATTTTTATTTGCCAAACAGGTTTGATTTGCTAAAACAAAAACACACATCATCAAACATAACGGCTGAAGAATTGAAAACTTTGATATCAGATAGTCTGCAGTTCAAAATTTGTCATATGATGCAACACATGGATCATGAAGTTCCACAAGTATACAAATATGAAACATATCTAGATTGTATAAATTATGAAGATTTGTTAAATACGGACTACAGAAAAAACAATGAAGCTTTTGTATATGAACAAAATATAAATTTACAAAACATATGATTTTTTTATAAATATCAATACATAGAACATAATATAAAAAACAATTCATCAAAACGACAACTACTCGGCTAGTCCGTATGTCTTTTGCATTTTTTATACATTGGCATACAAAAGCACAAATATAACTTTCGTAAAAATCCCCTAAATTATGACGAAAATTCGGGCAAAAACAGCATGTTTGACTACGTGTACACACCGTATTATTTACCCCTATATTTTCACTGTTATTTTTTATGTTTTTTTGTAAAAAGTCATACATTGGCATATTTGCTCGTATAATCAGCGGGCAAAAACCGCAGAAAATCAACATTTAAAAATTATTTAAAAAGTCCTTGACTTGTGCGGATTTTATGGTTATTATATGTCGCGTTATTCGGGCATAGTTCAGTCGGTAGAACAACGGACTGTTAACGGCGACCGAGCACCCTCCCTAACAGCCGATAATTGTGAAAAAATGCGCTAATAACCGCTGGTTATTAAGAAAAGAAATTTGACCGTTTACGCAAAAACTCTATCAATATATGGTTTAACTCCAGATAACGTTTTACACGTGGTTTACACAGAATGTGTTTACACACAGTTTACACCACCTTTTCAAACCCGAAAAATGCCGTAATGCCGTTCCGTTGTCCTTGCTACACACGGTTTACACACCGGCTACACACAAATAAATCAACAGGACTGCGGACACCCGATCCCCCGTTCTCTATCCTGATGCTTTTTTGCTACATATAACTTAACAACACATCGGTACTGTAATATAAATTTAATCTTTTGACGGTAAAATTTCATAATCATGTTCCATTAGCCAATTTGCTAAATCAAACACATGCCGGTGAATAAATTTACCGTCCTTTAAACCAATCACAATTAAATTATATGACCATGGTACGATTGGGCATTTCAACCATTCAAAACCTGCATTTCCGCTGTAATAACCATAATCTCGTTCATATTGTTTCTTTACGAATGCACCTTTTGATTCTCTACATACAACATATATCAAATCTTGATCTTTATCAAAATATTTGGCTATCGCATAACCAGCGCAATCTTCGCCATTATATGCACGCCCTTTGTACATCAAACATTTAGAATTTGTAATTTTACTGTAATAATCTGATAAGGATTTTATGCTTGTATCGCAGTTCGGGAATTGTTGTTCATATTCACATCCTTGGTACCTATCAACCAACAACATGGCATTATTACTGCTTGGTATATACCATTGATCTTTGATTTTCTTCCAGCTTTTTGTATCTTTGATGTTTTTTGTATTCCAATTTTTTGTATGACCATTGAAATTGTCGGCATAATGCCACAACACATCCATGTTTTTGCTAATTTCGTCACACAATTTATCACACTGATTTTGTTTTATTATTTCACGTTGCCAATCAACCATCAAATCATGTAAATATTGTTTTAAAGAACCATTATTTGCTTTTTCTATAAAATCCGACTTTAATTTCCAATACTCACCCATCGTTTGTGGCAACATACAATAAAGCAAATCTGTTACCTTTTCTTGCTCGGGATCACCTAAATCAAACAAAAAGGAACTTTGCTATCAAACCACCTTGTTGGAACATCCATTTCACTCTTTCTAAACACGCCATCTTGTGGATATTCTTCAAATAATTTTACATCCCTTTTGTTTACTATATTAGCCACCCAAACCATAGCTTTATGAAACACTTCTCTTGATTTACGTTCTTCTGGTTTGATTGCCGAATGTTGAAACTCTATAACCAGGCCTGTACTGGTTTTGACATCTGCGACATGTTTTTCACCGGTAGTCGCATCATGATTTATCACTTCTTGCCAATCTTTAGGGAAATTGTTTTTCCATGCTCTATGCCATAATGTTTCTGATTCCCACCATGGGTCACAATCTTTTTTGGATTTGTGCGCCCAGTGATTTATTTTACGTTCACCACATTTTGCTATACATTGTGCGCCACAAACCGGACATATACCTTTTGTTCCAGGCATTGCTTCTTGTCTTATATTATCAACTATAGCGAATTTCATTGTTTATTCTGTGATATTTCGTGATTAAAAAGTTCGATTGCGTCTTTTATTGCTTTAATGCGTTCCGCTGGAGACACATAAACTCCATTGACGATTTTTGTTAATACTTTTGCAACGGATTCGCATTTTATTAAATATTCTGCATAAGTCATTTTTTATCCTTTTGTGGCAAAATAGCAAAAAAATGCGATAAAAACAACAAGAAAGGCACATTTATTAGTTTTTCTCAACAAATGACTGGACAAGTGGCTAAAGATTATGCCAAATACGACAACCTTAAAAGGATTGTCTATGAAAGATATGCATTTTGATGATATTAAACCGAATAATAAAACCGACTTTATTATGCTCTACTTCGCCGCGTGTCGATCTCTGCGCGAACTGGAAGCCTCAGTCCGTAGAAGCAATGGCGGTGGATTAACATCCAAACAGGCTTGGCTCTTACGCCGCATCCAGCGCAAATTAACACAAATGGCCGCGTTATGGAAGAAACACTGTTATTCTTCAAGAGACCAATGAGGAATCCCTTCAATATTATCATCACAAACTATTCCGACGCTATATTTAGCTCTGGTTAAACCCACGTAAAATTTTGCTCTAGCTTCCTCTGTAAGTTTAGTAGCATGATTATTCAACCATTGTTGAAACGGTACAGTAGGGTAAATCAACACCCTATCAAACTCTAATCCTTTTGCCTCTCCTAAATTATAGGTAGCCGCACCAAAATTAACATTTACTTTTTTATTCCAACGTAGTTGCACTGCAGTAAATCTACTTAAATAAGTGTTGACTTCAGAGTTTTTTATTAAGAAAACCCCAACATGTTCCCCTGTATATTTATTCACACTCCTAGTTTGAGGCCAAGGCGCTGGAAATAATAAATTAGAAAAATTGCAAATTGCTGCATCACATCTGTAATTTATATTTAGGCTTGTCGTGTTAATAATAACGTGGTCAGAAAGACGTTTTGCTCTGACAAAATTCTCTATTTTTCCTCCAGAATATGCACTATTTGCCCGAACATTGCTTGTACTATATGTTGCCTGTCGAGGATCTCCAACCATAACTAAATTTATAGGACTTTTTATTAACAGCTCTAAAAAATCCAGATCATAGCCCGCAAAATCTTGTATTTCATCAATAAATATGTGCTTAAAAATAGCGTATATTCTATCTATAACTTGATTATTCACATTACATCTTATCGCAAATTTCGCTAATTTATCTGTATAAATCTTACTACCTGAAAAATAAAACTCAGGGCGTGCCTCCGATAAAGACAAAATTCGTTGTCCAAACCGACGAATAGAAGAATTTCCATCTGGCATTACACAACCTGATATTTGCGTTTTCCACATATCTTTTGTTGAAAAATTCGCATCCCCCTGATACGGTTTTACACCATGTTGCAATAAAAAAGAGAACCATGTTTTTACTATGATATTAGATGGTACAAATCTATTTTCTTCTATAATTTTTTGTTTAATAGATTCTGCGTTTGCTTCTGTATATGTTGTTATAAGTACTTTTTCTGTTTGTGGTTTAGCCAAAGCTTCTCTCACAATAGAGGTTGTCTTTCCTGAACCCGCAGCAGCAATGATAAGTTTTGAAGATACAGGGTTTGTTTCTGGCATTGTAAATTAAGCAAACGTGTCTTTTATATATTGTGGGTATTCAATATTTGCATGGTAGTCAAATACAGCCAAGGCACACTCTGTTTTATGAGCATGCATATAATGTAAAATTTTTTCATCTGTATCAAAATCTGTTCCAAATACACCATTTAAAATTTCTCTGTTATTGGCTCTTAAAATTGCGGGTTCTAATGTATTGAAATTAAAATTTGCATCTCCAGCTAAACGCGACGCCACATTCGGTTCAAAACATATACGTATATAATCTTTCGCATTTTCTCCTAAAAAACCAGCATATTTTTCTTCCAAAGCCCCAACATCTCCATCATTGTCCGTCATTACAGATACAGGCTTGCGAATTTTTTCTGCGATTTCTAAGAAACGTAGAAAAGATGTGCCAACAGAAATAACATCTATTCCGTCTTCAATTGGCAATTTTCCTGCATGACTATCCCTATACGCTCTTTGAACGATCAATTCATCTGAAGGCCCTTCAACCAATATAGCTTTTTTGCAAAGAATCAACCTCAACGTATCATAACCTGCTAATTTTTTAAAAAATCTTTTTGTGCCATCTGACAAATCAGCCAAAGGAAATCCATTATTATCATTCATTACAATAATATTGTCTAAGCCTAGTTTGTTTGCAACAAAACTACTATGCGTAGCAATTATAATTTGTTTGGTGTCTTCGGGATTATTATTTTTGTTTATAATATCTTTTATTAGACCACTCAAGCGTGTATATGACAAATGACTTTCTGGTTCTTCTAATAACAAAATGCTGGCATTTTGTGCCTGCTTATGCCCTAGAGCTAATTTTGTTTTTACCATGCATTGTTCACCCTTACCAATAAAATGAAATGGTATATCATCCAAATAAGTAACAACCGCCATTTCCCATGCATTTTTCGATGGAAAATCTATGTCTATTTTAACGTTTTTATTTGATATATTACTAGCTTCCTGTATTTTCGTATTTATCTCAGAAATAACAGAATTGGTTCCGAAGGCTTCTCTCGCACCTCTAAAGGCTTGTATAACTTTCACTAATTCTGGTGTCTCAAGTAAATCTTTTACTATTCTGGACACATAAATATCTGAGCCATTTTGAAATTTTGCCCCAGCAGAATCTATTAACGCTGGTTTTATTGGGATATTTTTCGGTGTGATAGCCTCATTAGCGAAAGACAAACAAGAAACCTCATAATATTCAATTGGTAACGTTTTTACATTTCTACTGGAAATCAACATTTCATAATCTGCTCTATATCGTTCATCAAAAGCTATTCTGAATACAACACCTTTAGCATTTTCTCTTCTAGCATTATTTTTCCCTAATAACATAGGATCCACATCGTCACTAAAATACAGTTCTATAATTATTTCTGGTAATGGCTTCGGCGCACCAGAACAAATCGACTCTAACCACTCCTTGACCACTTTTTTATTAAAAATATGTTGCGACAATTCATTTTTTAAATATTTTCCATTTAACAATCCTGTCAACGCAAGATTTATAGCTTCCAACACCGTAGATTTACCAGCTTCGTTGTCTCCCACTAAAATATTATAATCCGGCTTTAATTTTAGCGAAATATTTTCAAATTTTTTGAAATTTTGTATGTGTATTTCTTTTATATATTGCGACATTTTAACCTCATATAACAACAAATTTTATAACTCTTCTATTCCAACTTTCTTCAAATAATTCCACAATTCATCATAAAAACAGCACTGGCGAGTGGTGTCGGAATCATCGCCATGTGGGACGAATATAACGAACCCTTCACGGGCACGTGTCAGTAATACTCGGTAGGCGTTTTTCAGATAACGTTTCTTGTCTTCTTGGTTAATTGTTAACCAGCGCGAACCACTTGGTTTGAAATATTCGAATTCACCATTCACATAACGATAGTCGGCATCCCAAGCAACAACTGCATAATCTATTTCAAGCCCTTGAATATCAAATTCACTGGCCGCTTCTTCCATAAAATATGAAGATTTTATATCGTCTCGCCCAGCCAGAAACCATTTTTCAGGTTTGCATTTACATTCAATCCAAATGCCTTCGGCACGTAATCTGCGACCATTTGAACTCGCAATCAATCCATGCCGTAATGTCTTACCTTCTGTTTGTTTTCTCACCCAACTTTTTGCTTTATTTAAATCACGAGTAATATAAATAGGATACATACCAGACAAGCGTTTATATGTTTCGGATGCCACTTCGACATTATTATCCAACAAGGCATCTACAAAACTTGCTACATCTGTTGTTCTATGTGCGCGCAAAGACACAGACAAATGTAATTTTTCAACAGTTTCACATTTCAACCCTGCGGTAAGTTCCGCAAATGATTTGTCACCTAAATATTCTTTGGTTGTTATATTGTTAGATACGTAAACATTCCAATCTGAGAAGGAACGTCGCAATGATTCAAACCATTCCTGGATACCTGCTTCACCGGTATTTATATCTTGTCCACCACCGACCAGACAAACTATCACCGCCCAATCTTTATGCCTATCCATATAGTCAATTAACATTTCTGGCTCACTCATAGAAAGAAAATGTGCACGTTGCTCATCAGTCAAACGATTCAAAACAGCAGTTTTCTTTTCTTGCATAAAATTGGACAACATTGGCTGTGTCCAGGCCCTTTGTGCTTCGTCAAAGATAACAACATTATCTACTGGAGGCACATCCAGATTATCCAAAGAGGCATCTCTAAAATGGTGAATGATTTGGATAAAAGATTTCACCTTGTTACGTGCCTCTGTGATTTGTGTTCCGTTCTGTCTGCTATCATCTGCAGCTAATGCTTCACGTAAAACAGAAACCAACGGCTGATTACCGGTCAAGAAACATGAATAATTCTGGCCAGTAGCTTTTTGATTTTCTATCGCTATATTCAATCCAGCCAATGTTTTCCCCGCACCTGGTACACCAGTAATAAAGCAAATAGATTTTTGACCGTTTTGTCTTGATTGTTCAATTATCCTCTGAACTGCATCAGATGTCTTCGTCAGATTTTCTGCCGCACTGTTTTGTGCAATATCTGCAACAGAGTGGTTGTTGTATAAAATTTCAGCTGCTTCAATAATTGATGGTGTTGGAACATATCTTGAATTTGCCCATTTAACCACATCGATCTGTTTGGTACCACCATCGATGTTTGCCAAAATTATATCCGCTAAGTCGCTGCCATTGGTTAAAATAACATCTTCCGGTGCTTTGTGTGCAGTCCATCCCGAAACGCCTGTGGCAACTAAAATTGGAACTATTTTACAATCACGACTTTCTTCGTGATAATTTGCTAAATCAAAAGAATATGTTCGCACTTGTCGTATTGCTTCGCTATCATAAGTATCCGTTCCAACCTTGAATTCCAATACAAATATTGTATTATCAATAAGCAATATATTATCAGTGCGACCACCAACACGTGGCAAAGTATATTCAAATAAAATGCCACCCCTATCAATTTTGTTTAACGCGCATTTTAATATTTCAATTTGAGCCACCCAGGCATCTTTTTGTTTGGCTCCAGAATCATATTCATCATTATGTGCGATTATACCGAATATCTCTTCAGTATTTTGAGTCTTAAATGAAATTATGTTATTTTGATAAAATGCCGCACTCATAATTTACTTCCTTTATTCACTAATGTTTTTGAAATTATTAAATCCGCTGGCAATTGGGAATGCTCTAACAAATCGGACAAATTAACCCATTCTTTTGCGTCATGCACTTTTAATATCATATCACCGGTATAGTCCAGAATTTCATATGCGTATAATTCTAATTCTTTACCTGAATTCAACTGCAATTTGGCAACCGTTATAAAATCACCAATCTTCGCGTCAATACCCAATTCTTCTTTAAGCTCGCGATGTAAACAATCGGGGCCGTCTTCGCCTTTTTCAAATTTGCCACCAGGATATTCCCATTCACCAGCCAACGGTTCTGTTTGTGCTCTTCTCATCAGCAGCACACTACCATCTTTTCTAAATATTCCAGCCGTTACTTTCATACGTTTCCTTTGGTTAAAATCCTACACGATTATTTATATAAAAGCAAGTTATTGACTCTTAGAACAACGGAATAGGCATTCTATATTCTAATCCAGCATTTCTACCTTTAATTGAATATAAGCCAGCAAATCCGGACATCATTTAATATATTTCCTCTTTTTTATCTTTTCTTAGAACAACGGAATAGTCGTCCCCTGAATGCATAAAAACAAACAAAAAAATGTAGCTATTTATAGTAAAAATGTATGTAAACTGGGCTTTAGAGACTTTTTTGTTTTTTATCATTTTTATTTTACGTTTTACACGTGGTTTACACGAAGCCATTTTTTGCCCAAAAATGCAGATTTCTGGGATAGATAAAATTTTTTACAAAATCTTCACAAAGTCCTTGACTTGTGCGGATTTTATGGTTATTATATGTCGCGTTATTCGGGCATAGTTCAGTCGGTAGAACAACGGACTGTTAATCCGTATGTCACTGGTTCGAGTCCAGTTGCCCGAGCCACAAATTCTAAGGGTTTCAGAAGAAACCCTTTTTCTTTTATTTTTCGTTTGCTACCTATTTGCTACCAAAAACAGGCGTTTTTTACCCCTATTTTGTGTCGTTTTCGGTTCGTTTTGACCAACATAAATTTTTAATCTTGAAGGTCTCATGGTTATTATGCCAGTATTTATATGTTGAATAACGAGGTAAAAATGGATATTGATGCATATTTAAATTACATAAGAAATTACGATATAAAAGTAGATAATGTTGTCCCTTTAAATGGAACAGTGCCTGGCTTAAACCTACAATTACTAAGTAAACGTTTGCACGATGCCAAAGAAGCTTTTTTATATTTGCATGACAAAAACATGCCCATGGATGCCATGTTGATGGCGGGGCATATTTTCGAAATTTGTGCTGCGATATACTACATAAAATCTGCAAAAGACAAATTATTAAACGCGAGACTCTATGTGGCAAAATCCACCGTTCAAAGTTTGCACGACATGCTAGAAATAGACCAATCAGAGCTAACAGACAAACAGTACAAGGGTGCCGTATCTGATTGTTTGGATTATCTTGATGAATTGGGGCACTTGATACTAAAGCTAACAAAAGAAAACAAAAAAGAATTAAATAAAAGTATTGTGGCGAAATTGAAATCGGAAGGCCTTAGCAACAAGGCTAAAATAACACAAATCAACAAAAACTATGAAAAACCCGTTGTAAAATTCTACACAGATAACTTTATTGAAGGAATAAAGGGAAAAGCAAAAAACAACCCAAATGAAAACGTACAAAAATTAGAAGAAGCCATGCGACTATTTTATGCGTCATACTGCAGAATCAAGCACGCCAGCGCATTGATATACCCTGCTCATGTTGAAAGGAACCACCTCATTATAGATAACAACAATGCCGAGTTATCGGTTCCAGCAGTATTTTTGTGTCTAGACATGATATCCGACCACCCCGAATATCTGAAATAAAAAAACATATTGTATTGACCGCAACTGCCCAAGGCACCTAATAAAAGAGAGGTTTTATGGTTACTTTTTCCACTCTCTTTCTCCCCAGGCGTTTGTAGCAAGAACAAAAGAAGCAGCATCACTCAATGTATCAAATTCAATATCTTCCAACAATACTTGATTTGATGATATTTTGGCAGATTCTCTCATATCTTGTATTTTCTTGGGACAGCCAAGCAATTCTATATTGCTGATTATGCTGCCAGATTTCAAAACATATTTTCCATCCTTTGCTATACAAGTAGCTTTCCAAACCCGACCTGTTTCTCTGTTTGTGCGTTCAAGATGATACACCGTACCATCTGAATCAAAATTAGTAACATTGTTTATTTGGGTTGGATATTTACTATGGTATTCAATTTCAAAATCGTCTGTTGCCCCAAAATATTTTATAAGTTTATTAATATCAGTGGCAATATTTATTGCAGATTTATTAGATTCATACCATAAATTCATGTTTTTAACAGGTAATGGTCTACGTACTTTCTGAGGGCGATCAACCAAATCTATTGATTTTGTCTGAAAAAATTCAATCATTTTATTTGGATCGCGTAAAACGAGATAGCTTAATATAAAATCTATGGTGTCTTTCCATGTTTTTATGTTTGTATCTGTGTGGTCGAATAAAGTTACCCTGTCTATTCGTGCAAAGGTCACAAAAGAAGTATCTATTTGACCTTTGTTAACAATACATTCTGGTTCTGCATATAATATCGTCTGAGTTTGTTTTGGTTCTGCAGTCACTTGTTTGTTTCCAAGATCGTTTATAAAATTTGACAATTCTTCCGTTGTTATAAAAGCCCTTTGATCAACAGAGATATAGTTATAAAACAAAGCAATTAATATGGGATCTTGCTTTATTTTCTGCCAAGCGTTATTCAAGATGGTATCGGTATCCATATCAGAGTCGTCGACAGTTTCTGTTGTTGGTTTATCATCTAAACTGGCTTGTAGCCAATTTATCAACATTTCATCACTTGTCTTACTCATCTTTAGATCCTTTTGTTGATGGATATAAAATTTCTACTTCAGCGATTTCTTCTGGGGTCAAATCATATAATCGATATATCATTTGATTTAATTGTTCTTCTTCGTTATCTGTATTTTCATCGGCTTGTTTTTTTGCTATTATATTACATACAATTTGTTTTATAGATTCTTTTATGTCGTTATTTAATGTGTCTGGAAGAGGCAATAAGCGAGCCTGAGGAGCTTGTACTTGCATGCTACCCAATAAATTCATCCCAGAAAACATTGTTTTAAAAACAACTTCCATCATTTTGCTATTTAATATGGCACAAAGCACATATAAATCATAGTTTTGTGTAGGATTATATATGAAAGTTGTGTTTGTTGAAGCAAACTCCCCTTTAATGTCTAAAGACGCAACAATATGTTTTGTTAATTTAGAAATTATTATTTTTGGTGATTTATACTGTAATAATCTAGTCTGAGAAACACATTTTTCATAATCTAATCCAGGTGTAAGATATTTAATTTTTTTGTTAGAATATTCCTTTTTGCCCCATAGATTCGAATATTGTGCGTTATTACCAGTGTTGATCATTTTTATTATATTGTTATTGAAATCGGTGATATATTTTGAATATTCATCCGCTTCTGCAGCTGCAGAGCTACCATTAATAGTGCAAACATCCGGAAATAATTTCTTGTTTTTATACAATTTGGATATCATATCGTAGCTACCATACAATATAAATCCTATACAATTCTCAGGAAATTCTGAGAGAGCTTTTCTTTCAAAACTATATTTTTCTGGGCAAGACATTTTTATTGTTTTATATCTTTCAGAAATCACATTTCCGTTGGAGCCAGAAAAAAATGATATTATTGTAGAAACTCCAGCACTATCAAATACTCTTGTATTATCAAAACTCACTATTTTATCTAAATATTTACAGGCAAAATTTTTTCTGAAACTTTCGGCATATTTAGCACTAACCCACTTTGTTGGGGTAATAAAAGACAAAACCCCGTTTTTATTCATAAGAGTTAATCCTCTTTCAAAGAATAATATATACATATCATAAGTGCCAGCTGCTGATTTATAATTATCTTTATATTGTTGTCTTATATCAGGTTTTATACTTTTTGATGCTTCTAATGCAGATATATAAGGTGGATTACCAATAACAATATCGAAACCATGTTTATCTTTAAATACATCAGAAAAATATATTTCTAAATCAAAATTCTCATCTTTTAACAACTGGCTAATGATTGTCTTCATTTGTTTTGTGTAATTAGCCTTTTCAGAACCAAAGCTGTCAAAATATTTAGATTTGATATTTTCTAATTCGGTTAAAAGAACTGTATTTAAAATGTTTTTATCTATACTGGTTAAACTATCACCACAAACAATCTTATAATCTAAATTTGGCAAAGGTTTAATATTTGTTACATTATCTTCATCGACCACCAAAGATAGCCACAAACGTAATTTGGCTATTTCTACTGCGGATTCTTCGATATCAACACCATATATGGAATCACGTATGATTTGACGTTTGTATTCATAAATTGTGTGTTTTCTGTCAGCTTTTATAAAACCAGAATCCAACAATGTTTGACGTGTTCTGATAATTTCGTGCATCATTCCAACAGGGAAAGCACCTGAACCAATTGCCGGATCAAAAACTTTTACTTCCGCTAATGCATTATCAATTTTTTCCGCATATGGTTTAATACATGCCAACTGGTCTGGTACTTTTGATTCATAACTCTTTGTGTCTACAACTTTATCCTGCAATTCTGAATAAACATCACCGTATCTGACCAAGAATTCAATATCAGATATATCAACTTTGCCGTCCATTTTAGTATTCAGATATTGAATTAAACTTTGTTGACACATATAATGTACGATTTCACGCGGGGTATAAAAGGCACCTTTGGATTTTCTGTCTTTGATTTCCAGAAGATTTTCAAATACTTTACCCAACATTTCTGGGTCAACAGCAATTTCTTTTTCCAAAGGTTCATCTTCACGAACAGTAAAATTATATCTGTCGAAAACGTCCAAAATCCCATCTTCATCTTTATTTGAGAATATATCGTTATCCAAAACAATATCTGTTTCCTGCCAATTGTAACCAGATATTGGTTCAAACAAACCACCATTTAAAAACGGAATACGGCAACCAAGTTTATCAAAATATCCATCTGTTTTACGTTCGGAAGCCAATGCTTCATAAAACAATGGTTCCAAGAAATCGTTAAAATAGTTTTTACCCTGGGTTTTGGCCGTTTCAAACAAAGTTCGCATAAAATGCCTGTCACCAGTCCCCCAATAAGCGTCTTTTGCGACACCAAGCCAACCCTTCTTTTGGATAAAGTACAGAAAAACTATTTGCCCCATCAATTTTTTACAAAACAATTCTGCTGATATGTTTTTATTAACAAATTCAAACTTTATTCTGGAATCTTTATCGATAATTTTCTGAATATTTTCGACCAGTTGCAAAAATAATTCTTTGTAATGATCGAAGAAATCAGATGATACTTTTTCAACAGCAAACGCTCCTTCTATGTCATCTAATTCTGGCGTTTTAATTGGTGATTCTAGCAACTGACATAATTGTTGCTGGGCAGTGTGAGAAGACTCTCTGTCACCAACCATATAAGAGTATCTTTTAGCTGGTGTAATTGTTGATTGTAATTTAAATGTTTCTAAATCAAAGCTGGTATCTGTCCTTACAAACGAAAAACGCCAATGCTGTTTGTTGTCTTCATCAGTATAAAAAGCAACTAAACATGCATTTTTACCGCGTTCTTTCATGTAATTAGCTATGAAATTACGCTGGGCCGTTCTTGCTCTTTCCAGTGTGGTATTTTTTGATAAATTTACAGATAAAACCGATAGTTCTTCACCAGATGGGGTAACGTATTTACATATATATTTGTACGATTTTATAAAATCTTTATATGCATTTGGGATTAATGATCCAGAATAAACGTTGCCACGATGTTCAGTATTAGAAAATAATTCATTTATCAATCTAACAAACTTTTCTTCATCGTATGCAGATTCAAATGTATTTTTTATAAGACGTACAGCATCATTATGTAACATTATTTATCCCCTATAAAACATTTAGACAATATGATTTCACGTTGTGTTGCCTCTGTGTCACCAATAAATTCTCTTGGCTTCCAGTATTTGTAATAATCGCGAACAAGAGCCATAATATCTTTGGCCATTTTTGCTAATAATTTATTCGCATCTGCTGGCGATACAGTTATATCAGCTTTTACCGTTTCCATTATTTTTCTTAAAGCATCACTCATATCTTTGGCTGGTTTTGCCGACATTTCAGGGATATATGTTTTTGCCTGCATACAAAGATTTCTTTCTTCTTCATCCAGAACGATTGTTTTACTAAGTTTCCCTTTTGCTAAATTATCTATAACATCAACAACAAAACCCGCATTTTTAACGCGTTTTGCCTTTATTTCGTCATCTGCGACCAGACTGCTTGCTTCTGTAGAAGAATCTTTGTTTTGTTTGATTAAATCATAATAAAACTCTGGCATAGGAACACTTTTTTCTGTCTGAGAGCATTCAAAATATCCGATTGCATCCTGCCAAGATAAATGGGAGGTGTTTCCCTGAGTGGTTGTTATGACAAAATCTTTCCACAAACCCTTTCTAAAGAAAGTGATAAGAGCGGAGTGTTTGCCTTTTTGGGCAACTTTTATTTTACGTGGCATAAGCTTTATCTTGTTATATAAAGTTATGTTATTGTCTCTAATTTCACGTATCATCTTTAAATAGTGATTTGTCGGATCTGCAACCTCTGTTTCAGTTACATTCATAGACTGTTGGATATTATTATATAACTGGTCAGACAAATGATGTTGTTGTGGTGCTTCATCCTGATCCAACAAAGGATTATCATCACCTAACATGTTTTGGAACATCGTGATTTTTGCTTTTATGTTTTCTTCTAACCCCAATTGTTGGTTACTTTGGGACGTAGGGAAGAAGCTATATGTGTACACATTGTCATGTTTGGTTCCCACACGATTTACACGGCCAACTCGCTGCATGATTCTTGTTGGGTTCCATGGTAAATCATAGTTCATAATCTGATTAGATTTGTGTAAATTCACCCCTTCAGATAACACGTCTGTGGTGAGCAGAATTTTTATCGCTGTTGAACGGTTCATGCCTTCTTTTGGATTGAAATCTAATTCAATTTGTTTTTTTGCACCATTAACATCCCAAGATTTTTTTGTGTAATGGTTAGAATACGAAACCCCGCCTTCACCCGACATTTCAAAAACAGATGTTCTATCAAATCCGCTACCACCTGCGGTTAACCTGTTAAACAGATAATCAGCAGTATCTTTAGATTCTGTGAACACAATCACTTGTTTACCTTGTAATTCAGACAACTGTTTATGGAATTCATCGTATTTAGGATCTTCGTCTATATTTTCCCAAATAGATATTAATTCACGAATAGTTGCTAAATCAGATTCTAAATCTGGCAAAAATTCATCATTAAATTCTTTAGAGTCATATTTAGTAATTTTTCCTTCAGATAGAAATCTATCGATAGACTCATCATCGTCTTCTTCCAGATATTTAGAAATATCTTTCTTACCAATGTATACTGTCCCAGATTGATACATTTTAATAAAATCCATATAAGATTTTTCAAATCTTTTCAAGCTGCATTTAAAAGCGTAGAAACTACTTTCTAAACGTTTCACCAACAACATTTTCATAAAATATCCAGTATTACGTTGTTGCTGTTGTGTTTGCCCACTTTCAGGATTAATCAAATACAACAAAGGCATATAACGTGTATATTTAAACTTAGATTCTTCACCATCTTTCCCCTGTTTTAACAATTCTATTGTTTTATTAAACGCTTTTTCCACATTATCACTAAACATATAAGTCAAACGTTTTGGCGGGGTAACGTCAGGGAACTTTAAATGTTGTTTTTCGATATCTGATTTATAATCTTGTTTTATTTCTGTTCTGGTTCTTCTGACCACAAGAGGTCTTAAAATGTTTTCACGAACCAAATTAGCATTCAATTTTACACGTTTGTTATATTCTGGTGAACCCTTGCCGTATGTTTTTTCCATGCGGTTCAATTCCGCTCGTCTGTTTATGAAAAATGATTCTAAATTTTCTAAACCTGCCAAATTAGAATGTTTCATATTCATAAACAATCTTAACAAGCTGTCTATGTCACTTAAATCGTTATTAAATGGTGTTGCAGAAACTAAAATTACCTTTTTGCCTTTGCATACAATGTCTTTTAATTTTGCATAACCGTTTGTCTGTTGGTTTCTAAAACGATGTGCTTCATCAATAACTATGTATTTATATTTATCGTATTCTTCAGCATTTTCATCATCAATTTGATATTGCGACTGAACAGAAGCAGGGACATTAAAATCTAAAAGGGTTTCTTGCCAATAATCTTTTAAATTAGGAGGACACAAAACCAATTTTTTACCATCACCAAGTATTTGCAACAGCATAGCAGTAATGTACGTTTTACCAAGACCAACCACATCAGCTAAAAACACACCGTTATATTTCTCTAAAATTCTTTTTGCGTTCTTAACAGCGTCTTTTTGATAAGCAAGATCCATAAATCCAGCAGGTAATGTTATGTCTACCGGTGTCAAGTCATCATCAATTTCTTCTTTGAAATATTCATACAAGAATTTCAGATATAATTCATATGGGGTTATATCTTTGTTTACAGGGGTTTTATGCACGATAGTATCTATGTATTCTTGTGTTACATCTATCCCTTCGTCCCACAATTTCTCAAAATGCTCTAAAGCAAAATCAACATCTGGTTTGTCTTTTAATTCAACATTAAATTCTCGCTGTGAAACTAGACCATTATCAGAAAAATTACTAGATCCTGTTACTACACGTCCAAAATCCAAAGAATTTTGTGGGTGCCTCATGATGTATACTTTTGCATGAATATCGTGTGTAGGATATGCTCTTATTTCTATTTTACCTGTTTTTAGATAATCTACGAATGTATTTATCCCGTCTTCTATTTGTTTTGTATCATCAGCACGAGTAACATCTGCAATCGTTTGTTCTGAAATCCATTTCCTTGTGTCTTCACTATTTTGCATTTCAGAAAAATCTCTGGCTTTTTGGACAGCATCAGCAATAGGTTTGTCGACATTTAACCCAACCAATATCCTTGTATGTTCGATATCTTTAAAAGCTTCTTGTAATCTATGAAATCCAGAAGATCTAAAATAACCAACCAACATATCAAAATACTGTGTATTAGATAATATCTTTTTAAATCTATCATATAAGGTGGCTTCTGGTTCATTTGTAAAAAACTTAGAATCAGTAAAATCAGACATTTTATAATCCTTGTAAATCTTTAAACTTGTATGTTTTGACTATGTCAAAAAATAAGACTAAAATCAACTTGTTTTTAGTCTAAATCACTTTTGTACGGTATTTTTATTTGTCTGAGTCTTTTTTATTACTAAACATAAAAATTTGTTTATGATTATCATCACATGATGGGCACTTATTATGCTTAACTTCTGAATTGATAACCCTTTGCCATTCTGCCCCACATTTATCGCACTTCCACCATACTTTCTTGCCACTACCTGGCAGAAATTGGTTTGGTTTTAAATCATCGTTTTTCTCATAATTCCATTTTTTTGCTATTTCTGGCAATACAGTTTCAAGATCATTTACGCCTATTTTAGGGACTCTGCCACAGCAACACGGACAACCTATACCACGTTTCCGAAGATTTGGACTGGCTTTCCATTCGTGACCACATTTTGAACATTTCCACCATGCTGGTTTAAATCTACCGGAAGTTATGTCATATGGTGTTAAATCACCATTTTTGGTTGGATGCCATTCTTTAGCCAATTCTGGCATAGTCTCTGCCAAAGAGCCAACTCTTGCCACAACACCTTTGGTAAAACTTCGCCCTCTGTGTTTTAACGAACATATTGCACAACCAAATCTACCTTCTCTCGTCATGCTGTTGATATTACTTTGCCGCTCATGACCACAATCTGGACATTTCCACCAAACCCGTTCATTGGAACTAACTGTAAACATATCTGGGGTTAAATCACCGTTTCTTTCATAATTCCATTTTGCAGCTACATCTGGACGTAAATCCGATAAAGAATTTTCAATTTTAGAAAGATAATTTAATATTTCTAGTTTGTCCCTTTCTAAATTTACATCTATGCCATGATGAAAAAGCTTAAAAGGTTTATATTTAAACACACTGTCTGCACCTTGAGAAGAAGTCGAAATTTGCCAATCTTCTATAAGAAGATCTATTGATGCCGTTATTGAATTTAATACATAATTTATAATTTTTTCTAATTCGGCCAAATTATTACGTTTAACTGGTTTTATATAATAAACTTCGTCATATGTATCAGCCCATTTTACACCGTTTTTTTCCTTTATTCGTATCAGGTGTATCTGATGCTCTTTACAAAATTTATATTTTTTTATTTCTCTTTTATGTTCATCTTCTGTTTTATGCCAGTTACCACCATCGTATTCTATAGCTACTTTTAATTCTGGAATATAAACATCGAATTCCATTGTATTCTTGAAAATCTCTTTGTATTTGTTTATCGCATCAGGATAAAGCTTTTTTATATAATACAAGATTGCTTGTTCGGGAAAAGACGATGCTTTTCTTTTGTTACATATCGGACACCCAGTTTGACCAATGCCCCTATCACGTATAACAGCCTTATATTCATGACCAACAGGGCATTTCCACCAAACACGTTTACCACTGCCATACGTTACATCCGATGGTTTTAAATCTCCATTTTTGGTTGGGTGCCATTCTTTGGCCAATTCTGGATATTTTGTTTCAAAATCATTAAGTCCTTGCCATGCTTTATGATTGGAACAATATGGACACCCTTGTTTCCTTGTTGTTCGTTTGTCTATAGCCTGCTCGTAATCATGTCCTTGTGAACAAAGCCACCATACTATCTGTTTGCTTTTAGACAACACATCAGCTGGTTTTAAATCGCCATTTTTGGTCGGGTGCCATTCTTTTGCTATCTCTGGATATTTTGTTGCTAAGTCATTAAATTTTGCTAACACCCTGTGACTAGAGCAAATTGGACAGCCTGCTCCTCTCAAGGTTTTAGGGTTTACAGCTTGTTTATACTCGTGTCCTTTTGCACAAACCCACCACACTTTATCCTTGGATATATATTTTATATTTTCTGGTTTTAAATCACCATTTTTAGTTTGGTGCCATTCTTTTGCTATTTTTGGATATTTTGTTGCCAAATCGTTAATTCCACTAACAAGTTTTCTATTAGCACATGCAGGACAGCCATTATGATCTCGGGTTCCATCAGAAACTCTGGCTTGCCATTCGTGGTTACACTTTACGCACCTCCACCAAAATTTTTTATTGCTCCCCCAGGTTATATCAGTTGGAACAACATCACAATTTCTTGCATAATTCCATTCTTTCGCAACATCTGGATATCGTGATTCTAAATCATTAACACCTTGTACAACACGCTGTCCTGAACAAATCGGGCAAGACAAAGGATGTAAAACTCTGGCAACAACAGATTGCTCGTATTCATGTCCTTTTGGACAAACCCACCACACTTTAACTTTACTATGCGGCAATACAGAATCTGGACTAATGTCTCCGTTTTTGGTTGGGTGCCACTGATCCAACATTTCAGGTCTTTTAGTTGCTAAATCATTATAGCCTTTTAAAACTTTTTGCCCCGCACAATATGGGCAACCTGTATGATCATGACCTGTTCTACCACAAATAGTTGTGTACCATTTTCCACCGCACTTACTACATTTCCACCAAGCTTTCTTATTTGATCCTGGCGTTAATGTTTTTGGATCTAAATCAGCATTAGTATCCCGGTCCCATTCGGACATAAGTTCTTTATTATCAATGATGTAAGATTTTGGTTTCATATGTTGATTATACGGCATTTATTGAAATAATCAATTAAAGACTATCTGTGATATAATTGTGTAAAAACCTTGAATATTGAGCGTTATTTAGTATTATATCCCTGATATAAAAGGACGAACATTATGTTACTTGCACCAGAAATTTCAGATACAGCATGTGTAAATTTAAACGATGCAATAGTATGGATTGCATTCGGAATCTTCCCCAGCAATTATTTTGAACCATTCGATAAGGGCACAGAAAAATGGCTGGATGTAATAGATTTTGATAAATGGATCTTTAACAACAATATGTACGACAGGACCGTGTATACATCAGAAATATGTAAAAAATATAATCTGCCGAAAAACATCGTACTTGACCACATAGAAAAACACAAAGAAGAGCCGTATTTCCCAGAAGTTGTTCATTTTCAGTTAAAAAACGACAATATCGATAAAAAAGAACGCAAGAAGCTAAAAGCAGAATTGACGGAATCTACAGAGTATTATAACCAAAAAGCCGAATTTGATAACGCGTTGAACGAACTATTTGAAGAGACATACCCAAAATTATACTCTGCCATAAACGCTGGAAAGATACGTATTTATGGCATGAAATTTACAGAAGATACTGAGGACAAACACATTTCTCAAATTTCCCGTCAAGACTTACAATTTAAATTGTTTGACTTTAAAAATCTAACACTAAAAATCAAAAGCACAGGCGAAAACTACGGTTTTCTAATGGTTAACCTTAAAGATTTATTAACAGAATTTGAACCACAAGAAATAACAAGCGCAAAAGTTCTAAACATTGGAGGCGAATATGTGGTTTCAAAAGACAATCGTTTCTCATACAGTGGTCGCAATTCTAGTCTGGCGTCCGAACAGATAGCATTATTGGGTATGTACGTATGCGAACTTCTCACAAAAGAACCCAAGAAACCAAACAAATATTATATTTTTTCATCTATTACATGGGCGGAACAAAAATTTCACAAAAAAATTTCTGAAACCTCTATGCGATCGTACCTCAGGCTGTGCTTAAAAAAATAACGCGAAAAAACTTTTTATAAATTTTTATCGCGTTGTATTTTGTAGATAATTGTCTATAAATCAACAATATTAAATCCGAACAAAACTTAACCGAAAGGATTTAATATGTTTTCAAACACAAAAATTTTAATGACACAAAAAGAAGCCGCAGAATATTTAGGAACGACTGTCGGTACCCTTAACACTTGGCGACATTATGGTAAAGACAAAATCCCTTTTGTGCGTTGGGGTAATCGTATTCGTTACCGGAAAGAAGATATTGACCAATGGATAGAAAATAATATCGGCACACCAAATACCTAAGGTGACAAATAATGCGAAAAACTGGTTGGCAAGCCCGTTATGGACGAGAAAGCAAAAAAGGCGGTTTCTGCATATTTAGACATGATTTTATAGATTCTCTCGCTTTTAAATCCATGTCTGCTAGTTCACTTCAGGTTTACATCTTGCTAAAACGTTGTTTTAATGGCTCTAACAATGGAGAGATTCACTTATCCTGTCGAGAAATAAGTAAAAAAGCCAATATATCAAAAAATACCGCCGTAAAAGCTTTTCGCGAGCTACAAGCAAAAGGCATTATCACTCAGAAACGAGAAGGTAATTTCATTGATCATATGGCCGCAATATGGAAACTGAACACAGATAAAAATAACGGAGAAAATCGTCCATCAGACGAATGGAAAAATTGGAAACCAGGTATGGATCTTACACAAACATAACGTACCAAAAGAGTGATACTACGTACCAAAAAATGCGACAAAGAGACACCAATTTAAATATATTACGTCACAAATATTGGTACCAAAGGCACAAAAAATTAAGAACACAACGTACCAAAAACAGGGACACATATACATTATACCATATCATAGACACGCAAAAACAAAGGGGGTTAAAATGGCAAATGAAGCTAATTTAAAACATATTCAAAGCACGAACGAAGCAAGAGCGCTTGGACGAATTGGAGGTATTGCAAGTGGCTATAGTCGTAGAGAAAAGAAGTTGTTAAAACAAGTTGCACTAGAAATTCTTCAAAAAAGACTTCCAAACGGAAGAACCGTTCAAGAAAACTTGTTAAACCAGTTAGTCACAATAAGTCTTGATCCAAAAGTCAAAACAACAGACTTAATTAAAACTATTGAGACACTACGAAAAATCTCTGGACAAGTAAACAAAGATGGCGAACCTTTAGAGCCTGTTGTAAAAACGGTTTTTGTAACTCCAGCAAAGATAAAAGCTATAGATGATCATATCGCATCAGTAGTAGGCGAAGAATACGTAAAAAGATCTACATATTATTAACTTTCAATAAATTTTTAAATCCTTTTACATATTCGGACGGTATTGTTATCATGGCTTCTCCACGTTTACCATATAACTTCATAGTAATACCAGATTCAATATGGGCGTTTATATACTGTTTATCCAGACCTATTGAAATATATTCATAAGTACTGCAAGAATAACTAGAACATGCCCCAACATCAGAATCAACCTTTGTTACAGTAAATTCTTTACCTTTGTTATCCAACACTTTATATGGATAGAACCAATCTAATGTGTTCACTCTACCATTCAATTCAATTGATGTTCTATTTGATGATTTATTATGAACGACATACAGATGCATTGATGTGCGCGGTGCCGGACAATTTGAAGATATAGAAATAGAAGATGTACAATTTCTACCAGTCTTGTCAGTACTTATATCCTTCATAGAACATTTAATTTGATTACTAAAAGTATCGGTTGTGCATGTTGCGCTCTCTTGCGCAACCGTAGCATCAAAATAATGTTTATTTCCAGCGCATCCGACCAATGTAATTCCAATAAACACAATATAATACAGTTTCATTTTAATCACCCCATACACATTTAAAAACCGCCACAAAAATATGGCGGTCGGGGAGTTGGCGTCAGCAAACAAATGCTCCGTCCCTTGCGGTAAACGGCTCCCCAACCATAAGTTAGGGATGATAACGATGCAAAAAGCACCGAAAACATCAGATTACGATGCTTTCGCACCGTGTTTGCGGGCCACCACAGCCCCGAACCCATATCCCTATGGATTCATAGCTAATATTATCATATAAATGCAAAAAAGCAAAGACGTTCATCAAAAAAATGTTGCTTTCAATAGCCACAGCGTAAAAAACAAAATATACTTTACAAAAAGATTATTACACTTGTATAATAATGGCATAAATTAGTGGGTGATATTAATGGAAGATTTGAAAAACACATACGAAAGTTATTTGAAAGATGCTGGGGGTATATATTTTCCAGGAATCCTTGATGACGAAAGAAAATCAGATAATTTTTTAACCCCTATTTTCGAAAATATTACTAATGCACTTGAGGCTATCAAATTAAAATATACCGACAGAAATTATCATCCTGATGATTCTGTGCAAATTTATTTATACTACAAATCCATTGAAAATGATATCACATTAGATCATATAAAAATACAAGATAGTGGCATCGGTTTTAACAAAAAACAATTTTTCAGTTTCACTACCTATAAATATAATCAAAAAGGATTTAACAATAAAGGGTGCGGGCGCTTTCAATCGTTGTTATTTTTTAAAAACTGTCTATACCAAAGCGTTTTCAAAGATGATGATACCACATATTGCATAACCTTTGATTTTTCAAAGAAATACCCAGATACAAAAGGAATACAGATTCGTTCTTTAGAAATCACAGATTCTGTTTCAACAGGAACATCTGTCTCTTTGTTTCCAGAAGACAGTGATTTAGAGTATAATGCTCTCAACGCTAAAAATTTAAAAGAAGAAATTATCAAAAAATATGCTTTGGAATTTATGTTACATACAGAAGGCATACCGAAAATAGAAATTTTTTATTATAAAGATTCTGAGTTACAGGATACACAAACAATAGAAAAAGATGTAGATTTTCCAACAGAAATGCACAAAGACACCTTTGTTATACACTATAAGAAAATTGATGCTAATGGAGAAATAGCCGACACAGATGAAAGTGCCGAATTTCGTATAGATATTATTCCGTTCCCAGCAGATCATATCAACTTTAATGAGATATACATTTGCTCCAAGAATGAAGCGGTCCAGTCAATTGAGTTTAACGCGTTTGCTAAAGATGATTCTTTAGACGGCAAACGCTTTCTTTGTTTCGTTTCGAGTACTATTTTTGACCAAAGCTCAAATATAGACACAACAAGAAGAGAAATAAGAAACGTTTTAAAAACAGAAGAACAGCTTTTGAAAACAACCCCAAATAATCAGTTGTCTTTGTTTAATCATGGGGTTATCTTACAGGAAGACATTGAAAATGCTGTCGCTGATATTTTTTACAGAAACTACCCATTAGCAAAAGAAAAAGAACTGACTAAACGGAAAAAAATCAACTTTTTAACTGATTTATTTGGGTTGGAAGATAATTCTAGATTAAGTATAAAAACTTCTGACTCAAGTAAGGATATATTAGAAAAATATTATCGTAGTGAAGCTTTAAAACAAGCTAATATAGATGCAGAATTTTCTGAAATTTATAGTAAAATTATCACTCTTGATACAAACAGCTCAAACTATAATGAGATGTTTTCAAATTTAAACGAGGAATTATCCTCTAAAATCCCTCTAAGAAACAAAAACGCCCTATCTAAGTACATGACCGGCAGAAAAATTGTATTGGATTTATTTGAATTAACTTTACAAAAACGGTTATCTACACAAACACAAGCGGGGCGCAAAGAAGAAGAAAAACGACTACATAATTTATTATTTGAACAACATTCTGACAATCCGTATTCTAGCAATCTATGGTTGCTGAATGAGGAATTTATCTATTTTCGTGGATGTTCAGAATTTCAATTAAAACAAATCAAGGACGAAAATGGAAATCTGTTATTTGATTTTAGCAAGATGAGCGAAGCTGATAAAGCATTATTGGACAGTAGAGATGAAAAACGCCCAGATATAATTTTATTTCCAAAAGAAGGAAAATGTATAATTATTGAATTAAAGGCTCCCGAAGTTCGTATAAATCAATATATTGATCAAGCAGAGGGTTACGCCAGGATCATCGCAAGTTGTGTTTCTCCAAACAATAAGATAGATATGTTTTATACTTATTTTATTGTGGACAAGCAAAATCTTTTTGATATTCCGAGTGAATATGAAGAAATTTATAATATGAAAGATGCTTATTTTTTGCCTTCAAAAAAAATAAAAGCTGTTATAAATGGAGAAAGAAAAGATGTTGCGTATATGTATAGTGAAATACTAAGTTATCAGGATATATACGATAGAGCAAAACTAAGAAACAAAATATTCGTAGATATTCTCTCCAAAAAGTAATCATGCTCGGATCTTCTGATTTTAATAATCCATATCACTTTTATTAATATCCTTCCACAAATTCCAACATTTTATCTGCGCCACGTTGGATAGAATCACGGATCGGATCCATGGTTAGACGAGAATGGACTTGGGTGGCAATACTTGTTTTATCACCAAGTGCTTTGCCAATTATATGCAAACTAGCGCCAGTTATTGCTTGATAACTACCAAATGTACGTCGCAGGTCATGCACTCTTAAATCTTCTATACCTGCCCGTTTTAATAATGCATACCATGGACGATGCAAATCCTCTAGATGCCCACTTTTACTACCTTCACTCGGAAAAACCCAATCATTTATCGCATACTTTCGCATTTCTGTCAGTATGTCTTTTGCCTGAATTATCAATGGTATTTTTTGCGGGTCGCCGTTTTTAGAATCTGGGAACAAAACATATCCAAGATCTAAATCCACATTTGACCAGCGCATCGACAACATATTTTGACGACGTTGACCAATATAAAGTGACAACAAAACATAGTTTTTAAATACTTCGTTTGGTTCTTCGTTAAGTGCTGCAAAGAAACGTTTAATTTCATCTGGCAACAAGAAACGTTCACGAGACCTTTCACGAAACATCTTGATTCCAACAGCTGGATTACCGTGCCGGGACGGGTATCCCCACTCTATTGCTTTGTTATACATATGCTTTACCAGTGCAAGCGTACGATTAGCAGTATAAAGACTTATTCTATCACGCAAAGTTACATGCATACGTTCCAGATCAGCTCTGGTTATACTTATCATTTTGCGATTATGAAATTCACCAAGGTAATTACGAAACATTGTATCGGCTTTTGCTTGGCTTTTTGGACGGGTATATACCTTAACATGCCGTGGGAAATATTGGGTGTTAAAGAATTGTTTTAATGTCATATCCCGCAACGCCTCATTACGTTCTTGCGCTGGGTCATTACCCTTATCTGCTTCCGTTCGCAATTCGCGCGCTTTCATTCTGGCTTCAACCAATTTAGTCACACCAACACGACCAATCTTTACACGTTTTGGCACACCCAATACCTTGGCATAGAAGTAATATGTTTTTGTTCCACCATATGTGGCAATCAAACACAAACCTGCCTGTCCAGTGTCATAATAAGTAACAGGACGTTTATCGGCAGGCGTTGGCAAATTCGCCAACCCTTTTTCTGTGAAATTTATGTGATTATTTAGCATGCTTTTACTCCTGTTCATCGGGAATTACTTTTATGTATTGCGGAACTTTTACACTTGCGGGTGTTTGTTCTTGTTCTAATTCTGGATTTTGCGACACTTTTAACTTATTACTTGTTGGGATCAACACTGAATCAACTGTTTCTTTCCACATATCAATCCATGTATTTACCATACATAAATAATAATGAAATTCTGCATCATTATTCGCAACATCATGCATTTTTGCACTGTTATCACCTGATAAATCATTCAAACATTCCTTGTTTTTAATAGCATGTAACATACTGGTATTAACATTATCTCGAACTATTTTTGTCCAGTGTCTCATATATAAATATCGCATATCTTTATTTGGTTTGGAGACCCAGTGATTATCTATAAATTCAAAACTTTGGTTCATTAATCCCTTGTTTTTTACAGAATGTAAAAAAGATAAGAAACTATGCGAAAAAGAGTTTAAATCTTTGTATACCCATGGTATTTCATTTATAAAAAGTTCTTCCATTAACAAAAAATCAATGAATTTATACACTATTCTAAAATTATCAGCCAAAAAATTTTCTGGCGTCAATTGTGTAATAACAGGAGTGTATACAAAATCATTTGATGCATCTGGTTTAAAAAAATCAATTGATAAAAATCCTGGTCCCATAATATTTTGAAAATTTCGTACACACATGATTAATTCTATAAAAGACGCCCTAAATTCTATGAATTTTTGTTGCTTATACTTCAAAAAAAATTCATCCGCCCATTGTTGTTTTTGAATATCAATTTGTTGTTGAATTTGTGTTGCATGTTTTTTATTGGCTCTAACGGCAGCCCATAACGAAAACATAGAAATTACAGCCATGGCAATAGTTGCCCAACCAGAAATATCTATCTTGCTTGGTTCGTATATCAATGGTAACTGCAAACTATTAGAAACATCCATAACATGTCTTATCAAATCAGTGCTACCTACATTATAATCAAACATTCTTTTCCTTTTTTGTTATTTATGCCATTGTAAAAGATGTTCTAACCCGTGACACATCCATACGTCATTTTGCTACCCATTTGCTACCAACGGCATTTTTTGTTACCAATTTTTGTTATTCTTGATTAATCGATTTGTAGCACATAACCCGCAGAATATCAAGCAAAAATTAAAATTATTAAACTTTATTAAAACCGTCAAAAAAGCACTGTTAATCCGTATGTCGCGTTGCCTGGTAAATTACACACAAAAACTGCGGATTTTTGGGAAAACCTGATAAAATATCGATTGTTTATAAAAGCATAAAAACGCCTATTTTTACAAAAACATAACTAAACACACGGACCAGTCCGTGTACTACGACAAAACACACTCATAAAACTAGCAGAAAACTGGCGCTGTAGTTCGTATGTCTGCTAAAAATTTTCTCCATTTATGACTGAATACCAACATAAAAACAAAAATCTACATATTAGCTACACAAAGCACATTACACAACATATACAATAAAAAACACGCTTCATAGGGCGTGTCATTCAAAAAAACGGACCAACGCTATATCACATCACCATTATTAAATCATCACTAGCATAGCCATTTATACTGATTTAAGCAAGGTATTTTGTTAAAATACGACACATTTGTTACACATATAAACATATTGATTTTTTTGTTGTTTTGTGATACAATATTCTCAACTTTAAAGGCACATTTTGTGCCGTTTTTTATTGCTCGCTTCTTGCGGGCTTTTTTATTTAACAAAGGGGTTTTTATATGAGTGATATGTGGGAAGGTGCCACTTGGAATGAAAATGGTGCCGTAAAACCCGGTCATTGGACAGAAGTAAAAATAAATGAAGAATTAAAAAAGAAAATTATTATGAAAAATGTACTTACTAAAAAATTTAAAGAAGACGTTTTGAAATTTGAAGGGATTAAACAACATTTTTATTTAGATTCTAAAAATATTCTTACAGTGGGCATTGGTCAAAATATTAGTGAATTAAATAAATTCAAAGAGTTAAACATATTAGACACACAAACAGGTAATGTGTTAGATGAGCATCAAAAAGAACAATTGTATTCTCAAATTATGCAAGAGATATCTGACAATACCTTTAAAGAAAAAAACTATTCTAATTTAGAGATATCAAAAAATGACATTTACAATCAATTTAATACAATGTTAGAAAAATCTTATAACGAACTAGAACAAAAAATAGAAAACTTTAACGATTTTCCTATATCAGTTAAGCAAGCTTTAGTTGATATGCAATTTAATATGGGAAACAAAAAATTTTCTGATAACAATTGGCCAAAGTTATTTCAAGCGATTGATAATCGCGATTGGCAAACTGCGGCAAAAGAAGCGAGCCAAAGAAAAGATGTCCAAAAATCAAGACGCGAATGGACTTATAAAATGTTTATAGATGCCAAATAGAAATTTACCTGATAAATATATCTTGCAAAATTATCATAGATGCTGTCATACGGGCATAATTGGCAGCATCTTTGTTATTCATTTTCAAAGACGCTTCATAATATTGTTTAATGGAATCTATCATTTTGTTATACACCCATTCTAAATCAGGATGCTTATAAATTTCTTTTTCCAATTCATACGCAAAAAATTTTGTTGTTTTGTCATTATCTATACCGGTTTGTTGAATATGCAATTCTTCAAATTTATTTGTTTTAAAATAATGTGCGGGATATGTTAACATATATACAAAATCGTGATATCTTGTTCGCGTAAAACCAAATCGCATAGTACCTTCTGTTTCAGGTTCTTTATTTAAATTTTGTAAAAATATATAGTCTTTTAGATTAGCAATATCATCTATATTTACGATATCATATGGATTAAAATTATCGCATAATGTCGGTATACTTGCATCTCTGGAACTGCCAAAATAGCCGTCTATGATGCCGATTGCTTTTTCATTTTCTTGTACCATATCTATATGAACACACGGTAATGTCATTTGATAAATAATTGTTGCTTCTTCTAGATTATTTACAATAATCGGTATTTCATCCTGATAATATTGAAAATAACAAAAATTATCATAATGTCCATGATATTCGTCACAATCTTGCCATATTGCTTTTTTAGCGGCAATCAATAAATTATTTGCTTTGTTTATATCTTTATATTCACTATCTGTTAAATAAATATACGACAGATACAACATTGCATCTATTTGTTCGTATGTTAACGAAGCTGTTTCGAGAGAGACGACATTATCAAGAAGTTGTTCTCATAGTATTTAACAGCTTGCTTTTTATCAGTCCATTTAAAACAACCTGTTTCGCGACATACAGGTTCTATTTCAACAGATTTATCTTGTGCTGAACATCCCAGTAACACAGAAAAAATTATGTACAAGCAATATTTTTTCATGTTCTGTATGATAATTTAATATGTACCCATAGTCAATTGTTTTATTTTTACAATAATAATATTTATACTGTGATGTGTGAACAAGATTTTGTTGTTTTTTGCGTTCTTAATCGGCTGTAGTTCTGCTAACAGTCAATCATGTGATTTATGTGGCAACTGGTCCTTTGATAGGTTCGAATATGCTGGATATATAACTACAGATTGCAAAAGTGCTGCTCAGTATTTTTATAAAAATGCGTATATTAAAATAGATGTTCGCAATTTTACTGTTGGCGAATATGATTTGGAAGAGAACGCTCAAGAACTTTTTGTAAAAACCAATGATGATTTAACAGAAAAATTTTATTTATCAAATCAAGATTCTATTTATATTTTATCAGACGGTTGTCGTTTCTATTTTAAAAAAATGGACATGATTTGATTATCAATGTAGAATATTAACCATGAAACAAAAAATGTACCTTTTTATGTATATAATTGCCGGATTTTTATTCGGCACTTTATATACTCTTTTGTGTGATTTAGCTTACTTTGGTAGAATCGCTAAATATGAAAGCATCTGGATAAACATATATCCCCGCATGAACGGAAATCAACAACAGGTTTGGATGGCAAATAATGATATTTTTTGCATATTTATAATTCTTGGATTGTTGACGTGGATTATTTATGTTCTTGCACCTATTTATAGGGAAAAGGTATTTTTTATTCCTTTATTGGGCGTGCCAGTATTTTTTATAACACAATTTATGTTATGTTCGGTTTTAAGAATAATTTGTTTATAGCACCACAATTCCTTGCTTTTACAACGGAAGTTATGTGGTTGTTACCTGTTTGCCATTGAACATTTTTTACACATAAGATAAATCATTGCTATTTAATGCTTAATGGGCTATTTTTATACTGATATGACAAAGATATTCACGATTGGTTTTAGTGGCAAAAGTCCAGAAGCATTTCTGGACGTGTTGAACGCAGCGCGCATAAGTTGTGTGTGGGATATTCGCCAATGGCGAACCAGTACATATGTTCCGTATTATAACGGTGATAATTTGGCGAATGTTTTGGGAAATCGCTATGAATACCATCCGGAATTTGCACCAACCGCTGATATTTTGGCGGGATATAAAGATAAAAAAATTACATGGTCTGAATACGAAAAAAGGTATCGCGAATTATTGCAAAACCGCAATCCGTTGCAAAATTGCAATATATCTGAACTTGATAGAATATGTTTACTGTGCACAGAAAAGACCGCCATACAGTGCCATCGTCGATTAGCGGCAGAATACATTGCAGAAATATTACCAGATATTGAAATTACGCATTTATAAAAACACCAGAAAAAGGCAGAAATCTGCGGTTTTCTGTTTTTTTCAAAAAAAATCTGATTTGTGTTATAATCAACCTGAAAGAAAGAAGGCGGAAAAAAAATGAAGAAGGTTTTTAGCATATCTGTTATTGCAGCTTTAGCAATTTTACCAATGGTGGCAAACACTGAAACTGGCGACATTGTCGCAGGGGCACCTAAGACCGCAGCCAGTGAATCACAGGCAGAAAACACCGTTACTGCAGGCGAAGGTCCAAAGTATGCTTTGTCCGTGGAATCCGCCAAAGACAGCACACAAATCACGAAAAAAAATTTTAATACAAAGCATTTTTTAGTATATTTTTCTGACGAAAAAAGTCAAAACAAAAGTCTTGATTTGTTTTGCTGAATCATGCCATAATTTAATCATGCAGAGAATGTTATTTCTTTTGTTTGCCCTGTTTTTGCCGGCAAATGTGTTTGCCGCGGTGACATGCTCTAGCATAGGAACATATAAAAGCGGCCAGGATATAACACCTTTTCTAAAAAGCGGCCCTATACAATGTTCAAGCCAATCATCTATAGTAATGAGTCCTTTTGAACTAGCGGTAGGGGGGTACAATTGTCCTGGAAATTATGCAGCGACCAAGGCTATGTTGCAGGAAAATCCTGATTTAGCAAAATCCATGAGTTATCATCATGAACACGACAGTACATATCAGTACTCACAACACGATGTGCCTATGATAGCCGTCGCTATCATGGCATGTTGCAATAATAGGTGTGGCAGTAATAGACAAAGCGACATTGTAAAATTGCTGATAGATAACGGCGCCGATATAAATTATAAAATTGGCAACCCTTTTATAGCGACAAAAGGCACACTTTTAGACTATGTAAAATACTATCCCACACAATCCGGTTTTTGTGCAAAAGATTCCGATATCAGCGAATGCACAAAGATAGAACAACTGTTGCGGGAACACGGTGCAAAAACAGTGGCAGAATTGGACGCCGAACAAAACACAACAACTGCGAACGCCCCGGCACCCAACAATAACAATTCTGATACAGACATAAAAACACTTACCCCAAGCGCCGCCGGCGATGGTGTCGGCTTTTCTGCGACACAATCCCCAGAAATTACCGCAACAGTTGCTGGGATTGCAACACCAGATGGGCTGAACATAGAACAGGCACCCACACAGAACAATAAAAACACAACCGATACTAATAACGAAAAAGATACAGACACATTATCCGATGACAGTGACGATGATGATGACAACACACTGGCAGAAAAACAAAAGGCGTATGACGAAGCACACGAAAAAGAACAATCGTTTGCCAATCGGACACTGACTGCATTGACTACTGCTGCAACTGGCATTGGCGGAATGGAATTGGCACGCGGACTGGCTGAACAATCCGCAGACAAAGACGCCGCGGCAGACATGGCGGCATATATTGCAACTATGCATTGTGATTATGCCGATGGACAACAGGTCAAATATGGTCCAGACGAAATCGAATTGCCAGGTGGCAATAACCAGGAAATGATGAACCTGCGCTCACAATATCTGGCGTTGGCTGCCGATTTGAAAGAACGAAAAACTGCACTGGGTATGAAACCAGGTATCGAAAGCGAAGAAATCGGTGACAAAACACAAACCGGACTGTATGACGACGAAAGCATCGGTATAACCAGTGGCAATTATGCGTCGCTTTATCGTGCCCAGGTTTTGGGGTCTGAAAGTGACCAGGCGCAAATCGACGATGCTGCGGCGGCATCTAAACGCCGTGTTATTGGTGGCGCAGTTGCCGCCGGCGCAGGTGTTGTTGGTGGATTTGTTGGAAATGCGCTGATAAATGGAAAATCAGAAAAAGAAAAACAACAAGATAATAACGATATAAAATCTGAACCAAAAGAAGCACTGAAAAAATTGCAACAAGTACTTAAAAACGGTGGCGCAAAAAACACAGATAAATTAAAATTTAATTATTTTGACCCCGGCATTTTACACCTGGGGGGCATCGATTCCAACGGCACAGAATGGAAAGAAAAGGTAAACGGCAAAGACGCAACACGTTTGTTTGTGGACACTGCGGATACATCTAAGATAAAGGAATCTTTGATTAAAAACTTTGGGCAGAATTTGACAGCAGTGTTATTAAATGAAACACAAAATGACACCCCTGCCCCAACCGCAACACAGGCAAATTCAACAAATACTGTTGTGACATCTGCGGCTGAACCTGATACCCCCCGCCCCAACAACGACCAAACGCAATTAAATTCTGATGATGAAGTAAAAACACTTACCCCAAGCGCCGCCGGCGATGGTGTCGGCTTTTCTGCGATACAATCCCCAGAAATTACAGGAACAGTTGCAGGAATTGCGACACCGGCTGCTTTGACCATAGACGCCACCAAAAACCGGGATACCACGGCAACAACAAAAACCACCACAAACAATACAAAACCTGCGCCAGCACAACAAGAACAACAAAAATCACAAACAAAAACACAGCCCACGACCAATACAAAAAAGAACACCGGAACAAAATCAAAAACAGACATGAAGAATTTTAAAGAAGTTCAGGTTTCTTTGGACCAGGGCAAAAAACTGATAGAATTATGGGCTAAACAAAACGGCAAAAAAGACCTTAAGTATGCATCCGCAGATACAAGCACTTTCGGTCAAGATTTTATAACATATCAAGACGCCGGCCACGAATATATATTTGAATTTGACGACCTTAGAGAAGCGGACCCCACAGTACAGGCAGAAGGCGTCGCACGCGCAGTGTGTTTGATTTACAAGGGGGTTTTTACATCGCACGGTGTGACTTTGGAATGCGCAACAAAACAAAGCTGTGAACAGTGGAAAAAAACGGTAAAAACTATGGCATCGCGGGCCCAGGATTCAACAGACAAAACAAATCAGTGTATTTTGAAAGTAAGATTATAAATTCAACAAACAAAAACACCGACAATCGTCGGTGTTTTTTTATTTTATCAAAGACACTATATACACCGCATACAATCCCAAAAACAACAATCCATTTATTCGTGTCAATTTTCCATCGCGAACCACAAACAACCACAGCAACACCGTCGCCACAATCCCCCACACAGAATCAACCAAAAATGCACCATCAAACGGGATTGGTTTTATCAGACCTGTCACGCCCAACACAAACAAAATATTAAATATATTTGAACCAATGATGTTTCCAATCGCGATATCAGAACGCTTTTTTATTGCTGCGACGATACAGGTCACTAATTCTGGCAAACTGGTACCGAACGCAATTATCGTCAGCCCTATAACGCGTTCAGAAACATTTAATGCGCGCGCAATATCAACCGCTGAATTGACTGTCAATTTTGCACCAACAACCAATGCGGCAATTCCGAACACAATATATGCCCCTATTTTTATCGCTGATGTTTTTTCAGGTTTGTCCTGGCGCTGTGTTTGCCGATTAGCAATAACGAACAAATACCCCAGAAAACACGCGAACAAACCACACAGAATCAGCGCACCCGCACGCGATACCATTCCGTATTGCCACCCCATAAACATCAACAAAACGGATATAAAAACAACAAAAGGGATTTCATATAAAATCGTATTTTTTTGGACAGACAAATTTGATATCAGGGCGCTGACCCCCAAAATCAGCAAAATATTCGCGATATTTGACCCCAAAATATTACCGACCCCAACACCTGATGCGCCCTGAATCACAGACGATATAGACACTGCCGCTTCTGGTGCACTGGTTCCGCATGCAACAACCGTCAATCCGATGATGATTTCCGGTATTCTGAACCGCCGCGCCAGCGCACACGAACCGTCAACCAAAACATCTGCGCCCTTAGCCAGAAATAAAAAACCAATAATTAAAAGTATAAAATTTATGACCATGTTTTCCCCCTTTCCGATTTTATAAAAAAACACAGAATTCAATCAAGCGTTTTTTAATTTCCCGAAAAACCTAGGCATTTATACAATTTGTGTTGGGGGCTGTTTTTTTTGCATAATTATCATGTGAATTTGGGTATTAAAAATAAACATTTTGTTTTCCAATTCAAACACCAAGTAAGAAAATATCCAAATTCACATTTAACCTAGTTAAATGTCCAACCGGTAAAAATTTTCCCGTTGATATGCTGTGCCCGTTTTGGCGTGCGAATGTCACCATCATAGGTGACTGAACCTGCATTATTCGCATCTATATCCGATTGGTCTGCATTGTCCCATGTTATGTTTATTGTGTTTGCTGTGCATACCGACGCACCCGCCCCCGACGAATATCCCGTTGCACATGATTCAATCCCCTGATTTGCGGACGCATCGAACGAATAAATTCCGCCAGTACAATATTTCCCCGCCGGACATTCAACACAAGAATCGTAATATTGTGGTAAATATTCACCTGCCACACAGGTTTGCGGCGTCGGGTCATAACACGAAACCCGTTCGTTCCAAAAATCTTCATACCCTGTTATGTATTGCGTTGTACCAGATGGACAGTTCTTATCTAAACCCGTACCATCAAAAACATACGACCATGCGGAACCCAAATTACCGCTTCCGTTTTCTATCAATCCCCGAAACATTGATGTCGGAACATACCCGGTTATTTTCAAACAAAACCGGAAAGTACCAGCGAATATTCCAGATTCTGCCCGTGTTACACTGGCAAATAAATTCTCTGGCAAAGATGTCAAACCGTAACATTCTGTAAAAGTGGCATAAAACGCGTTTCCGTTGGTAGTTACGGATGTAGAATCTTTGATATGACTGAACAGTCCTGAAGGTATATTTTTTAAAGCTGTACAGTGTACAAAAGTGCCGTAAAATATGCCATATGAAAGATACGGCACGCTTTTAAATAAATTCTCCGGAATGTTTTGTAAGCGAACGCAATTATGAAAAGTATAACTAAACGCCCCATTCGCTGGTTGCCCGGATAAATCTGAAAAAAGATTTTCTGGTATTTCGATTAAATTGCTGCAATCTTTAAATGCATACGAAAAACTGGCTGTATTTACACCAGAAAACAAATCCGATGGCAAAGATGTCAAAGCATTGGCATTGGCAAACACCGCAAAAAAACTTGGGTATTTTGTGTCGTTTCTTCCATACGATTTAAAAATTTCACCCAAACTGCCACTTATATTAGTTATTAAATCTGGTCGTAAAACAGAATTATTCGGTGTGTGTGTACCAAAAACAATACAGCCATCGTTTCCGGAAGAAGAATACCCGGTTGCCAATCCTGCAAAACGAATTGTTTGTGCGGACGGCGAATCCCAATTGCATGTATATGTTGCCACGGTCGTGTTGGTGCGCGTAATTGTCTTGCCAGAAATATCATCGGAACTGCTGGTCAATGTTCCGCCATTTCCACAATCAACATAGAAAGTCCCCTGTGCCGTCATGGTAAATTTGAACACATCTGTTTCAGATGTTGTGACGCTGAATTTGCTTTCGACACAGTTTGACCCGATATCTATTTCATTTGTTTCGCATGCAATAACTGGCGCGACAAATACGAATATCGCACACAAAACAGATATCAAATATTTCATTATCCCCCCCCGTTTCGACAAATCAAAAAACCACCAGAAAAAAAAATCAGGCGGTTGGAGGTTAGAAACAATTTAAGTCGAAATTGCGCCGTTTATTCATTATATTCACAGCCCTCCAACCTGAATTTGTTGGAGTTTTAACGTCAACATGGACGCGACTTAAACGAGGTTTCTAAGCCCCATCAGAAAAACAATTCCTGACAAACACATATTATCAAAAAACACCCTGTGATACAAGATATTTTTATACATTCGTCTATAATAATCATAAAAAACATAATTTTTTCTTGATTTTTGTTTTTTTTATGTCAAAATATTCCCCGAACGCAAAAAAAGCAGTTCTGGAGGCATAGCTCAGTTGGTAGAGCAAATGACTTTTAATCATTGGGTCCAGAGTTCGAGTCTCTGTGCCTCCACCAAAAAAATCAACGACCTTTTGGTCGTTTATTTTTTTGCACAGAGACGAAGAACGACAGAGTTCGAAAATAAGTAGATTTTGCAAGTGCAACGCAGCAAAATCGTCACGTTTTGCGCGCAGCAACACATTGAAAATGTGTTAGCGAGCGACTATGAGTTTGTGTTTGCAAACGAAGTACAGCGAACACAATACGAATGCGGCGCAGGCATCTATGCCAAGCCAGTCTCTGTGCCTCCACCACGAAAAATTGTTAGCCCACACAAAAAAGTGTGGGCTTAAAATTTTTCAGTGTCCTGCCGTAGCCCAGCAATTTTTCACAGCAAATTATACTTTCTGGGAACGGCGAAGGCGGACATTAAAACGACCTTTTGGTCGTTTATTTTTTTTTGCACAGAGATGAAGAACGACAGAGTTCATTTTATTAAAAAACACTTGACAAACGATATTTTTGTATTATATTTGCATTGTATTAACCAACCAAAAGGCAAAAAACATGGTGCAGATGACACAGAAAAAACGCATGATTTTGAACGCAGCCAACAATTTGGATTATATTGGACAAACAGTGGTTTTCAATGCAAGCGTTGACGACGAAGGTGAAACAACAATCGCAGTGCACGTATACCAAAAAGATGAAAGAACAGGTTTTTTCGCTGACAATGTTCTTGCAGGCAAAAGTTTGAAAAAAATTGGTTTCAAAAAAGTTTCTACACCTGCCCAATACGGTGACATTTTGGCTTATGCTGATATCGTTCTTGAATATGAAATTGGCAAAAAACCTTATACCATAACAAAGGCCGATGTTAAAGAATTAGGCGCCCTGAAAGCGATTATGGATTATACAAACCCAAGAATACACGTCTGTCACGATTTAACACTGGGACTGGAAGAAGTTCCCGCCAGAGAATTCAGACAAGCGATTGCTAATTATTTGAAACAACATCAAAAGTAAGTTGCAAAACTGTTAAAAAACCGCCTGAACAGGCGGTTTTTTTATTTTTCCCTATGTGAATTTTTCTTACGCGCGGTATAACCGGTGGCATAGAACCAATCGTCTATCATGGACAGTGTTGTTTCAATATATCGCGCGATTTCTTTGGGCGAATTATGATATTTGTATTCGTTCAAAATCTGGTTTAATTCCTGGGCTATAAAAGATAAAACCTGGGTATGTTGCGGGTCCAAAACCTCTATTTTATCTGATTTGTAAAGTAAATCTTCCAGGTTGTCCAATTGCTTTTGAATGCTTCGAATATATTTGGCGTCCAGATTCAGTTTCTTGTAATTCAGGTTGATATCCTGCATTGGAACTTCGATATGTTTCAGGCCAATTATGTTTTTCATCTCTGCCAGAATTTTTAATAAATACCCGTCCAAAACACTTATAACGGCAATGTGTTGGTGTTTGTGCATGCGCCGCGTTATAAGAAAATTAGAATAATCATAAAACAAAAACACCAACGGAATCGCCAACAACGATGCCGCCACATTGTTCATTAAATCTATCCAATTCGGGTCATGCAGATAATCTTTGGACAGGTCAAAAACAATCACCCCGCCCGCAATAGACAAAACATAAGGTATAGATTTCAAAGCAAAATGTATCAAAGACATAACGATTATTATAGATATTTTTTGCGTTTTTAATACAAGAACTAAATCCCAGAAAAATGCACCCTGCCCTTGAAAATTGGCATAAAAAGCGCTATAATTATCATGTTGGGTGGTATAAACCAAAGGGGTGTAGTTATGGCTTTATCATTAAAACAAAAACTGTTTGATTATTTTGCACAGCGTCATTTTGATTTAATGACACCTGAACAACGCGCCCGCTTTGATGATTATGCCAAGAACGAAGATTTCCTTGGGCACATGAAACATTGGAACGATAATTACAAAGGTGCCATGTTGCCAGATTTATTATCTGCAACGGTCGCTGGTGCGGCGAACGACCACCAACTAAGTCCCGCCGAATGGGAAGAATTATATGATGCTTTCCAAGAAGCGTTTCAAGCGATGGATTCGGCAAAAACACCATCTGTTGGTTTTGAAGGTCCATATAAAAAAGCCACGAAAGATTTTATTGCAAAATATTTCGGCGATTCTTCTAAAACATTTACAACAACCAGTGCAACAACGGGTCCAGGAAGTGCCACAGATATTCTTACACAGTTAAAAGATTTCTTGGGCGACAGAACTGTTACACCGCCTGCGACCCAAAGTCCATATACTGCGTTGAAACCATTTTTAACAAACGTATTAAAAGATGTGTTTTCTGATGGTCTTGACTATGATGGGTTTATTGCCGGATTAAACAGTCAGAAATATAATTCTGATTTAAAATTTAGATCAAAAGTCGAAACTGTCATATATTATATCCAAAGAAACGGTCCCAGAATAGGCGCTTCTGTACCATCTCAAGGAGAATGGCCACAAGGCATAGGTTATACATTTTTTGGTGCTGGTATAATGGCACAGGTAGACACTGTTGTGCCAGTATTAGAAAATATATATTCTGCAGATACGGATACGTGGTACGAAATGACGAACAAAAGTCGCCATGTCAATCAATTTAAAAACGATTTTTCAGAAATTTTTGATACACTATTGACCAAATCCACTGTGCGTTCTGATTTTTTGGCTAAAGCGCCTGACAAAATTTCTGCGCCTTTGACCAAGGCAATCGAACTGACCGATTATGAAAACAAAGATTCCAAAGACTATTTGCCAGAAAAGTATCCTGACGAAAAAAATTGGATGCAACAATTTGAAGACTGGAAAAACGATACCTATGAAGATTATCTGCGTAAATTCACAAACCCAAGTCGCGGAACACGCATATTTTTCAGTCCTTGGTCGCAAAATATAATAAAAGCTTTTGATAAAGTAAAAATTAAACCAACCGATGGTTTGGAAGGAATCCTGGCAAAAAAGACTGAAATTGCAGACAAACTAAAATCCAGTAAGAATTCGTCAGACCATTTTGATTGGTTTGTTAAGACTGTCGAATTATTAAAATCTGCCGGTATGGGCAAAGCAGTTGAAGGAGCACTGCGCAATGGCGCGCAAATGCGTCATTTGGTATCAGGCCTGATTGCAGAGGCTGTAAAACAAGGCAAAGAAAAAGAAGCAAAAACCGCATTGGAAATTTTATCTGTTGCAAAATACGGACTTTCATCCAGCAGAACCATGGATGCCATCAACAAAACAGATATGACAATATTTTCTGATGGAAAATTGTCTTGGAATAAAAACGAAGGCATCAAAATGGTCACAGGTGCATTTGACCGAACAATAAAAGCCGGAATCCAGGGCATTGGTTATGCCGCAACAGGTACATACAATTTCATACAACATCGTCGCACAAAAATCGGAAACGATATCAGAAGTAATTCTGTACTGAAAAAAGCACACGATGAATGGGAACAAGAAGACAATCTGGCACTGACAAACAAACAAAACGAAAATCGCCGTATGAATGTAGACATGAAATTGGATACATTGGCGCATGGACATGGATTATCAGGGCGCGTGATTGCAAACGAAACAGACCTGACAAATGCGGAAAATGCTTTGTCTGCCATGGCACCAGGGGCCGCGGGATACGATGATTTAAAGGCTGATATCGATTTGTATAAAGATTCCAAATCCAGAAAAGATGCCGTTACAAATTGGCGCGATGACCACAAAGATAAATTCCGTGAACTGATTGCATATTGGGACATGTTGGAATCTGTTGGAAAAAGCCACTCTTTCACATTAGGCAGTATGAGCGCGAAACGCAAAGCATATATAAAAGATTTTGCACGCGGAACCAGTCAGGCGCAAAACGATTTTAATGCATACCTTGCCCAATATGGGGGACTTCGAACGGCTTGATTTTTATGTTGATTTGTGATATAATGTGACTAATTCGGACGGCGTGTTGCCGTCCGTTTTTATTTTCCAAACATTTTAAACTAAAAGGATTTAATATGACACGAATTCTGCAGATTCGTCGCGGCAGTGCCGCACAAAACGATAATTTTACCGGGCTTTCTGGTGAAATAACTATGGACACAACAAACAAAACAATTCGCATACATGATGGCGAAACGCTGGGCGGAATTGCACTGGCGCGCGACAACACTGTTGTTCACCAGGGCGAAATTGTTCCGTTTGATATAAACACTGTCAGTGCTGATTTTTGGCAAAATTTGTTTGCGACATACCAATCTGCACCATTTAAAACCCAGGCAGGCAATTTGATGAATGTCGTCAATAACGCGGCTTTTTTCGATGATTCTTTTTCTGAATTGACCGATTTGCCGTTATTTGTACGGGCAAGCCTGGTTTGCCAGGACGACAACGCGGGCTATGTCACTGGCGATGAAACATACGCATTTGGCATTGGCGATTATGTCGCGCCACTGGTTTACAGTTATATCGATAATGGCATTGTGCATGCACGCCTGTTTTCTGGGGCGCAGACATTTTGGGTGCCACATAAAACGACCGGCATTCGGACAAATTTGACCGCCAGCAAATGGAAACTAAAAATGACAGTTTATTATTGAAAACCCAAAAAAATATGCTATGGTTATGCGCGAAGAATGAATGTAAACAAAGGATAAATAATGTACATACTTGCTTTAAATTGTGGTTCATCGTCCCTGAAATACCAGGTGTTTGACGCAGATACTAAAAATGTTGTTGTTGGCGGAAATGTTGAAAAAATCGGATTGCCAGATTCTTTTGTGACACAAAAATATCCAGATGGAACAAAAGAAAAGAAAGTCACAGAAATGAAAGACCACAAAGAAGCATTAAGTGTCGTTATACAAATGTTGCAGGCTGCATCTGTCGATATGAATGAAATCGGTGGTGTTGGTCATCGTGTTGTTATGGGTGGCGACAAATTCGCATCGTCTGTGGAAGTGACCGACGAAGTCATCAAAACCCTGCGTGATTTGACACCATTGGCACCTTTGCACAACCCAAGTGGCGTGTTGGGAATCGTGACTGCAAAACAATTGTTGCCAAATGCAAAGCAAGTTGCCGTATTTGATACTGCATTTCATCAGACGATGAAACCGGTATCTTTCCGTTATCCTGTGCCATCTGAATGGTACACAGAATTGGGCGTACGCAGATACGGGTTCCACGGAACATCGCATTTGTATGTTTCAAAACGCGCAGCGGCGATGTTGGGCAAACCTGCATCGATGTGCAATTTAATTACTGCACACATTGGTTCGGGTGCATCCATCACAGCCATTAAAAACGGCGTCAGCGTGGATACTTCCATGGGAATGACACCAACCGCAGGTTTAATGATGGGAACGCGTTGTGGTGATATTGACCCATCTATTCCGTCCTATGTCGCAGCCCGCAAAGGTTTGTCGATTGAAACAGTTCAAAACGAATTGAATAAAAAATCTGGTTTGATGGGCGTGACCAAATGTTTCAGCGACGGTCGCGATGTCAAAGAAAACCAAGACACCAACGAAGACTGCAAATTGGCATTGGAAATGCAGACCCAGACAGTGAAAAAATACATCGGTTCGTATATAGCTGAATTGGGACATGTTGACGCGTTGGTGTTGACCGCCGGGGTTTGCGAAAACGACGATTATATGCGCGAAAAATTCTGTGAAGGCATGGAAGAATTGGGCATAAAAATGGACAAAGAAGCGAATAAAAAAGCCGGCAGAGATGTTGCAGAGGCGGTTTTAAGCGCACCTGATTCGCGCATCAAAATCTTTAAGATTGCGACAAACGAAGAATTGGTTATTGTCGAAGACACAATCGCAATCATGAATGGCACATACAACGCCGACCATTTGAAAATGGCATATTCGTTTGCCACCTCACAAAAAGTAAGATAATATTTGTTATCAAGAAAAAACACTGGCAGACGCCAGTGTTTTTTAAGAAAACGTCCGAATATTTTAACGAGAATGACCGGGGTATACATCACCATGCGCAACGTCTTTTTGTGCAAGTTTTTGCACAGAATCACGAGCAGCATAAAATTTACGCGCCCGCTGTTTTGCTTCTTTTTCTGCCACGTGTCGTGCATAATGAGTTTCATCAAAACTATCTGCCCATACCGCATACTTTTGATATTTGTTGTCTATCGTGATATCCGTCTCGTTATAAGGAATCTCATAAGCGTCCAGCATACTCAAGTACAGCTCCACAGCCAAATAAGGTCTTTCTTTTAAAACGTTAGCAAGATTTACTTCTGGACCGTCAATATGATACAAATACTCTTTCAAAAGATTCTGCTTATCTAAATCTTTTCCTTTTAACACTTGGGATATTTTTTGTGTTACATATTCTTTTTCTTTATCCGTCAACTTATTCCATACTGGTTCCAGATGTTCTTTTTCACCCAATAGCAGATGTTCTTTTATTAAATCGAAGTAAAATTTTTCTGCCACTTTTATGCTATCTTCGTAAGCAGCCGCTTTTGCCAAATAATCATTCAATTCTGTTTTGACTGCTTTCTGTTCTTTAGCATTTTGCACCCCCGTAAACTTAGATACACCGAAGCCCAACAACACAGCACCAATAATTGCCGCCGCGGCATTCTTAGGATCGCGCAATTGTTGACGAGCAACATCCAGCACGTTTTGCAAACTGTTTTTTTTCATATCAACACTCCTTAATTTTCATTATTTTCAATGATACCATAAACCAAGACTTAAATCAAGCCTTTTATACCATTATTCCCAAGAAATGCACAACACAGAGGTTTTGCTATTAAAAATGGCACACATTAGTCATCATAGTTTTTTATTGGCACAAAAATAAAAAATTTGCTAAATTTAATAATATGGATAATGAAATCTTTGATTTTTTTAATACAGATTTACAATTTATACATGGCGTGGGACCTGTGCTGGCCGCGAAATTTGACGAAGTGTTGGGCGGGCGACGCGTTCTGGATTTCTTGTTGCATATTCCGTCCTATGTTCGTCCGCGCGAAATACTTGATTCTGTGGTTGGTGCACAAAATGGCGATACGATTACAATTTCATTACAGGTAAAATCTCACAAGAAAGGCGGTTTCTTTCGCGGTCGCCGCACCCCCAGTCAAATCGTCTGTGCAGATAAATTTGCCGCCCCCGTGACAATTCAATTTTTTAATACTAAATTTCTGGATTATTGGATGGAAAAGATGCCAATCGGTCAATGGCGTATCGTCAGTGGCAAACTGGAATTTAACAACCGAAATGGCGCGATAATCAACCACCCTGATTTTATCGAAACGCCTGAAAACGCGTCAAAAATCCCGGCGCACCAGGCAATTTATCCGTCCGGCGCAGGATTGAGCCAGAAAACATTTTCCAATGTGCGCGACCAAATTTTCAATATCATGCATGAACGAATTGCCGCGTATAAACTAAGCGAACGAATGCTGGAATTTTTGGACGCGTTGGAACATGTACACTATCCAGAAAACAATGATGATTTGGCACCAAACAGTGATTATATTATAAAGTTAGCCTATTCTGAATTATTCGCACATCAAAGTGCGATTGCTATAAATCGTCGCGCACGATTGGCACAAAAAAATACGCGCCCAATTCGCCCAACTATCAAAAATCTGGTTGATAAATTCTATGAAATTTTGCCGTTTGAATTGACCGGCGCCCAACAACGAACCATTGGTGAAATATACGCCGACATGGCACAGCCCATACCGATGATGCGCCTGGTTCAGGGCGATGTCGGTTCTGGCAAAACCATGGTTGCAATGGCGGCGGCGGTCAAAATGTCTGAAACAGGTGCACAAACAGTGTTATTGGCACCGACAGATACCCTGGCGCAACAACATTTCGCAAAAATAAAACCTATGTGCGATGAAATTGGTCTGGTTTGCGATGTGTTGACCGGGCGCGACAAAGGCGCGGCGCGACGCGAAAAACTGATATCGCTGAAATCGGGGCGCACAAAAATCGCAATTGGAACGCATGCCCTGTTTTCCGATGATGTAGAATACCGCGATTTGGGTTTGGTTATAATCGACGAACAGCATCGCTTTGGCGTGGACCAACGCACCGCCATGCGTGCCAAAGGAAAAAATCCAGATATGTTGGCACTGTCTGCGACGCCTATTCCGCGGACTTTATCTATGACTGTTTATGGTGATATGGATATTTCGATTATAAATGAAAAGCCCGCAGGCCGCATGCCGATTAAAACATCTAAATTGCCGGTGGCGCGCGTGAATGCGCTGATTGAACGCATCGCGCCCCAGGTTGCAAACGGTGCAAAAATATTCTGGGTCTGTCCCCTGGTCGCAGAATCAGAGGTTTCAGACATGACCGCCGCAGAACAACGATGGGAAGAATTAAAAAAACATTTCCCCGGCACTGGTCTTTGCCATGGTCAGATGGATAAAAAACAACGCGACAGTGTTATGGCTGAATTCGCAGACGAAAATTCAAAAATGCGCGTTCTGGTTTCGACCACTGTTATAGAGGTCGGAATCGATGTCCCGTCTGCCACGATTATGGTGATTGAAAACGCAGAACGATTTGGATTGGCTGCCCTGCACCAATTACGCGGACGCGTCGGACGCGGGTCAAAACAATCATTCTGTGTTCTGTTATATGGATTAAATGTATCGCCAGATGGGATAAAACGATTAGATGTCCTTTGCGAAACAGACGACGGTTTCGTTATCGCAGAACAAGATTTAATGATGCGTGGCGTTGGTGAATTACTGGGCACGCGCCAAAGCGGTTGGATTCAATATCATTTTGTAAACTATCGCGAACATCGGGATTTATTCAAATTGGCCCAGACCGCCGCCATGAATAATAATGACGAAGATATGTTGTGGGCAAAAACTTTGCGAAAAATATTTGATTGTTCAACTGTGGCGGGGGCATAAAGATGAAACGCATATTTATGATTTTATTTTCTGTTTTTGTCGCACTGAATGCGAATGGCGCAACGATTATAAACGATACAGAAATCGAAAAACAAATCACTGAAATTATAAAACCAATCGCGAACGCGGCAGATATTTCGACAAAAAGATTAAAAGTTTACATTGTAAACGACAACGATTTTAATGCCTTTGTCCGTGGTGGCGAAGATGTTTTTGTTTACACAGGTTTGTTAAAACAGATAAAAAACCCAAACGCCCTGCGCGCAGTTATTGCGCACGAATTGGGACATACTATCGGTGGACACATGGTTCAGATGTCGTCGCGCATACATGATGAAATGGTGCGCACAATGATTATCCAGGCATTGGGGGTCGGGCTGATGGTGGCGGGCGGAAATCCAACCGCAGGCGTTGGTGTTATGGCGGGCGCGTCAGGCATCGCACAACAATCTATGCTGTCTTTTTCGCGTGACGAAGAACGCATGGCTGATGATATGGCGGTCGATTTGATGGTAAAGGCAAATCAGGACCCAAACGGACTGATAACTGTGTTCGAACAAATGCACGATATGCACGGCGCGATTGAATCACGGATAAATCCAAATCGCATAAATCACCCCCTGACAGGCGAACGCATAAATAACGCAAAAACGAAAATATCAAAACTGAAAAAATTGCCCAATATAGATGCGACAAATACCGCAACAGAAAATGCAAACTATGAAATATTGCGCGCGAAACTGATTGGGTATTTGGACAACGATAAAAATGTAGCGACAAAATACCCCTATTCCAACAAATCAGACGCGGCAATATACGCCCGTGCAATTGCTAATATGCGGGGCGGCGATTTAAAAACCGCAAAATCAGGAACACAAACACTGATTAAACGGCACCCACGCAACCCATATTTTTACGAACTGATGGGCGATATAGAATTTCAATTTGGCGCATACGACGACAGTATCGCCGCATATGAAAAAAGTTTATCTTTGACAAAAAATGCACCACAAATTGAAACCGCATTGGCATTGGTGCTTAGCGAACGAAACAAACCAGGCGACACTGAACGCGCACGCGAATTATGCAAACGCGTTATATTGAACGAACCCGCGCCACTGGCATATTGGATATTGGCACGCGTGACGACGGGCGGTGAATCTGATTGGGCAATGGCAGAATTCTATAACATGAACGGCGACAAAAAGAACGCGAAAAAATACGCGAAATTGGCCCAGAAAAAATCCAAAAAAGATTCGCCTGAATACATAAAATCCGATGACATATTAAAAAAATAAAAATCTTTATTAAAATTCACTTGCACAATCATACAGATTTTTTATAGAATGAATTTGTCGAAAGGTGTTCTTTTGACGGGGTGTGAAGACCCGTAATAAAACAGCGTCCGAAAACAAAAAAATTTGGATGAAAAAATCTCCAGCCACATTAGGTTGGAGGGCGCGTGAATACTGTGTATTATTACACACAATAAACGGCACAATTTCTGTTTTAATTGTCTTCAACCTCCAACCGCCTATATTATAAGTGCGGTTTTTTTGTATTGCCATAAGAAGGATTTGACAATACGAATTCGCCACGGTTTGTACCCTGGCGAAAATCTGGGAAAGGAAAGGGATAATGAAAAAAATTATATCTTTTTTATTTGCGGTATTTGTTTTTGTTGCGCCCGCAATCGCATGTGAAACAAATGAAATAGATGTATTGGGTGATGGCACACAGTGCGAAATCGCACATTTTACACTTACCACAACATCAACAAACAGTTTTCAATTCACAATGTCTGCGGCGGGGACTTTTTATGTCGATTGTGGAAACGGCGGAACATTGAAACAAGGAAGCACGACACTTTCTAATAAGACAATTTCGCGCGGTTCTTCTACATCAAATACAACATACACATGTACGTGGAATGCCGCGGACACACAAACAATCCGATTCGGCGGTCGCGCAACAGAATACAGCACTGGCTTACAAACTGCAGTAATTGGTTTTTATGCCGACAGCGACACAAACGCGCAAAAGGTTTATTCGATTACCGGTGATTTGGGTAAAATATTCGGCGCCGTCCAAAGTAACAGGATACCAAGGTTTTTCCAAACTTTTTACAATTGCAGTAATTTAACCAGTATTCCAACGGGATTATTTGATTCCATTGATACATCCAATGCAACCAATACAAATCAAATGTTTTACCAAACATTTCGCGATTGCAGTAATTTAACCGCGATACCAACGGGATTATTTGATTCCATTGATACCTCCAATGCAACCGATACAAATGGTATGTTTTCCCAAACATTTAACGGTTGCAGTAATTTAACCGCAATACCAACGGGATTATTTAATTCCATTGATACATCCAAATCGACCAATACAAGTTCTATGTTTTCCCGTACATTTTCCAACTGCAGTAATTTAACCGCGATACCAACGGGATTATTTAATTCCATTGATACATCCAAATCGACCAATACAAGTTTTTTGTTTCGCGAAACATTTATCAATTGCGGGAATTTAACCGCAATACCATCTGGATTATTTAATTCCATTGATACATCCAATGCAACCGGTACAAGTTCTATGTTTAACGGCACATTTTACGGTTGCAGTAATTTAACCGCAATACCATCTGGATTATTTGATTCCATTGATACATCCAATGCAACCGGTACAAGTTCTATGTTTAACGGCACATTTTACGGTTGCAGTAATTTAACCGCAATACCATCTGGATTATTTAATTCCATTGATACACCCAATGCTACCAATACAAGTTTTATGTTTCAAAAAACATTTTCCGCTTGCAGCAATTTAACCAGTATGCCGGCGTCTTTGTTCAATTCGAATATCAACATGGCAAAGGCAACCAGGCGTTCCGATATGTTTTCCCAAATGTTTCAAAATTGTGCCAACATGACCGGATATATTCCATCAACAACGTTCCCCGACGGAATAACGGCGGCGTTAAATGCATCAAGCGATGTTTTTGCTGGCACACAATTGGCAACCGTTTGTCCGGGCGGAACCCAATTGTATGCAACATATACCCCAAATTCAAAGGTCGCATGTGAAATTTTGGGAACGGAATGTTCGGCGGGACAATATTTGCCCATGAATACCAGTGTTTGTGCAACATGTCCGACAAATGGCATCTGTCCTGGCGGAACATATACTTTTAACGATACGACCGTCCAGGGTATTACCGGTTGCGATGTGGGTTATACTCTATCCGTTGATGTTTGTGATGCGAATGTAATCAGCGTCACATGGGACCATGCGACCCAATCTGATATTACGGAAAATGACGCAGGTTCCGTGACATACGGTGGCGACATTCGCACGCCAAAACGCGCGCAACATATAAACGGAAAAATCTTTACCGGTTGGGTATTTAACACGCCGTCTGGCAACTAAAATCCCCCAGGGGCGGGCGACCAGATTGCTTCGCTGTCGCTACGCTCCCTTGGCTCGTTCGCGGGGCGGGTGACCCTTCCTCGATACACAATCTTCCAAGGGCGAACTTTGTATGCTCGATTTTTAATCCTTGCTGACGCTGCGGTAAAAATCGGCATCGGGCAAGGTCTCGGCGTAGCGTAGCGAAGACGGATGACCTTTTCTCGATACACAATAATAAAAATCTATAAAAACTCGTATTTACAAACTCCGTTTTTATGATTTTTCTAATTGTGTATTCTCGGGGTCGCTCGGTCGGCTATGCCGACACTGCGCGGCATTCGTTAGCACTCGAACTTCGCTATGCTCGTTCTCGCTTACTCATAGTCGAACTGGCTTCTGCCCGTTCGATATCTGGCACACGTCATGATAAAATTAAAACCCGCATTTTTGCGGGTTTGAATTTTATGGGGCGGGTGACCAGATTCGAACTGGCGACATTCGGTACCACAAACCGACGCTCTAACCAACTGAGCTACACCCGCCATAACTTTTGTGTGGGATATCCCACTTGTCTTTACATGGTGGAGCTGATCAGACTCGAACTGACGAGTGCGTTTGCATGTCATCAAGTGTCCCAACCTGTTCCACTTTATCCAGACAAAACCTTTTTATCAGTTTTAATCTGGTGGAGCTGATCAGACTCGAACTGACGACCCCTTGCATGCCATGCAAGTGCTCTACCAACTGAGCTACAACCCCATGCGGAGACTTATTCTATATTTCTTCTTGCAAAAAGTCAAATCATTTTGCTAACATTTTCGTGAAGTATTATCTTAAGGAGTATTTTATGGATTATTCATCACTTAAAACCGAAGTCGAACAAAAGACAGCCCAAACACTGGAAGTATTACAAAACGAATTCGCAGGATTGCGTACAGGTCGCGCATCTGTGCATTTATTGGACGGGGTCAAGGTCCCTGTTTATGGTGCAGAAATGCCACTGAACCAGGTCGCAACTGTGTCAACCCCAGATACCCAGACTTTATCTGTCACTGTTTGGGATGTATCCAATGCCCCGGCAGTAGAAAAAGCGATTCGTGATTCTGGGTTGGGATTAAACCCAATGACTGCGGGTGGTGTTATCCGTCTGAATTTGCCGCCATTGACCGAAGAACGCCGTCGCGAATTGACCAAAGTCGCCGGAAAATACGCCGAAGAAGCAAAAATTTCTATGCGCAACATTCGCCAAGACGCGATGAACAAAATCAAACGCGCGGTCACTGACAAAGAAATTTCCGAAGACGACCAGCGTAAATACGAAGAAGATATTCAAAAAGTCTTTGATGCACGCGGTGTTGAGGTTGACGCCATGGCAAAACAGAAAGAAGCCGACATTATGTCTGTGTAGTGTCTGATGAAGGAAAGGATTTTGTAATGTTCAATATCTTCAAGAAAAAATCTGTAAAACCAGACAACGCGATAAAAATACCACAACACATCGCATTTATTTGCGACGGCAATCGCAGGTGGGCTGAAATGCGTGGCCTGCCCCCATTGGCAGGACATCGCGCAGGCATTTCTAATTTTGAAAACCTGGTCGATTGGTTTATTGCACGCGGTGTTTCAACAATTACTTTCTATATCTTTTCAACTGAAAACTGGAACCGGTCAAAGGAAGAAGTCGATTTTTTGATGGATTTGTTTTATACAGAATTGAACAAGAATATGAAGCGTGCAATTGAAAAAAATCTGCGTTATCGCATTATTGGTTCGCGTGACAGATTGCCGAAAAAATTGGCTGCCCTGTGCGATAAATTGGAAGAAGTTTCGGCTGAAAACACTGGCGGAACAGTTGCGTTCGCGTTGAATTATGGCGGTCAGGACGAAATCATACGCGCCGTAAATGTGGCGATTGAAAATGGCAAACCTGTTGATAAAGATACTTTTGAAACATTCATGGACACTGGCGATTTGTTGCCGGTCGATTTAATGGTTCGCACCAGTAATGAAAATCGTATTTCTAATTTCTTGTTATGGAAATTGGCGTATGCAGAATTGCTGTTCGTACCAGAACATTGGCCTGATTTGGTAAAATCTGAAAAATTGTGGCAACATGTTTTGGATGAATTCCAAAAACGCAATCGTCGTTTCGGTGGCGGAAAAAAGAAAAACTATTCGGGGAAAAAATAAAATGAAATTATCAGAATTATCTAACACGGGTCTAAGGATTTTATCAGCAATCGGAATGTTGGTTGCGTTGGGAATTGTGGTCGCGCTGGAACATTATTTCCCACAAATTCACGCAGTTCGCATCGCCGGGGTTTTGATTATGATTGGCGCGATTTACGAAACAATCAAAAATTACAGAAATGCAGATTCCGAAACATTTAATAAATCCGTTATTTCTTTCGTTGCGTTTTTTGCGTGGCTGATTTTGATGATGGTGTCCGTTTATTTTGTTGGCGCGCGTCCATGGATTATGCTGTGGTTGCTGATGATAGTTGTCGGCGCAGATGTTGGTGCGTGGCTTTTTGGTAAATTATTCGGTGGCGATAAAATGTGGGAACGATTGTCTGAACACAAAACTTGGTCTGGTCAAATCGGTGGTATATTGTGCGGCACAGCGATGTCGATATTGTTCTTTTTGTATATCAAACCGTTTGGCAACGATATTGTGTTTGCGATACTGATGGGAATCAGTATGTCTTTGTTGTCACAATACGGTGATTTAACTGCCAGTTATATTAAACGCAAACTTGGTATCAAAGATTTCGGCAATCTGATACCGGGGCACGGCGGAATTCTGGACCGTTTTGACGGCTGGATTTATATTTTACCACTGATGTGGTTTTTCATAGGATAAGGGGATACGCATTATGAATACTATTTTAACCATTGTTGCATTGTTGATTGTTTTGGGTGTTGTGGTTTTTGTGCACGAGGCAGGTCATTTCATGGCTGCGCGTTGGGCAGGTGTTCGTGTAGATGCGTTTTCTATTGGGTTTGGTCCGGCAATTTTAAAATGGCATGACAAACATAATACCGTGTGGAAATTGTGCTGTCTGCCGTTGGGCGGTTATGTTTCCATCTATGGCCAGGAAGATATGTTTAACCGCAAAAAATACAACGCTCTGCCAAAGGCTAAAAAGGTTGGGCATTATCTGTCCGTACCTGCGTGGAAACAGTTCATCATTATTGGCGCCGGCGTATTTATGAATTTTATGTTGGCGTGGTTTATATATTCTGCTGATTTCATGTTTCGACCGCGCAATATTCAATTGCCTGTTGTGGGTCAGGTTGTACGCGACAGTGTCGCATTCCAGGCAGGTATTAAACCCGGTGATGTTATAATGAAAATTGACGGCGCAAATATTGAAAACTGGGGCGAACTGATTATCGCCAAAGAATTGGCAGACAAACACGAAGCAAATGTTTTGGTTGCGCGTCATGACAAACTGATAAAGGTATCCCTGGCACCGGCAGACCGTTGGGGGCTGATTGCAGACGGCAGTAAAACAACATTCCGCAAGAAGGGCTTTTTTGGTGCGATGTATTCTGGATTGCGCGAAACATACCACCAATCAAAAACTTTACTGGTTGTGTTAAAACAGATTGTGACGGGCGAACGTTCGTCTAAACAATTGGGGTCATTTATTACTATTGCCCAGGTATCCGGTCATGCTATGCAGGCAGGTTTTTTCATATTCCTGTCCATCATCGCACTGATTTCTGTGAATTTGGCTGTTGTGAATTTATTGCCACTGCCTGTATTGGATGGTGGATATTTGCTGATTTTGATAATAGAGGCGATTACGCGTCGTAAACTGGGCGGCAAAGCGATGGAATACACCATTGTTGTTGGTTGGATTTTAATCCTGTTGCTGTTCGCTTTCACTATGTGGAACGATATCGCACGCGTATTTGGGTTAAACTGATGGGTATGAATATAATAAAATTCGAAACAAAAAGGATTCTGTATGCAAACTCTTTTTTTCGTGGGGGGTAATCCACAAGCGGGAGTGTTGCTCGCAAAAAGAAAGGCACAAGATATAAATGCCACAGTAAGATTAAGCCTGAACGGCGTCACCATGATGATAACCAAAGATACAGATATCCAAAAATCTTTGGTTGAATATCAACAGCAATTAAATTTAAGATATAAAAACGCCAGATTAAAAGTGATTAAACAAAATGAAAAATAAATTATTAGTATTTTCGTCGTTATCATTGACCGCGATTTCTGGGGTTGCTGGCGCAACCGTATTGTCCCGCATAGATGTTATCGGCAATCAACGCATGGACGCAGAATCTGTACGCATTTTGGCAGATGTTAAACGCGGCGACAATGTCAATTCTGAAACCATAAACAATATTGCAAAGTCTTTACAATCCAGTGGCTATTTTGAACGGGTTGATGTTAAATTAAATGGCGATATTTTAAAAATAAATGTCATCGAATCACCAACTGTCAATATGGTCACAGTCGAAGGAAACGATGAAATCGATACCGATGATTTGAAAAAAGAAATAAAAACCAAAGAACGCGCGTCATACGACAAATCAGTGATTGGCGGCGATGTGCAACGCATGTTGACCCTGTACCAGCGCAAGGGTTATTTTGGAACAAAAATAAATCCAAAGAAAATCGATTTAGACAACAATCGCGTAAATGTGGTCTTTGAAATCAAAGAAGGACACCCAACATACATTCGCGACATAGATTTTGAAAACAACAAAAAATTCCGTTCCGGCACATTACGCAAAGAATTGTTGTCGCGCGAACATGCGTGGTGGCGTTTTATGACACAATTTGATGTCTATGACGAAGACCGCATTCAATACGACCAACAATTATTACACCAATTTTATATGCGCAACGGATTTCTTGATTTCCGTATAACTGATGTAAAGGGCGAATTTACACCAGATCGTGAATATTATTCTGTGAAATATACTGTTGATGAAGGAAACCAATACAGAATCGGTGACATTACTGTCGACAACCCATTTCACGATGTCCCCGATAAAGAATTGAAAAAGGCATTGACCATATCGAAAAAAGATATTTATAACATAGATGAAATAGACGCAACAATCAGTGCGCTGCGCGGTAAAGTGGCAGACCATGGATATGCGTTTATCAGCATTGAACCAATTCCAACCAAACACGACGATACACGCACTGTCGATTTGAATTTCAAAATACAAAAAACCAATCGTATTTATATAAATACTATAAATTTGCTTGGTAATGTTCGTACTTTTGACAGTGTAATCGAACACCACTTGCCCATGCGCGAAGGTGACCCTTTTTCCCTGCAAACCATTGAAACAGGTCGTCAGAATTTGATGCACACACGCTATTTCAAAGATGTGCAAATGATTCCAACGCGCCTGGCAGATGCAAATATGATGAATCTGGATGTCAAGGTCGAAGAACAACCAACTGGTGAATTATCTGGTGGTTTTGGTTGGTCCACAATCAACGGATTTATGGTTGATGCAGGTATCACAGAAAACAACTTTATGGGGCGTGGTCAAATTGTCCAGATAAAGGGTTCGATTGCACAATATCAACGTCAGGCTTTGTTCAGTTTCACCGAACCGTTCCTGTTTAATCGTGAATTATCCGGTGGGTTTGATGTATCATATACCCAATACCAATATTCTAAATTGGGTGGTTATGGTTATGACCGTGATTCATTCAATGTTTCAGGCAGATTGGGTTGGCGGTTAACAGACCATTGGACACAAACAATGCGTTTATCTGCAACATTTGACCAAAACTATGACTTAAACATGGGTGGCTGGCAAAAGGCGAACCTGTACACCCTGGGGACAAATTTGCGTTATTATAATCTGAATACGAATTTCCAACAAAATACCCATACTGGGGTTGTTGGAAACATCGGCGTGGCATATACCGGTTTCGGCAGCACTAATACATTTATGCGCTATTCTGCAGATATCACTGGACTGGTTAAATTCTTTGATGACAGATGGCAATTCCGCACAGGTTGGGAATTTGGATATTTGCAATCACTGGACGCCAACGATTATATTCCACGCGTTTATCGTTATTTCCTGGGGGGCGAATCTTTGCGTGGATTCGATGTCGCCGGTGTTGGTTCGCGCAATTGGTATTATCGCACCTATTCTTTGGGCGGTTTGTGGAAAGCCAACGGTTCAACACAAATAAATTTCCCAATATTTATCCCGGACGAATACCAGGTAAAAGGATTCGTATTTGCCGATTATGGTATTTTGGGACGCCCACCAAAGCAAGAATATGAATTCGCAGGAAAACCAAATATTATTGACCAGGATTGGCGTACATCTGTTGGTTTTGGTATTTATTGGAATACCCCAATGGGACCAATGAACTTTTCATGGGGATGGCCGTTGCATCTTAACGAATATGATGACGAACGCCGTTTCTTGTTATCATTTGCGACACAATTCTGATATTGTTTTGTCTTGACGCGGGGGATAAATATTTCTTATACTTTTAGAAAAGAAAGGAGAAAGCATGAAAAAACTTTTAGCAATATTAGCATTGGTTATTATCGGTTTTTCCATCGCGGGCTGTGGTCAAATTTATGATGCAGAACCGGTCAGTATTGGATATGATAACAACGAATTAAAACTTAGCCCATGCGCATGCATATTGGTATATCGCGCATAAACATTTCTTTTGAATGGGAGGGTTTAATTGGATTATCCAAATGATTTTAACATAAAATCATTTCCTGCGGGCAAAACAATCGCCCTGTCCCGCAGTGTTTCCATATGGATTTCAATAGTGTTCTTTCTGATTATTGCGATGTGCGGTTTTATACTTATGGTCCGACATTATCGTGTAAATTATCCGTTTTTGATATCTGTTGACCCATTTACAGAAGAATGGTCTGTTGTCACATATCCTGGGAAAGATGAAAACGAAAAACTGCACCAATATCAAATAGTCCAGGAAAAATTGGTTCGTGATTTTGTGACAAATTGGTTTACGATTTCCACAGACCCAACAATAAATGAAAAGCGTTGGCGCGATTGCGATGTGGCGGATTGTGATACCCCAGAACAATTTAGCCCGGACAATATAGATTGTGCAATATCGTGCAAATCAAATGAATCTGTATTTTCTGAATTCGCAAACAATGTTTTTCCAGATTATCAAAATTATGCCACATCTGGCGGGAAATGGACGGTTGGTCCAATGTTGATTACACCGTTCACGGTCAATCAGATATCTGGCACATGGCAGGTTGTTGTATCTGTTCAACCGTCAATGGCACAATCTTTTGATGCGTTGGCTTTCATAACAATCGAACAAGATAAAAATAAATATCCAGCCACACTGGGATACCACATAACAAACTTTAATTCATACAGAATCGAAAAATGAACAAGATAGCGTCTTTTTTTACCGGCTGTTTATTGGTGGTAATAACATTTGTTATTATCGTGTTGGGCGCGTTATTATTTCGCGCAAATGAACGCGCGTCAATAAAATCCTATATTTTTCAAATGAACAACCTTTCAAACCAACGCGTCGGTGAACTGCAAAATATAAATGAAATTTCAGCAATAGATTTAAGAAACAAACTGATAAAAAAATATGTTTCAGAATATTTCAAGGTTATCCCCGGCGAAAAAGATGTCGAAAACCGTCCTGTATTGCGTATTATGAATACCGAACCAAACACATCAAAACTGACCCCTGCATACACTCAATGGCGCAACGGAGAAGCAAAAACAATCGCACAAATGTCCAACCAAAATATGTTACGAATTGTTCATGTTTATGACGATGGAATCGCGACATTGAATCGTCCGGCTGATTATGATTATAATGACGAAAATGTAAAACGCGTTTATTATGCAGTACGATATTATACTGAAACATGGGACGCGCCAAACCAGATGGCAAAAATGCCAGAGAAAGGTCAAGGTATCATTTATATCGAAGCAATATTCCAGCCAGGTATTCGTAAAAATGTCAATATACAAAAATATTTACAAAGTGGCGAAAATCCAGTAGGATTATTTAAATTCACAGTTACCAATATCGGCAACAAGGAAATGTAAAAAATGAAAAAAATTATGATTTTAATATCTTTGTTTGGTTTTATGTTTTCGATGCCCGCTGTCATGGCTGACGATATGGATTTTGATTCATTTGCCATTGTAAACGACGCAGACGAAGATATGAACATGGAAAGCGTATCATTGAATGAAGGCGCCGGCGTGTTAAATGTTAAACAATTTGATATCGCCGGAATAATGTTGGGAATGAATTATGATGCGGTAAATGATTTATTTTTTGAAAACGGCGGATTGTATGCGCCGCGCCAACGGGACAGCGTTATTTACACGATAAATAAAGAATGGAAATATAATTTGGATTATGAATGTCGTCAAAACAATGTCTTTGTTCCAGACCAATTGGAAAAATGTATAAATTCTTTGGCGCGCAGTCGCGGGTTGCTGTATGTATCAGAAATCCATTTGGAACGCGCTTTTACTGGCGAAACAATCGATGTGTATTTTACCAGCAACGCCACAGACAATGTTGTGTGGAAAATTGTTTATAATAACGATGTGAATAAAATGGACGGCGACAGTGAAAAATTCGAAAATCAACGCGAAAAGAAAATTCTGGCGTTTTGGCAGGGCGTTGTTGATAAATACGGAATTCCTAATTCAGGCGAAGACAAATGGATTTCGTCTGAAAATGCCTATGACCCAATGATGCAGGCATATTATGGTCAACTGGTTCTGATTGACAAAGGATTGGACGCAACAGATTCCGCAGAAAATATTCAACGGGCACGCGAAAATTTCCAGGCAAAACCATATGCTTTCTAAAAAAACAACTTATACAACTGGACTGTATTCTGAATTTGTGGCGCGCATGTATTTGCGTATGCACGGGTATCGCATTTTAAAAAATCGTTATGTCACTGGAAAACATACTGGGCGCGCAGAAATAGACATTATCGCACAAAAACAAAACACTATCGTTTTTGTAGAAGTAAAATACAGGAAAGACCTGGCCACGGCATGGGACGCAATAACACCCGCCCAAATGGTGCGTTTGCGCCGTGCCGCAGAAACATTCTTGATAAATAATCATTGGATGGGCGATGCCCGTTTTGATGTGATTGCTGTGTGTGGTCACAAAATATATTGGGCGAAAAACGCGATTTAGTTTTTTATAACCGCGCTTTTAATCATTGTGACATCTTCTTTTATCCCATCGATTTTCAATTGCAGTTGCCCTATTCCGGATTCCAAAATTGCTGTTCTATTTTCCAACGAAGTCAATCGCTGTTCCATATGTTCAATTTCAGACAAAGATGAATCCTGACGCGCAACCCAATAAATCATACCTGCAATAAACGCTATCAGGAACCAACTGTCGCGCAAGATATCCAGCAGATTAAATATGTTTTGTTGTTTTGTCATAATTGTTTTAATAATTTACCATAGTATTTGTATTATGTTGGATTATTACCCCTTTTTATAAAATTTTCTATTTGGTGAAACAATGCGTTTTGTGCCGCCCACCAACGCAATTCGTTATCGGACACATTTTGTCCGATAACGCGTTCGATGGTCAATGTACGCAAATGATTCAATACCTGTTTGCCAGATGGCGTATTAAAAACACGCGCATAATGTTTTTCTATTTCGTTCATAAATACAACCTTTGTTATATTGACATTTCTTCGCGTGCCATTTGGGCAATTGGTGCAATATATTTCAATTCCGCGTCACTGTGCAGTGATATTTTATCTATTAAACCACGGCGCGACAAAATTTGTAATCCGCGTTCGCACAACGGTTTAATAAATTCGTTCAACAAACGCCCGTATGTCGCCCCCAGTATTCGAACCATATCAGAATTGCGCGCCAATATTTCTGTTGCGGTCATTTCTTTGTCTGATAACAGCCCCAGTCTGTCCGCCAATAATGTGTGACGAATTCTGTCACGCAAATCGCGCAAGACTATTTGTGAAACATCAAAATCAGAACCGCTTTGCAGCGGTGTCAAACCTGACGAACCGACAGCCTTTGGTATAATTGCGCCAGGTGTCAAATTTATATTCGACAAATTTATAACACCATCATCATCGGCCTGCCATATGCCGCTGACCGCGATAGTTGCGTTTTTCAACACCAATTCGACAACTTTGTTCGCGGTTTTAATATCTGGCAACGCACGCAATACCGGACCGCGCCCGTATAATTCGCCACTGACCATGGACCAACGGAATATAATGTATGGGGTCGTTTCAAATGTTCCGCGTGCAACAATGTTATTTTCAAAATCACCACCAACATCAACCCATGCAGTAAAGTCTTTACCAACCAGTGCCTGAACCAATCTGATTGGTGTTTGTGGGTCAGATTTTACTGTGTCGCGCATATTATTCGGGAACACAAAATCTGGATAACGTTCCATTAAATCACATGCTGGTAATGATGTAGTATGGAACACCATACCCGGTAATATCGCAATATCTTTCATTGGAATTGCAGTGAAAGAAAAAGCGGAATCTGAACCAATCGGATTTTCCGCCATAAACAAACAGGCAGTTCCCAGAACGACCAAATCGATATAGCACTGATGCACAGTTGTGTAAAAATTAGAATCATTCAAATGCGCACGCAACATCAGTGTTGCCGTTTCTGCATCTGGTGACAAATCACTTTCACGAACCAGATTTATCCACAACGATTCTGGCGGTGTCAATAATGAATACATAGACGCAGCCAAATTATCAACAGCATCAGACGCAGTCGCATCGAACAAAGTCGCAACATCTGTGTCATCTGTTGGTATGGTATAGCGCATGGCGTCCCGCCAACGCGGCAACCAGATTTCCCGTTCATTTAATGCTCGTTTATATAATTGCATAAGGTTTTTTTGCATTTTTTATTCCTTTGTTTATATGTTGAATTCAGTATTTGCACGAATAACAGTTTGGTTCTTTCCGAATGCACGCACAGGGTTCGGCATCATAGATATCGCCCCCGCAACCGCGTCCAGACCGTCATCGTGTTCCCTGGAACCAATCGGCGTCCACGCTAACATTTCAGACAACAACATCGTTTGTTTAACGCGGTCGTGCATGAAAAGGTGACCTGTGGACAACAATGGTTCCAAAGCATTCAAAATTCTTGTTTCTTTCTTTACATGATTTGAAATCTGCACAATATTTACCTGCATCTGATTTTTTGATGCGATATCGCGCATAATTTCTGGCAACGCGTTGCCAATTCCGTTTGTTTCAATACCTATACGTGTTGTATGATGTTTTCGCATAAAATCCAGAACATCTGCACACTGGTTTGCCAACGGATGAATATCCGAATCATCAACATGCATATACATAATATCGTGAACAAAAACATTTCTGTTTTTATCGTCGCGATATATCAGGACACAAACACTGCCGTCATGATTATTGCGTCCTGTCGATGGGTCCCAATACAGTGCAGTTCCTGTGATATTATGTTCACCTATTTTCGCGGTATAAATATCAAAGTCATTTGAATAGAAATGCACTGCCCCTGGGTCCAATTGAACGCGTTCCATGGCGACATATTCCAACATCATTTGTGCAGAAAAATGTCGTGGGCCAACAATGTCTGCCAATTCGTGTATTTTTTCGATTGGGAACATATCGGGCCACGCCGGATTTCCAGCACTGTCCACGATGGGAATTTTCAATTGTCTGTATCCCCGTAAAAAAGGTATTGAATTCTGAAAATTTTCGTTTAATCTTATGGACATGGACTTCACTCCGAAAACTTTACCTACTAATTTAGAAGCCGAACAGGCCGTATTGGCGGCGGTACTGATGAACAACCGCGCATTGGAATCTGTGTCAGATTTCTTGATGCCAGAACACTTTTTCCACCCAGCGCACCAGGAAATATATCGCCTGGCGATGCGCCAATTTGCCGTTGGTATTCCGTTTGATATAATCACTGCCAAAACATACCTGGAACAACAGGGAACTTTGGAAAGCGTTGGCGGTGTTGAATACCTGTCTAAATTGGCATCGGCGGGCTCTACGGTGGTAAATGTTGAACATTACGGACACATAGTTTTTGATAATGCGCGTCGCCGTGATTTGATTCAATTGGGGCAAAGCATTATCGACGATGCCTATACCGAAGATTTGGACAAAAGTGTGAACACCCAAATCGAATCGGCAGAACAAAAGTTATTTAATCTGGCGTCCACAGGTCAAACAGAACACAGCGTTGTATCGTTGGCGGACGCGTTGAAAAGCGCACTGAAAGAAGCCGAAATCGCGTACAAAGCCGACGGCAAATTGTCTGGTCTGACCACAGGGTTGGACGATTTGGATAAATCTATCAGTGGTCTGCATCATTCTGATTTAATTATTATCGCCGGTCGTCCAGGTATGGGTAAAACAACACTGGCGATGAATATTGCTTTTAATGCAGCGAACGCGATATTAAATGGTCGTGCGAACACCCAATACAGGGGCGCGGTTGCATTCTTCAGTTTGGAAATGTCGTTTTCCCAATTGGCGGCGCGCGTGTTATCATCACAATCAAAGATACCTGCATCACACATGCGTGACGGTAATCTTAGCGACGAAGATTTTACAAAAATGACCCAATACAGCGAAGCCCTGTCAAAGGTTCCTGTGGTCATAGACGATACCGCAAACATGTCGGTTGCAGGAATCAAAACGCGCGCACGCCGTATTGCGCGTCAGTTTAATGGTCTGTCGCTGATTGTTATCGACTATTTACAGTTGATGACATCACCAGGTGGCAAACACAGCGACAATCGTGTTCAGGAATTGTCTGAAATCACCCGCGGTCTGAAAATCCTGGCCAAAGAAATGGATGTGCCTGTTATCGCCCTGTCCCAGTTGTCCCGCAGCGTCGAACAACGCGACGATAAACGCCCTGTTCTGTCAGATTTGCGTGAATCCGGTTCTATTGAACAAGATGCGGATATCGTTATGTTTACATACCGCGAAGAATATTACCTGGAAGGTCGTTCCCCAGATAAAAAATTATCCGGAACTGCGTCCGAACAATCCATGCAGAATTGGCAAAAGCGTTTAGACAGCGTCCGCAACAAGGCAGATGTTATCATCGCAAAAAACCGTCATGGTAAACCAGAAACAGTACATTTAAGTTTCATCGGCGAATACTATCTGTTTGATAACCTGAACCAGTTTGGACCACAGCAGAATTCTGACACAGGATTTGAAGTGCAATATGCTGCCCCGGCAGATTCAAATGTACAAACCGTTGCCGATGCAAATGATATTCCTGACGATTTCATTTAATTTTTATCTTGCCAAGGTCTTAAAAATTGACTAACATTTTGTCAACATATACAAAAAGGGCAAACCATGGCACAAGAAGAAATCATTTTCCCAAATAACATTCGCAACATCCGCGCATCGCGTGGTATGAAGATGACTGAATTGGCGCGTCGTTCCAATTTATCACTGTCCGCAGTATCAAAAATTGAAAAAGGCGTCCGTCGTCTGAATCAGAAACAATTGCTGAATGTGTGCAATATATTGGGTTGTAAATTGTCCGATATATTTATTCACGAATCTGATTCTGTGGCACAAAATTGGCAAAATGAAATCAGACGCCGCCTGGTTGATAACGAAGACAGCGGATTGAAAATATTTGGTTCTGGCCTGCGTAAAATTCGCCAACGCAGCGAAAAAACTATCGCCCAGGCTGCCAAGGCTGCGAATATGACACTGTCTGTGTATCATAAAATTGAGGTCGGTCAACGCGAAGTCTATGAAAACGAAATCGATGTACTGGCCCAGGCGTTTGGATACAAAGCGTCCGAATTATTCGATGAAATCGCAAAATTATACAAATCTGGCGAACTGACAAAACAAATCGACAAAGTCAAAGAACGCGTTAAATCTGTTTTGGAACCGGTCAACCCAGTGTCCGGATTGGATATTCACGGCGGACTTTATGGCGCACAGTTATACGATAACGCACGCAAAAAATTGGTTCCTGTTTTCGGTAAACCATCTGGCAAATCCATTCAGTTGAAAAAGTCTGATGAAACGATGATTGTTGCACCAACTGAATTAGAAGGCCACAATGGAATCTATGCCGTCGTACCAAATTCGAAACGCCTGGGTGGATTTATCCCAGAATCTGCATATGTTTTTGTAGATGCAAATTCGACCCCGTCTGTCGGCGATTTGGCGGTAAGTATGGACGCTGATTTTGCGAAATTATCATCTGACGATGTTGCAAATGCCCAAATCGTCGTGGTCAAGAAAGATTCCCACGGCAAAATTTTTGGTCATGTATCTGGCCCAGAAGAAAAAGTTTACGGCAAAACTTTGCACAAAGTTGTTATGATTGTAATGCAATAACCTGTATAACCCAAGGAGAGAGATATGCAACAACAGGCACACACAATCGCCCAACGTTTGTTAAATCTTTATCGCCAGGCCCATGTCATAGATGGCGGTTGGGCTGCGGTGAACCAGGTTTTTATTTCTGAATCAAATGACAATCAGGTTATTTCTGAATTGGAAACAATGCCAACTGGGAAAAAACTGATTGCACATATAAACAACCTGCGCGCAGGAAAAACACCGATGGATTCTATCGACAAAGATTTATTGCCGTATGGTGGGCTGATGACTGGGCAACAAACAACTGTTTCTTTGTCTGATGATGAAATCAAACAATTAAAACAAATTCTGAATACATTCCAACCAAATCCAGAAAGTTTGGAAATCGTAAAGAATTTACCGTTTGTTCAAAAATTCGGTAATGATTGGGTTCAAGATGTAAAATCAGCAATCGCATTTGATAATGATTTATCCAACAAATGGCAAATTGTCGCGCAAACCGACCATGCCTATCGCACATGGGACAGCGCAAAACAATTACTGTCTGAAACACTGACAGAACGCAATCGCGCCCAAATTCAGGCTGACATGCCAGAATTCGAAACATATCTGCCCATGTTCGGCGATGCCGGGAATGAAATGTTGGCTAAATTGCGTACATTTATGTCGTCGTTGTCGTAAATTCATTCTGTTTTATAGATTGTATCATGCGTGTGCGGTGTACCGATATAAATCATCGTTCCGTTTGGCGATAAAATAAAATCCAGTTCACGCAATCTTTCACGCAGATTTTCCCTTTTCTGTTGCGTATTGCATGTATTTGGCACTTCTACATCGTCACAGATAATCAAATCAGAACGCATTCCTGTTATGTTGCCTGCGATTCCTTGGCAAATAACAGATGGTTCGCGAATTCCGATTGGACGTTTTATAGTTATCTTGTGCGTGCCCCATTCTTTTTTTACATCAGGAACAATTCCATCGCACCACGGATGATTTTCAATAATGTTTTTTATATGCGCAACCATACGCGATGCCAATCCAGATTCTGCGGACAATATCAAAATCCTGGTTTCTGGTTTGTGATATAAAACACACGCCGCAAACACACCGACAACTGTTGATTTTCCGGAATGCCTGAAAGCGTTTAATAATCCACGATGTGGTTTATTGTTAAATACATCGACCAAGAAACCTATTATTTTTTTATGATGTTCTGGCGTTTGCAATCCCAAAACTTTGTTCCACGCGTCCAGAAAATCAAATGCTTCCGTAATCGTCATTGTTATCGCCACTGGCATGTTCCGTCACAGACCCATAATCGTTTATCAGTTTTGGCAAAGCATCTTCCAATACCGATACCAAATTATAATACAGCCCCAAAACCGCACCGCCAGACATTTTATCTTCGATTGTCGCCATCACATAGTCTAATTTTTTCATTACTGTGTCATGAATATTTGCCCATTGTGATAAATCGATATTTATAGTTTGAATATCTTGTAATGCAGCAACGATAAAATCGAAATCAGAATTCAAATCTTCTGGGTCTATTTTTTCCGTTGGCTGATAATCTATCACACGCGACAAATCAACCTGGCGAAAGATATCTATCTGTGTACCTGTTTCGGGTGCAACGGGGAACACAACCACGCCACCGCTGAAATCATCATTTGGATTTACATCATATTGTGTGTTATCCAAAACAGAATCGTTGATTGCGACCTTTATATCTGCATCTTGAAAGAATGGGAACACAAATGAAAATTCGGTATTTTCACCGTCCCCAACATAAGAGATTTTATACATTTTGTCCCCCTATCCTGCGATTTTGTCGATATTGCTTAACCAGTTTTTAATGATGTTAGGTTTTTTTACTTTCAGTTTTTTTATTTTATCGATATTTTCCTGACGCTTGGTTTCGTATGGTTCTGCGGTTTCATCGCGCAAACGTTTCAGCACCGCTTTTTCGGACAAACCGTTTCCGCCATTTCCACTGGCACCGTATTTAGCGCGTTGATTTGCCAATGCTTTTTTTATTAAATTTGTTTTTGTCGCTTCGTCTGACGCCATTTGTGCCAGTATTTTCTGACGTTGATTTTCTGCTTCCTTTTTTGAATCTTTATAATCTAAAACTTTTGTCACATCTGATACCAGTTGTCCCATTTGTTTCCTCCTGTTTTTTTATACTAAATACCAACCATCAACTGTCACAGACAATATGGTTGCGTTTAATTGTTCGTTGCTGGACAATGTCCACAACGGTTTCATTGTGTCGATTTGACCGCCCAACAAATTCAATGATAAATCACCGCTGTATCCAGGATTGTCTGCATCGTAAACACAATTTGGAATTTCTATGCGTTGATTATTTACAAACACAGTCTTTGTATCCAAAACGCGCAGCGATATTTTACGCGCCCGAATTTTCTTTGGGCTGTGATTATTCACTATCATTGGGAACGCAGATATTTTATAAGAAAAATTATAATTCGTGGCATCAGTCAAAGACGCTTCATCAAATTTTTCCAAATAAAAATTATTATCGCGTTCAACAACAACATATGTTGCATTATTAAACACGCTTACATACTTGAATTTACCGTTTGTTGTATATCTTCCCCACGCATTTATATCTGTGTTCGGATGTTTATTCAACACAGCCATATACCCGTCATTCATCACAATGAAAAGGCGATGTGTCGCCTGATTGAATGCGATGCTGATTGGTTCTTGCATCAAATGTTTAGACAACGAACATAAATCGTTGGCATTGTAATGCTGACTTAAATCATCTAAATCCAGTTCGCGCACATCTTTGCCGGACTGCGAAATAAATACAGTGGAACCTTCTATTTGTTGTGGTGGCAACCAGCGATTTGTTATAGAACCAACCGATGTATGCTGTTTAATATCTATATTTGCCGGCGTCAATGGGGCATTCGAAATCGCCCATTCGCCCACAGATGTCAATATTTGCAAATTATCACTGCTGACTATTGTTGAAATCTGGTGATGTTGCGACGATAACAGGGCAGTAAAAATCGCATCATCATCTAAACCGTTGCCTGCATCAAAGTTATTGTAATCACCGACTTTCGACATCCACAAATTATTTGGTGCCGATTTTGTGCCACCGAAAACCAATCTGTTTTGATGGAACGAAACGGCGCGCGGCCAACCGCGTTTGTCACTGAATGCGGCAACATACCAATCATAGATAGCAGTACCAGGGAAAGAAAAATCTCCGTTTGTAAAAACAGTCGCGACACGCGCATTTTGCACAGATTGAACAATCCATTGTTTATTGTTGACCAACAACCTTTGCCAAACCCAATCATCGGTCCATATATCTTTGTTGGTGGTAAATGTTGCATGGTTATTGTCGATTGTACTGCTGGAAATCGTTATAGCAACTCCGTCCATATCGTCGAATCGCATAAACGGAATGTTTATTGACAAATCCGAATTGACATGGAAATAAAACTGTTTGATACTGAAACCAGATGCGTCTTTGGTAAATACCATTGGACTGAATTCTGGGTGCGCGAAAAAGATTGAATTAAATCTTTGTGCGTATTGTATTTGTTTTAAATCTATATTTTCCCACGGCGTGGTCACACTTTCAATTTGCACATCGTTTTCATACACATCTATTTTTTGGTTGTAAATAACCAATAAATATTTTTCCGATTCGCTTATCTGAAAAGGCACCAAAATCGCATTGTCTGGAATTTGCGCGATACTTTGCAGTCCTGCTCTGCGCTTTAATGCACCAGATTGCAAAACATCCATATTTTCCAGATGTGCCAACCCATTATTATTATTTATGGCATAAAATTCTGGTGAAATTTCACCAAATGAAAATATATTTTGTGTTTTAAGAAAATTTCCCATATCTAAACTCCTTTATTGTTAAAACCTGGAATCTATCAAAGAAAAATTTCCGATATTTGGTTGATTTGAAGTTGTACTGTCTATAAATTTTGCAGATTGAAATTCTGATTCGTATAATGCCGTCATCATTCGAAATACAGACGCATCACCAATCAAGGGTATACAAAATTCTACTGCTAATTTGGTTGCCAATAATGTGGCAAAATAGCCAGGAAACGCATCTGGTTCTGTTTTTACAACCGCCAATATAGTTATTGTGTTTTCTGTGGATTTGATTTTATTCCCGATAATTTGCCCGTTGCATTTCAATATTCTTAAAACTTCGGTTGGTATTAAAAAATCATCATCAGATGTTTTGTTTAAAACCAAAGTTTTGGTCGCAAAACGCCACGGGAAAGTTGATAATAATGTATCCAAAGTTGGTTCAAACAATGTTCGTGCCAATTGCGCGCTGGCAGAATCTTCGCGCCACGATTGAATTGGTTTTTCGCCTAACTTTAACAATGCCATTGAACATATATCTATTTTTGTAAACATATTCGCACCTTGTATTAAAAAATTGGGGGATAAAACATTCCCCCAATTTACAGTTCAAAGAAAAAATTATTAAGATAAAGCACCGACTGTCACAACGCCTTCGGCAACAGTGACAACCTTTATCGACGAACCGTTTGATCCGTTGATTAAAATGATGTCGCCTGTATTCATCAGATTTTTCAGGCTGGAAAAATATCCAGATGCTGTTATTGTTGCCAATGTCGCGTTTTCTTTATAGTGCCACAGTGTAAAGCCGTTTGCGTATGCAATTACAGATAAATTTTTATTTTGAAAAGCCATTTTGTCTTCCTTTTTGTTATAAATTATTCTGCATCGTCATCGCATTTGATACGAACGATACCTTCGCCGTCAATCAAAACTGCGCCCTGGGACATGCTGTTGCTGATAAAGTGGGCTGCGCGTTCGCCGTGCCATGTGATATCTGTTTTGACTTCCTGACCACATGCGTGACCAATACTGGATGCATGATAGATAAAGCAATCACGGTCATCACTGCTAAGTGGCAAAGAATTACACAAAATCCAATTCACACCCAACCATTTACGCGATTCGCAACCATCAACCAATGGTGTTGCAGAACCAACATAATCGGCAGAAACAAATTCATCCATTCCCAACAATTCGTTCCATTGGTGTACACCAACAACCGCAAATCTGCGACCATCATCTGGCACATCGTTCGCGTTCAATTTTTCCAACGCAGCCATAATCAAATCTTTGGTCAAACCAGTAGAATAATCGCCAACATATTGTGTCGCGCTGGTCATCGCGTTGATAATCAGTTCATCTGTTTTGCGACCCAACGCATATGCACCGGCAGACGCAACCACACGACGTTCATCAACATTTGTTTTTAATTCATCCAACGAATCAACCCAATCACCGGCATAGTAATCTTGCAATACACATTCAACCGGGGTGTGATTCAAATTCATCACAGGAACAATCCCATGACGCGATTTTGTGCTGGCGATACCTTTGCCAACTTTCTGGAAAGTAGTAGATGCCCCAACAACCCCAGATTTACTGCGAATTGTGGAACGTAATTTTGTGCCCATTTGCTGATAAGCCAAATGAACATCTGCTTCAAATTGTTTTACAAACACTTGATCTACAGACATAGACATAATAAATCCTTTTTGTTTAAATTAAATGACGCTTTCGCGCTATTTGAAAAAAATTTTGTTAGATGGTTATGCGAAATATTCGCGCCATAAAAACAAAAACACACAAAAAAGGGTCCAATAAATGGATTATCCAATAAAAAATTCAGTCAGACTTTTATTCATCTGGCTGAAAAATTTATCATAAAAAAATCCCCAAAACAAGCGCCTTGGGGATTTTTAAAAACTTTGCAAAAATTATTTTTTCTTAACTACTTTTTTAGCAGCTGGTTTTTTTGCAGGTGCTTTTTTTGCAACTGGTTTTTTAGCAGCTGGTTTTTTTGCAACTACTTTTTTTGCAACTGGTTTTTTAACTGCAACTTTTTTTGCAGGTGCTTTTTTTGCAGCTGGTTTTGCAGCTGGTTTTTTTGCTGCTACTTTTTTTGCAGGTGCTTTTTTTGCAGCTGGTTTAGCAGCTGGTTTTGCGCATGCACATTTTTTCTTTAAACCGAACATGTTTCTCTCCTTATTAAAGTTTTGGACAGAACAAAATTATTTTGTTCTTGTTTTATATTTTATATGAATTGAAATAAATAGTAAAGAACAAAATGATTTATGAATACAATTTTTTAAAACCATTTTCAATTTTACGAACATATTCAGGATCATGATCACGCCAATATTTTGGATCACGCATCATATTACGCAACATATCATCAGATAAATTTTCTGTGACATTTTTATCGGTTAAAACATTCGGTTCCAGTGATTGCATCATCTTGTACATGCCTTGAATTCCCTGGGGTGTGGCACACAGTTCTTCGAATGCAGATTGTGGTAAATACTTTTCACCAAACGCATTTATTTCGCGTAATGCTTCGTTCATTTTTTCTGTGGAACCAAAAAAATTTTTTAATTCATTTATTGCGTTTGATTGGTTTTGTAATTCAAATAAATTTTTTAATGTTGGTTGTAAAAATTCTTCTGCGATGGAATAAATTTGTTCAACCTGTTTTGATGTTAAACCAATTTCATGAAATTTATTGCGGACCGATTCGTCATCAAACAAATCATTTGTTGGATATTCAGATGCACTGTCAGGTACACCTATGGCGTGATTAAATTTTTGTTTTGTATTTTCGTCACTTTCATCATTTGGCACTGATATCATATTGCCCATCTTTTTTTCCAGTTCACAATATGACTTTACCAATGCAGATGTATTTAATTCGCCGTTTTCATCAAGAAATTTTTCTGGAACTTTTTCCATTGTTTTTTCCTTTGGTTGTTGATTCTTGTTTAAGAAAGTAAATACCTGATAAAGTGAATATTGTTTGCATCATGGTAAATATATCTTCGTCCCCAATAAGATATGCACCAATTGCAGACACAATACCAACAGTGGACACGACATATGTTTTTTTATCTTGTAAATATCCACCTTTTATTATTTTATTCATTATGAAAATCCTTTAGTTAAAGATAGAACAAAATATCTTCGCATTCTGAAATATATCCACGCGACATCGCCCAATCTGGGATAACATTCGCGTGATGAAATTTTGTAGCCCCAAAAACAGAATCATCCAAATTACCGCGCATCATGGTTTTTACGATTCGCAAACACATCTGAAATTTTTTATTGTTCGCGTCCACTTTCAGATTTTGATGACGCGGCGATTCTTTATTTAAACATTCAAATAAATTCACATCGTTTGAAATCGATTCAAATGATTTACCCAATTTGATGTGAATATTATAAATCATGGACGCCATCGCTTCGACCAGTTTTAAAGTTTCCGCATTTGTTTCTGCAAATATTATACGCGCCAATTTATATGATACGATTTGTGTATCATCGTTATTAGTTATCAGTGTTAGTTGCATTTTGTGACCTGTTTTTTTGTTATAAAAAAAAGCCCACACATAAAATGTGTGGGTAAAAATTCAGAATAAAAAAACCGCACTTACTGCGGACATAATTTCTATTCTTGATGTTCCATATAATATCACAAATTGACATAAAAGTCAAGCACATTTAGATACTGATTTCGTCACCGTATGTTAAAATATATCGCGTATCGCGACGCAGTACCAATGCACCATCTTCGTTTATCCCCAGTAATTCAGCGGGTTTGCCCTGGTATTTAACTGTTTTATTTATACACATCGCCAATTCCATCCAGCGTTCACGAACTGCTGAAAAATCAGCATTACGCCATTTATCCAATTTTTTTATCAACACAGACAGGATTTGTTCAACACCCGCATCTGCATAATCACAGACCCTGGTTGTTTTGTATTCTTTGACCGTCGGACAGGTTTTTACATTTATCCCAATTCCAATAATGACAAAGTTACGCGCATATTCAATTAAAACACCAGATATCTTTTTATTGTCCACCAAAATATCATTGGGCCATTTTATCCGGGGATTTAAACCGAATGAAATCAAAGTTTCTGCAATCGCCACAGCCACAGCATATGAAAGTCGCGGATTGCGTTCCAATGTTTTATAAATAAATGACGCATACAAATTTCCATGATGCGAAACCCATGTTCGACGATAACGGCCACGCCCTGCACTTTGCGCCATCGCAACAACCAATGTTTTGTTTGTTGCATTTCCATTTGCGATTAAATCGTGCGCATAATCTTGGGTAGATGGGATTTTATCAAAAGACATCAGTTTATATGCGTCCAATCCTGTATCCCCCGTTTTCATTCAAAATAAAATTATGACCGAAAGTTTTTCGCAACTGATAGATAGCGTTTTCAACACTGTGTGTTGTTGCATCTGGCGACAAACCAACGGCTGTTTTCAGATTGTGAATTTGTATATTTGGTTTTTTATAAAGCGCGACTATAATTTTTCTTTGCAACAGTGGCAAATTCACATCACGACCAAAAATGTTTTGCAAAATATCGCTGTTATTGTATTGGTCCAAAATCAGTTGTTGCAAATCAGCAACCGATATGGGTGCATCTGGAGATATTTCGTCAAAAACAATATCTGCATTTTCTGGCGAATCGACCATACTGGCACCCAAATCTGTCAAAATGCGATTCCAGTATTTATCAGATGCAAAAATCTTTATGTTTTCCATCATGATGATACGATACCGAAATCCGTTGCCCCTTGCAAGATTTTATTATCACAAAGTATGCGGTTCGTTTGACGGGATAAACTTTGTAAAATCTTCCAAGGACGCGCCTGTTGACGCTAATATTTTTGAAATACTGTTTGTTGATGGCCATCTGGGCTGGCCCTCTTTTGACCATCTTTTGCTTCTGTTAAAGGTCGTCGGGTCCAGCCCGCTGCATTTTGCCAGGCCAGAACACGACATATTGTGTTCTGTTGCGAATTTTTCTATTGCGCGCCATACATCTTCGTGTGTCATTGTTTTCCTCCTGTCATATATTTAGTTTCCCAATCCATTTTCTAATTATACTTGAACAGAAGAATAAATTCAACCCACAAAAACCTGCATATATTCCCAAACAAAAAATAATTTAAAAAAAATTTGACAAAATACTTGACAAATCGTTTTTTGTGTATTATATTCGATTCGTCAAAGGATAAATAATCGTTTGACTATATCGGGCCCAGGGTTTTCAGACTCCCTCCTACATTCTCTCTCCTCTGGACTTTGGGCCCAAACGACAGTTTAGGATGCCCGTTTCTTTTTCTCCTTTCCTTCCTTTCAGGGCATCCGGAAAAGCACCGCCCCACGGCGGTGTTTTTTTAGTATCTATAAAATTATTTTTCAAAAACGCTGAAAATTTCCCAATGTGCTGCACCAACAAACTGGTCCACAGGAATGGCGGTTATCATTTTATATCCGCCCTGTTCCAGAATCCGCGCATCCCGGATAAAAGTATTCGGATTACACGAAACATAAACAATGCGCTTTACATTTGATTTCGCCAATTCGCGACTTTGTTTTTCTGCGCCGGCGCGTGGTGGGTCCATTATTACGACATCATATTGGTTCAAATTCGACACAGTCAAAGGTTTTTTGAATAAATCGCGCGTTATGCCATTACCAACAATGTCAAAACCTGTCGCATTTGTTGCAAAAGTAAAATTGCCCAGCCCACAAAATAAATCTGCTACTTTTTTTGCACCCCCAACATATTTCACGACCAAATCACGCAGAATTTGTTCTGTTTCAATGGTAGGTTGCAAAAACGCACCAATTGGGTATTTCACGATTTTATCATTAAACTTTATTTCGGGTTCGGCATATTTGCGCACAATCGAATCGTTCCACGCGAATCTGATTATTTGTGGTGGCAATTTAGCAACTGCATTTTTAAGTTCATTACCAAAATACGGAACATCACTTTTTACGCAAACATCTATCCCATTTTCGCATTTTGTAATCAAGACACCACCTGCCCCGCGCCACGGCAGTTTTGCGATATCTGGCAAAACGATATTTATTTCATGCGCAACATTTTGGCACATATTTATATCAACAATATCTTTTGATTGCGATTTAAAAAAACCAAAATGTCCATCAACGAACGCGAAATCTGCGCGTCTGCGTTTTGGCGAATCGCCCCAGATTGCTTCGTGTGTATAATTCAATCGTGGCAGTTTTTTCAATTTTTCATTTCTGTAATTTTCAGACATAAAATCGAACTGACAACCGCCACAAATTCCAAAGAAAGGACATTTTTTTGTATTCATGTTTGATATCATAATATAAATTCTGCCTTGATTCCAGTACGATTTAACACTATCATTATGCTATGATGAAAAAAGCAGATAAAAAAGTTGCACTTTTTGCCGGCGCATTATCATTACCGTTTTTGACGCGCGATGCGTTGAAAAAAAACGGGTGGGATGTGTATGTTGTGGGACTTAAAAACTTTTATGACCCGGCATTGAACCCTGATTTAGTAATACGGTTGGGGAACGGTGGACGCGCAGCACGCGAATGCAAAAAACGCGGTATACACAAACTGGTTTTTGTGGGTGCGTTGGGTCACATAAATTTATCTGACATTCGGCCAGATTTATGGTCGATATCTGTGCTTTTAAGTGTATTAAAACATCAACGGGGGTATGATTCGATGGCTGTTGCGTTTAACAAAGCGTTGGAAAAACGCGGATATGAAATTGTCGCTGCCCAGGATTTGGCGCCAGAATTGACTTTTGAAAAAACCGGCATTCAAACAAAAACCAAACCGTCTAAATCTGATGAATCCGACATCAAACGCGCGATTCAGGTTTCGCACACCATCGGTGTCGAAGACATTGGTGCGTCTGTGGTTGTGGATAAACAGGTCGTCGCAGTCGAAGCCGCCGAAGGCACCGCCCGCATGTTGGAACGTGTTGTTGAAATGCGCAAAAATCGTCGCAAAACTGGCGGTGTGTTTGCCAAGATGACAAAACCAGGTCAAGATTTACGAATAGATATACCTGCGATTGGCGTTGATACAGTGCGCGCAGTTGCCGCGGCAAAATTACACGGAATTATAGTAAACGCAAAAACATGTTTCGTTATCGACAAAGATGCAGTTATTGCCGCCGCGAATAAAGCAAAAATATTTATCAAAGCAATTTAAAAAAACCGCCGTTTGGCGGTTTTTTTATTTTATTAAATTCTGTTATTTAATATCTTTAATTGTCACTTTGAACACAACATCTTTGCCTGCCAATTCAGGAACATATTGTTCAGGGAATGTTATATTGACATCGCGTGTTTCGCCAACTTTTGCACCAACCAATTGTTCTTCAAATCCTGGCACAAATTGACCACTGCCCAATTTCAGTGGATAATTTTCTGCGGTTCCGCCGGCGAATTGTTCTGTTCCCAAAAATCCAGCGAAATCGATAATGACAGTATCACCGTTTTTCGCAGTTTTTTCGCACGCGCCCAGGCACGCACACATTGCCAAGATACCAACAAATTTTTTCATATTTTTTTCCTTTTGTTTATGGTTGATTATTTGTTATAAACGCATCTGAAACCGTATTCGCGCATAGTTTCGCCTTCGGCTTCGACCCTGTAATCAAAGAAAGATGTTGGACGCATGACTTCGAACGAAGGTTTATCATACACGATGACAATGCTTTCTGCGTTACGGCCACAGACTTTCTTCATTTCATAATCTGCAACATTTGCCAAAACCGTACGCGCATCTGCGTCAATATCTGCACCATCGGCGTTTTGCATCAAACGCAGGCGCATTTCACGAACCGCACTGTTCCCCAACAAAATTTCTACACGAACCATTGTTCCCTTATATTCCTGCCATCTGGTTTCTTTGCGTGCAGTATTCCATCGCGCATCGGCGGCTTCGCGTTCTTTCATTGTACGGGGTTCATACGAATCGATTTGTGCGAATTCGTTTTTATCACTGATATACTGGGCAGTGCGTTCATCATAATATTCGCCGTCTGTCCCAGAATATATGCCATTGTCAGAATTACATGCAGCAACTGTCAGTGCCAGCCCCAGAACAAAAAATATAGATTTTTTCATTTTTTCTCTCTTGGTTAGTTTTTTTTATTTTAACAAATAAACCATTTTGATTCAAGTGACGATTTATGATAAAATAGAATTATGTCAAATGTAGTTTTAGAATCTTTGTTAAAACCGCTGGAAGAATTTTATCGTCCTGATTTTGTCGAAGAAATCGCGATAAATCATGCCGGCGAAGTATGGATGCGCCTGAACGGGGGCCGCGTTCCATGGGTATCGTACAATGCCGATGTTTTATCAAAACAGTACCTGGTTGATTTAATTCATACGGTTGCAAACATATACGAACGGCCATTTGACCCGGTGCATGGGATACCTGTTGTTTATGCGACATTACCGGGGAACCATCGTTTTTCTGCAATTGCGGGTCCAAATGTACAATACGACGAACGCGATGTAACCGGGGGCGTTGCATTAAACATACGCGGCAGTGGCGTATCAGAAACCAGTTTTGAAAATTACCACCTTAAACGCGGACAAAAATTATTGAAAGTAAAACCGCGCGAAAATGTTCGCCCAGACGACCCGTACGAACGGTTGATGTCTGCGATAAACGACGGCAGCCCGATTTTGATATCTGGGGCAACATCAACGGGTAAGACAACATTCCTGAATCACATGTTGACACTGATTGACCAAAACAGTCGTGTTATCACTGTCGAAGATGCACGCGAAATCCGTGTTCCGCAAAAAAACCGGGTTCATTTTGTATTATCGCGTACCGAACAAACAAACGATTTTAACTATGCACGATTACTGGATTTGGTTGTGCGTATGACACCTGATGTTATTATTGGTGGTGAAATATCCACAGATAACGCGGCGGTATTATGGGAAATGTTGGGCACAGGGCACGACCATTTTTATACAACGATTCACGCAGAAAGTGCCGAAGCAGCCTATGCCGCATTTGCAGACCGCATTTTACACACACAACCTGCATATAACAGAACAGATTTAATTGCTGAAATGAAAAAGAAAATTCGTGTCGTGCAATTGTCGCGCGACGGGACACTGCGCGCCGTGACAGAGGTTGTATAATTTTTACAAAAACTAACTAACAAAAAGGGAAAAACATGTACACAAAAATAGAAGCAGAATTAAACGCAATCACTGATAATTTGGAATCAGAATTAAAGGCTGCCAACGCAATCGACAAAGAAGGTCGCGCGACAGACATAAAAAAATTCAATGAAATCATTGACGATAAAATCGCACAGTGTAATGCGGTATTGGCAACAACAGAACGCGACGGCGTCACAATCAACAGATACGGGGCAAACCTGGCGTTCAATCGAATTGCAATATTGGAAAAAGCGAAAAAGAACGGCACATTGAATGCAGACGCCATATGGTTTGAACATTCAGAAGAAAAAGCAATTACAGATGCAGACAAACCAAGTGCTTTCCGTGCAGGAATCAGAAGATTGTTTGAAAAAATTGGATTTAAAACAAAATCCGTACAAACAAAAAACAGATAATAAAAAACGCCGCCGAATGGCGGTGTTTTTTTTACAAATTTGTTTTCAAGAAAACAAACATCTTTGGCGTGGAATCTTTTGCGATACGAAAAAAATGATTCCGATAATTAAATGTGCACGCCCATTTCAGCCACCCGTGTGCGGCGGCGATTTGACTGACTGCATGGTCACTGAAATCACGATGTAATATTATATTCATCAGTCTTTTTTTGATTTTCATGGCAGATTGTTTTCGTAATTTCAGATATTTTTTGAAATGTCGGTACCCAATAAAAGGAACACCACATTTTGTCTGGCGCAGAATGGATTTAGACAACACCAGGTTCAGATTTTCTTTCACAAAGATTTCTATTTGCGTGGCTGCGTTTTTTAATTCGTCTTTGTTGTTGCCATACAGACAGAAATCATCGCAATATCTTATATAATCGCGCCAATGCAAATGTTGTTTTACAAACATATCTAATTCGTTCAAAAACACATTGCCCAACCATTGTGATGTTAAATTTCCAATTGGCAAATTTTTACCACCACCGACCGAAAAAATTATTTCGTGCAATATACGCAACATACGACGGTCGTGAATTTTTTTTGCGACGATGCGCATTAAAATATCATGACTGATTGACGGGTAAAATTTACGGATATCGCATTGCAGGACATATTTGTTTCGTCGCACGAAATGCATAGTCCGACTGGACGCGGCATGCAATCCGCGACCGGGAATACATGCGTATGAATCATAAATAAACAAACGTTGCCATATTGGCCCCAGGATATTTATAATTGCATGATGCAGAATATGGTCTGGGTACAATGGCAAATTATATATAACGCGCAGTTTTGGTTCACGAATGGTAAATGTTTTATATTGCGATGTTCGAAAACGTCCAGACATAACATCGTTGCGCAGTTTTTGTAATAATGCGTCGCGATTTTTCAAGAATTTTTGCACTGCCCGGCGGGATTTTTTACTGCGCACGGCTTTTTTTGCGGCCAAATCGAAATTTTCCACAGATATAAATTCATCCCAAAGATTTTTATATGTTTTCATCAGTTTACAGTTTTCAAGCATTCAAATAATCAAACATATCGTCCCATTTTGGGTTTACGGATTCAATCAATTCTATTTTTCTTTTACGCGCCCATGATTTGATTTGCTTTTCACGCAATATCGCGTATTCTGGATTTTCGAAAATTTCCATATACACCAATTTATTTACATTATAGCGCGCGGTAAAACTGTCTTTGTTCATGTGGGTTTTATGTTCCACAGAACGGCGTGCAATATCGTTTGTAACACCGGTATAAATCGTGCCATTTTTTCCAGATGCCATTATATAAACATAGTATTTATAAGGTTCATGGTAATATTTCATAAATGCAATGATAATGTTTGTTGGCAAATAAGCAAGAATAAAAGCACAGTGTCATTGCGAGGAACAAAATTGGCAACCAAGCCTGCTGTTGTCAATTTTGTGACGTGGCAACCCAGGTTATCAGAGCCGTTGGCGCAGCCAACACTGATTGATAATAAAGTGTCGGCGTTGCCGACAACACTAATCATCTGGATTACCACGTCGGCGCACCAGGCTTTGCGTTGCACGCAAATTTGGCGCGCCTCCTCGTAATGACACCAGCGGCGTCTGGTGGTCCCGCCCCAATGGGGCGGCACCAGCGGTGTCGACCACCACGGGGCGGGACACCCGCCCCATGGCCCCACCCGTACGGCCTGACGCGTTTGTTACGCGTCAGGCTGACACGGCGCGTGACACCGATGGTGTCACGCTGACATCAATGGCGCACAGAGCCGAACAAGCCCCCCCGCAGGGCGGAGTAGTGCTGGGCGTAGTAGCCGCAGTAGAACGCACAATTCCCGGCACACTCGCCAGCCGAAGAGAACGAGCCGGCGAACACCCAAGGCGAAACCGCAGGATGTGTCATTTTACACCAACAATGTTGCCCATTTGTTTCGCCACCAACAACTGGTTCATTATTGTCATGCAAATCCGCCACATATCCACCAATCGATTTGCCGTTCGCACTGCTTAAACACGCGCTGATTCCGCGAATCGTTCCATATGGGAATGTTGCCCACCATGTCGAATTTGCCTGGTCGTACCCGTAATTTGTGCCATTTATCCCCGGGTCTAAAACAATTGTCGTTGCATCGTTTTTCGCGCACATCGTTGCACCAATCGATGCAGATGTTATCATCGACATTATCAACATACTTAGTTTTTTCATGTTTTTTCTCCTTTTTTTGTTTGTTTCTTTGCCCGCCCCACGGGGCGGAACCGTTATGAAAATGAAAAATATTTATCTATTTTCACAACGGTTGTATAAAACGGTATCTGTTTTTTTTCATTCGCCATCCGTATTTGGTCTATTAAAACGCTGCTGCCAGAAAACAGAATGCAAACTTCGCCATTCAATAAAAACTGCATCTGTAAACAGTCTGTTCCTTCGCGTCGTTTCGATTTTTTTACTTTGAAATCTATGACCAATATTTCTTTGTTCAAAATTTCGTTTAAATGCTTCTTTTGCCCCGGCATCGGAATCTGGTCCTGGGCAAATATCGCGAATTTTGGACAATCTGTGCTGTTCAATGTTTTTATTTCATCCAATGTCATGTTTTTCCTTTTGTTTTAATTGAATGTCCGGGGGTTCGTCACGATACAGAACAAAACTACTGCCCCAGACATTCCCTGCGCTATTTATTTGTCATTGGCTTTCGCCGCCGAGTATCAGGTTGCACCGTCCCACCTTTGATGTAAAGGCATTCAAACAGATGCGTTTTTCGTCACATCTGAAAAGTGTTTAACACTTTGTCCCACAGGTTGGCCAAACTTGTTTTCTTTGACAAGTTGTACCTTTGCCAAAGGAGCACAGAGCCGAACAAGCCCCCCCGCAGGGCGGAGTTGTTCTGGGCGTTGTTGCCGCAGTTGTTCGCACAATTCCTGGCACATTCGTCAGCCGAAGAGTTCGAGTTGTTGAACACCCAAGGCGAAACCGCAGGAAAATCCAACACACAAACCACGGACCGCAACTGATTTGACGCCACAACCTATCCCTGATTTTATTCAGGAACCTGATTCCTTTTGTCCAGGGGACGGACTAATACAGAAGGTTTTAATTGGGAAACGCCACCCCCTGGACAAAAGGAACCCGGAACAACATCACTACCACATCGATTCAAACATCGCCGTACGAAATGTATCGTCGTCGCGTACCGCCGTCGCACAATCGTCTGTGCATGACGACGCGCATGTCGTCGCATCTGCATACGATTTCAAATACATCCAATATGATGACGGCCCCGTTTCATACCCCATATCCATAATCGGCCACATTTCACACCAACAATGAACACCCGTGTCCGCCGCACCAGTCACCAGATTCGTCTTTGGCGTGTTCGCTGTGCCAGATATATCATTACACGACGCATACCCCGTCAATGTGTCGTAATCAAATACCACCTTCCATGTCTTGGTCGTGTTGTCAATCTGTTTCGATGTGCCATCTACATTATTTCGGTACACACCAATATACGCGTTGTTGCGCGCACATGTCGTAAACCCATACGCAGACAGCCCCGTCATAATTACAGCCATTGTCGTTATTATCATTTTTTTCATTTTGGTTCCTTTTTTCCTTTTGTTGTTTTGTTATTTTGTTGTGTGCATTGTTGTCCCATGGTAATCCACATAGATTTCACGATGCGTCGTCGCATCTGTCGCCGTTTCCGTCGTCAAATTCCCATAACACACCCCGTCGTTATATCCAACATTTAACGCCGGCGTTGTTTGCGACGATGACCATAACGGCACCACAACACCATTACTGGACCGCAATACGGTTATCCCCAACGGACATAAATCCGCACAGGTACCAACGCCAGTCGTCAATTTCCCATCACTGCATAAACTGACACATGTCAATTCAGATGGATTATAACCACACGATTCCATGGCAACATACTGACGATATCCAGATGGACACGCACCGTTATCACGCGCCGCAAATGTCGCACCATTCGTCACCACATCATAATAATTCGCCGGACATTCATCGCCCGTCGCATACTGGGTACACGTTTTGTTGTCTGTCGAATATCCCCCATCACACAAATTTATTTCGTCACCCATGACCGCACCATGATATTCCAATGTAGTATATGCATCCGGCATAGTACGCGCCTTGTACGACGCATACGAACAACGCCCATTCGATGCCGCCAGAAAAGTCGTCTCGTTCGTTTCTATCTCGTGATACCCGGTCGTGCAATCCCCTGCCGAATACGATGTGCATGTCGAATTGTCCGTCGAATACCCACCGTTACACAAAGTAATCTCGTCCCCCAGAACTGCACCGTGGTACATCATTTCAATAATGTTATCCGGTAAAGAATATGCCTTGTAAGAAGTATAGGAACAATATGAATCCGTCGGCGAAACAAATGTCGTCGAACCCAATCCAACATCATAAAATCCCGCCCCACATTCCCCAACTGTATAGGTTTCACATGTCTGATTATCAGGCGAATAACCATTGTCGCACAATAAAATTTCACTGCCCACTATTTCCGCAGCAATTGCCGCGTCGCACACTATCAACCCCAGAATGATTGTCAAAAACTTTCTCACTGTATCTTCCCCCGTTGCGTTGGTCACATTCCGATTCATAACCACCATGCATAACAGGGTGGTTGGAGGTTAGATACTATAATATGGTATAGTGTGCTTATTCCGCCGAAAACAGAAAATATCGGCATTATTCACAGCCCTCCAACCAATATCGAATATTAGTCAGAGTATCGTTTTCGCCAAAATAGTAGTTTTTTCCTATTTTCGGCGCCATATTAAGAGGTATCTACACCCCATCAGAAAAGAAGGCTATATTTTCCTTTCCGACAATGCTATTCTAGCGATATCGCACTTTCTTTACAAGTGTTTTTTTACATGAAGTTTTGTGGGTTTACATCTATTTTAATTCTGACATTCGTCGGCTGTTTTACTTTATCCAGCCACGAACGAACAACCGGTTGTAAATTCGCGCGTGCATTTCCCGACACCAAAAATCGCATGCGATACCAATTTCGTATCTGATAAATCTGGGCTGCAATTGGCCCCATTATTTTTCCGCCGTTTAACATAGGCGCCGCCTTTGCCAATTCGTCACAATATTTTTTCAATGTGGATTCTTTGTCAGCCTCTATGATAACAGCAATCAGTTGCCCAAACGGTGGCATCTGGGCTGCGCGCCGCGATTCCATGTCGCCCGCCATGAATTCGTCCCTGTCGCCCGCACAAATCGCGCGTATTACTGGATGTTCAGGTTGGAAAGTCTGTAATAACACGCGCCCTGGAAATTCGCCACGACCTGCACGACCTGCAACCTGGAATAATTGTTGGAAAGTGTGTTCGCCTGCACGGAAATCTGTGCCAAACAATCCCATGTCTGCATCAACAACACCAACCAATGTCAGGTTCGGGAAATGATGTCCCTTGGCCAAAATTTGTGTTCCAATTATTATGTCTATATCGCCAGATTCCATTTTTTCAACCAAACGCTGCAACGCCTGGCGCGACATAATCGTATCACTGGAAACCAGGGCGGTACGCGCATTCGGGAATTTTGCGTTGACTTCTTCTTCTATTTTTTCCAGACCTGCCCCACGCGTGGACACCCTGTTTTTACATTGTGGGCAAACTGTCGCGACAGGTTCCATGTGACCACACATATGACAAACCAATTTATTTATGTGCTTATGATAATGCATAGATGTCGAACAATCTGGACAGCCTGCAACCCAGCCACATTTTTTACACTGAACAATCGGGGCAAAACCGCGTCGATTTATAAATAACATTACCTGTTTGTGATTTTCCAATGTATTCGCGATTTCACTGCACAACTGCGGTGACAGGTTGCCGCTTTTGTCACCGTCGCCCATCGTATAGGATTCAGGTCTGTTTGCACGCATATCTATCGTTTCAATCGTCGGCATTTGCGCGCCACCATATCGCGATGTCAAACGCAACCGTCGATATTTCCCCAGCGCAACATTATGCATCGTTTCCAGTGACGGTGTCGCAGACGCCAGTATAACCGGAAATCCCGCTATCTTTGCCCGTAAAATCGCCATGTCGCGCGCATGATAATTGCCCATGTCTTCCTGTTTATACGATGTGTCGTGTTCTTCGTCGACAACAATCAGCCCCAGATTTTGCCACGGCAAAAACAGTGCACTGCGCGTTCCAACCACAATCCGAATGTCGCCACGCGCCACGCCACGCCATATGTCGCGCCGACGCGCCGCGGTTAAATTACTGTGCCAAACCACAGGCGGCGCACCAAAACGCTTTTCAAACCGGTCCATAAACTGTGCAGTCAACGCGATTTCTGGCATCATCAACAATACTGATTTGCCCGAATTGTACGCACGCAACGCAGAATCAAAATAAACCTGGGTTTTTCCAGACCCTGTTATTCCGTCCAACAAATGTACTGAAAAATTATCCGCGCGAATGGCGTCCGCAATAATGTCTGCCGCAGATTGCTGTTCCGTATTTAATGTCACGACACCTGTGTCAAAATACTTAAAGTTGAAACGCGAATCCACTATTTCGCGCGAATCTGATGCAATTAAAATATTGTTCTTTATCATCGTTTTGACGACAGAACTGCCAACGTGCGCGATATTTATAATATCGTTTACAGACATAGATTCGTTATCATTCGATTGAAACGCATCTGCAACAGATTGCCGCGCGTCCGTCATTTTAGCGGTCGTATCAAAATTAAACGCATATAACTGTTCCACCTTTGGTGCATCAAATGCGTCTGGGACATTCAAAATCAGGCGTAATACCGCCCCTGGCGCCATCAGTGTCCAATCCGACATCTTATACACCCATTCAATGTCTGATTCGGACATCTTTCCCATACGACATATTTCAATAACTGATTTTATTTTGGATTCGTCCAACCCACTGTCCCCGCGCCCAACAATCACACCAACATAGTGCCGATTCATAACCGTGACGCGCACAAAATCCCCAATTTCTGCATTTTCATTCAGACGATAATCATACCCCCGATTTATAACATTGGGGACAAGAACCTTTACAATATCGCCAGATTTAAACATAGTTTATAAATTAGCCATTTTTTTAATACTTTTCAACATACAAATAAAAAAGTTGACAACGGTATTTTTTTGTATAATATTATGTCGCATAAACAAAAAAAGGATTTAAAATGCCAAAAAGCGAAATATGCAAAAAACGTCACGCACACCAAATAGTCGCGGCAGAAACAGAATTTGAAAGATACAAAGTGTTTATTACCAATGAATTTATTGAAAAATTCGGCGGTTCGTATCAGAACCCAAAAGAAATGAAAGATATTTGGTGCAAATCTTTTAAATACAGTCCTGAATGTGAAGTTTTTTTGATTAAAAAAACAAAATTGTTCATAGGTCTGTTGGAAGACTGTATTGACAAAAGAAGCCCTGTATTCTTTAAAAACTTCATCGCCAAAGTTTGCGAATATCTGGCACCGTATATCAGCAAAAAAGGTATCAGCCACAACGAATGCAAACACCAATTGCGCGAAACACTGCTGGTAAAAAACAGATATGTACAAAGTTTGCTGAACGGTTACAGCGATGAAGTTCAACACGCAGATGCTTTAAGAAAAATTTATGAAATTCGTATAACCTGTTTTCGCGAACAAACACGATACAAACATTTATAAACACCCAATAACACGTTCCAAATCTTTATCGTTTGGAACGTTTTTTATTGTGATGTCGGCATTGTATTGCCCATTAAACCATGTGCGTTGGCGTTTTGCATACTGATTCGTTTTTGTAATCCAGTTTTCAATCGCGTCATTTTCAGAAATTTTCCCGTTTAACATGTCACAAATTTGCACTGCGCCAATTGCACGCGACGGGTCCAAATTATTTTCGATAATATGACGTGCTTCGTCAATTGCACCACCGCGAATCATTTCCGGGATACGCGACGCAATCCGATTTAATAAAACTTCGCGTTCTGGCATAATCAAAACACGCAACGCATCGGGGCAAAGCGCACCAACACGCGGTTGTTTTTGCCAATCGGTTAAATGTTTTCCTGTTTCAAAGAACACCTCTAACGCACGGGCAATTCTTTGTGGGTCGTTCGGTGCAAAATCATCAGGCAACACTTTCTTTGCGCCGACAATATCATTTGCAACCAATTCGCGCGCACGGGTGCGATTTGCTGTGCTGACCACTGGGATATTAGAAATGCCGTTCAACAAAACATTTATATAATACCCTGTCCCGCCAACAAAGATTGGTGTTTTACCCATCGCGACAACTTCGTTGTATGCGTCCCGCGCCAAATTCAGATAATCCGAAACACTGATATGTTCATTCAAATCAAATAATGAAAACAATTTGTACGGCACGCCGTCAATATTATCAAAATGCCCGCCCTGGCCTGCGAATGGCGATGCAGATATATTTTCAATTCCGCGATAAATCTGAACGCTGTCGCAATTTATGATTGCCCCATCGACAGCGCATGCTAATTTATGCGCAAAATCAGATTTTCCAGATGCGGTCGGTCCTGCGATAATAATTGCTTTATTTTTCATAAACGCATTATAAAATCGCAAAAACCGCTTTGCAAGGAAAAGCCCGCGAAAAAATCCCCCTGTATTTTTTCGCGTTTTGTGATAAAATAACAGCATATACAAAGAAAGGAAATTCAAATGAAAAAAATTCGTGTAGCAATAAATGGTTTTGGACGCATTGGACGCCTGGTATTACGCGCGGCACTGGAATCCGGGCGCAAAGACATTGAATTCGTTGCGGTCAATGATTTAGCACCCGCAGATGAAAACGCATATTTATTACAATATGATTCCGTACATGGGAAACTGGGTATGGATGTAAAACTGGACGGACAATATATCTTGGTCGGGAACCAAAAAATCAAATGTCTGTCAGAACGGGACCCATCTAAACTGCCCTGGCGCGAATTAAAAATCGATATAGTCATGGAATGCACGGGGTTGTTTACTGCCGCAGAAAAAGCCCGTATTCATCTGGATTGTGGCGCACGGCGCGTGTTGGTTTCTGCCCCGTCAAACGGTGCAGACAAAACAATTGTGTTTGGTGTCAATGATAGCAAATTGACCAAACATGATTTAATTGTTTCAAACGCGTCCTGTACAACGAACTGTTTAGCACCTGTGTTAAATGTTTTGGATAAAAAATTCGGGATTGTAAATGGCTGGATGACGACAGTTCACGCATACACTGGCGACCAACAATTGTTAGATAAAAACCACAAAGATTTTCGTCGGGCGCGCGCTGCAAATTTATCCATGATTCCAACCAGCACCGGCGCAGCCAAGGCAATTGGATTGGTATTGCCTAAATTGGCTGGCAAAATGGACGGCATCGCAATTCGTGTTCCAACCCCAGATGTTTCTGTTGTCGAACTGGCTTTAAATGTGACAAAACGCGCGACAATTGAATCTATAAACAAAGCGATGAAATCTGCTGAATCTGAAATATTGGGATACAATGACAAACCTTTGGTTTCCATAGATTTTACAAACGACAAACACAGTTCTGTTTTCGACGCATCGCAAACACGCGTGATTGACGAACATTTAATTCATGTGACTGCGTGGTACGATAACGAATGGGGTTTTTCAAACCGTATGTGCGATACTGCCGTTGCAATAGGGAAAACATTATAAACCAAGGGAGATTTACATTGTCAAAAACATCAAGCGCCCACAAAGTGGAAAATATGAACATCCGTTTATTGCAACAAATGCAATCCATTGTGGATTTTTGTGAAGAACACGGTCACCAACCAGACAGAAACAGTAAACTTACCACCATTCTAAAAAACATCGAACATATCATTTATATGCGTAAACGCAGCAATATACCTGTACCCAAAAAACTGATATTATTACATGCAAAAATACATGAATTTCCAACCGCCCTGGAATACAAACGCAAAGATTTGGAATTCAAAAACGCAGCAATAAAAGCCGACAAAGAATTAGCGTTTCAAAAAAGATTAGAAAAAGTTCAAAAACTAACTCCGCATAATTTGGCCATATTCAAATTTATGTACGGCGATGCAAAATTCACAAAATTTATAAACACAGATATAGACCCAATTGTGACCAAGGCTTTTTTGGATTATTTTTACACAACCTATAATTCTAAAAAAAGTTCTTTTTCAACAAGAATGGCGTTTCTTATGATGGAATTGTACATAGGCGATTATTCGGATAAAGACATCGAAAAACTAAAACACATCCTGCGTCGTCGCACAAAAGAAGAAATGCAGATAATTCACAAAATCGAACACAATCAACATTTGACACAAAAAGAAATCAGTCTTTTGTTGGGAAAAAGCCAGAACACTGTAAGTGAAACCATACGCAGAGAATACAGAAGATTTCATACCAGCGCAAAGCCTGTCGAAGATTTATTGAATTTATATATGACAGGAAACGCATCTGCAGTTATGTCAAAATTACCACCAAAATTTGCCTATGGCTATGAATATCAAAGAAAGATGAAACTGCAAGATGCGCCGACAGATTTACTGAACAAGGCAGGCAAAGTCATGATAGATTTTTTCACAAAAAGAAAATAACAAAAAACCGCCAAACGGCGGTTTCCTTATTTACAAACCGCCGTATATGGCGAAATTGAATTTTCTGTATCTATTTCACCGTCACCACAATCCATACAGTTAAACATTCTGTTTTGACTGTGGTCACGATCCAGAACAACTGTTTCACCAACCAGGGCGGAAATTCCGTCCAGACGTGATTTTGGCGAAAAACCAAAATATATTCCACGATTTATACCACTGCATTCGGAAATATCGCCCGCATAACATGTTGGATTGGTCAATTTGTTTATATCTGGAATACAATATGTTTCGCAAGTTTCTTCGTCCAGTACCGCGATTTCACAATCCGTACACGATACAGAACGCACACGCAAAGTTGTTCCTGTAACCCCACGCGTTTGTGGCAACATCGCGATATCATCGCATTTCTTTGTGGCCTTGGTCGCATTTGGGTCGTCCACGCATTCCCATGTCAATGTCGCATAATTCAATCGCGCAATCATGTTGTTCGGGCATGTTTGGTCTGGGAAAGGGTCCACACATTCCCAAATACTGTCCACCATAACAGCCGTCTGATTATTTGAACACAGTGGTTTACGGTTTTCGTCTGCGACACATTCCATTAAATCTGGGTCCCAAATTGTGTCGCCCGAACACGATGTTTTATAGTTATATTCAATGCATTGCCAGCGTCCGAACCGAAATGTTTTCATTGTTCCGTCTGGACAGATAATATCAGACCCGTCAACCAATGGATAATCTATATTCTTTTCTGGTATCGTATATTGCATCAAATACATCAGTTGTCCAGATTGCAAATTTGCAGCATCTATGACCTTTTTAGGAATTTCGCGACGCGACACAGAACCTGCTGCCATTAAATCTGGATTTACAAACACACCAAATGTTCCAGCATCTGGATAATATTTTTCCAATATTTCCAGCATATTATTATATTCATTTTCTGGCAATGCATACGAAGTCGTTATAATAAAATTAAAGGCTGCCCCCTTGTTCGATTCCGAATCGCATGAAACTATGTTATAACTGTCATTCATACAAATGTATTGACTGGACACTTCGTATTTTTCAACGCAAACATCATCAAATTCTTCACCATACATCGCAGCATTTTGTGCGGTCACAACACATTCCGCAACAGACCGCAAATCCGCCCGTTTTATAGCGTATTCTGTTTCGTGCTGAATTATACGCTGGGACGGGGCTGATATAACATAATACCCCGCCATGATTATCACGGACAAAAGAATTAAAAAAATATTCAAGATTCCCCCTTGCGATTTATGAAAAGTGTAGCTAATATAATTATAAACTTCAACAGGAAAAAGACATGAAAAAATTGTTTTTGCTTTTGATGGTCGCCGCATGCAGTTTTAAACCTGTGTTTTCTGGCGACAAAACAGATATTTATGTTGCACCTATTGGTGGCATAAACGGTATTGAATTACGCAATTCGTTGAATTCACAATTTGGCGGAATTCACGAACAAAATGCAAAGTATAATTTAACCGTGAATTTAAGCGAACCTATCACACAATACAAGGCGTTTGAACGCGCCGGCGATGCCGTCTGGCAAGAAGTTAAACTGAACGCCACATATGTATTAAAATATGGTGATAAAGAAATCGCATCGTCAACAGAATCAGCCTCAGAAAGTTATACTTTCGTTCGTTATCTGGTTGCATCAAACGCATCGTATAATAATGCTGTATCAAATGCGATACACCAACTGTCTGAAAAAATCAGTATGCGCGTTATCAGCGAAATTCAAAAACAAGAAAACAAATAATGAAGTGGCGCGAATCAGATTTTAATTCAGGTATTACAAATATCAATGCAGTGTTGATATATGGCCCTGATGCCGGGCTGGTTGATGAATTATGCGACAAAGCAATTGAAAAACTGGAAATCGAAAAAGATAATTTATTGGTTGTAGATGCCAACGAATTGCGCGACAAACAAGATGCAATTTTCGCAGAAAGTTGCAGTCCATCCATGTTCGGCGGGCGCAAGGCTGTTGTTATTTCTGGCGCAGGTGATGGTGATGTTAAAATTATATCTGAATTGGTAACGACACAATCTTTGTGCGCAACAATTGTTGTGACTGCGGGGGATTTGCGCCCCGGAACATTACGTAAATTATTCGAAGACGGTAAAAATATTGCCACCGTTGCATGTTATTCCGATGACACAAAAACCCTGGAAGCACTGATTCACAAAGAATTATCTGCAGCATCTGGTATTCGCCAGGTGACCCCAGACGCAATGTCGTATATGTTATCACACATGGGGGGCGACCGCGGTATTACGCGCAGTTTTTTACAAAAAATCGCTATTTATGTTTCCGACAAACATGTCGTGGATTTAGAAGATGTTGAAAAATGCCTGCCAGACACATCGGCGTCCAGCGCAGACGATTATATGTATTCATTGACGGCAGGACACACAAACCAAACCATGGTCGCACTGGACAGATTGTTGTATGGTGGCGCAGATGCAAATATGTTGGTTCGCATGCTGTACAACCATTTTTCGCGACTTTTAACCGCGGTTGTTGACGGACAATTACCAAAACTGTTTTGGAAGGTCGCAGATAAATTCAACCTGGCGATGAAAATTTGGCCAGAAAGCGAAATTGTCAGTGCACTGTCAAAACTGAACGAATTGGAAAAACAATGCAGAACCACTGGCATGCCACCAGAAATTTTAATACGCGATTTTTCGTTAAAACTGGCTGTACGCGGTTGGAAATTGTCTTTAAAACGAAGGAAATAAAAATGTTATCATCTGTATATGCACCAAAAGATTTTAAAAGATTACGGGCGTCGGGGGATTTAGTCGCGCGCTGTTTTGATTTTATCGCACCACATATTGTGGCAGGTATTTCAACAGGCGAAATCGACAGATTGGTTGCGCAATTTTTAAAAGAAAACGGCGCGCGTTCGTCTGATTTAGGATATATGGGATATCCTAAAAGCATTTGCACATCTATAAATGATGTTGTATGTCATGGTATACCAAATGATAATGTTATATTAAAAGACGGCGACATAATAAATGTTGATTTAACCGCAGAATATCATGGTTTTCACGGCGACGCATCGCGTATGTTTATGATTGGTAATGTTTCAAATAAAGCACGCGAATTGGTACAAACATGTCAAGATGCACTGAACGCGGCAATATCTGTTTGCGCCCCAGGCGTACCGCTATCTGAAATCGGAAAAACAATAGAAGCAGTCGTGAAACCACATGGATTTTCAATTGTTCGCGATTATTGTGGCCATGGAATTGGAAAGGTCATGCATGACAACCCAAACATTTTGCATTTTTATGACAAGGCTTATGATAAACTGATAATGCAGCCTGGTTTTGTATTCACAATTGAACCAATGATAAACACTGGGACATTCCGTTGCGAAACAGATGAAGGCGATGGTTGGACTGTACGCACAGCCGATGGCGGACTGTCTGCACAATGGGAACACACATTGGGCATAACAGAAGACGGTGTAATTATTTTCACAGAAAAAATGACACATGATTAAAGAAAAAGATATCGAATCTTTGCGGTTGGGACATCGGGCGCGTCTGCGTAAAAAGTTTTTGGACGACCAATTAAACGAAACCGAAATATTGGAATTATTGTTGGCGTATGCGATACCGCGACGCGATGTTCGTCCACTGGCACGACGGCTTTTTAATAAATATAAATCTGTACAAAGATTGTTATCTTTACCAATTGAAGAATTGACACAAAACGATGGCATCAAAGAAAACACTGCTGTGTTTTTAAAGGTTATTCATAAATTGTTAGAATTTAACTATCGCGAAGAATTCGGAACGGCGCCTGTATTTTATAAATTTGAAAAACTGGAAAACTATTGCAAATTATTATTAGGCGGCAAACCAGTTGAAGAATTTCATGTGTTCTATTTGGATTCGCAATACATGCTTATCAAAGACGAAAAACACAGCACTGGAACAACAGATTGGACCGCGGTTTATACGCGCGAAATTGCAAAAAAGGCTTTGGATTTAAATGCACACAATGTTGTTTTGTTGCACAATCATCCTGTTTCTAAACTTGCTTTTTCAAAGGCAGATATTGAAATAACCCAGGAATTAGAATTTGTATTAAACAAATTGAATATCAACCTGTACGACCATTTATTGGTTGCCGGGAATGTTATTTATTCTATGCGCAATATGTCTTTGCTGAATAAAATTTCAGAATAATTCTTTGACATCACAAACGGCACGCAATTGTTTAGTGTCTGTGATTTTCAATTCATTATCAGACAATTTAAAAACTTGTTTTGTGGCGACCGTTGGTGTATCCCAGATTTCCCCGAAATCCCGCGAAATAATTGTTATGCTGAATTTTGGTTTAAACGCGAATTGTATTTGTTTTAAATCGCAATCTGCGCCGTTGGTTGTTCTGAAATTTTTTGGTGTTATATCGACATATTTTCCGTCTTGGTTTAATTCGATTTTATATTCATAGAAAGAATGAGCGTTTCCTGTTTCGTTAAAAGTTTTTATTATGCGGTCTGTTTTTTTATCGCCATTTACATCGACCAAATAAATACTTTTTTCAGCGACCCCTATTCCAGATTCGTCCAACGGATATTGCGTCACAGAATCAGGATTGGTCAGTCCATCTGAAAAAGTTTTTTCATGCGGTTCGACAAATTCATCACTGAAAATTGGACCGGGTTCTGATGTTTGTGTTTTGTTGTATGTCTGATACAGGACCCAACCCAACACCCCCAAAACAATAACTGCAAAAATCCAAATTATATTTTTTAATTTTTCCATTTGTGTTTTACCTTTTTATATGCGTTGTTCAATACCCGGTTTCCAGCCTTCGAAAATCTGCATTGCACGAACAACGCGCATCAGTTCATCGTCATTCATATCGCGTATTTTTTTATTTAACGGGACGCCTGATTTTTTTGATACAAACCTGCCATAGGCGTCTGGGTTATTTCCGTCGCCCTTTGGTGCCCATCGATAATATACCTGGCCCAGTTCCAGCGACACATAATTTTTAGAACGCAACAAAGACATAGATGCCCGCAATCCTGATTCTTCGTCTGGATAAACCGCAAACCGCCCAGACATTCCGACCGCGCCATACATTGGTTTAGTAATGTTTCCAGGGTTGTTATTACGCCACGACCCGGTTCCGCCAGTGCGTTTTATTTTTGTTCCGTTTTTCAACACATAAATCGTTGCACCATTTGAAGATTCGACGGAAACAACATCTGAAACCTTTGACCCAGAAAAAGACGATTCTTCATTTATTATTTGTTTTTCTGGTTCTGATAACGGTTCTGGTTTTGTGGGGTTTTCCGGGGTGTCAATTATATCCACATCATCTGTATAAACAGGCCCAGTATCAACAACGCTGAAATTTTCATACAGCAAATTTTCATCGGATTGTCCCAGTTTTTTATTCCGTGTTTCCAATAATTCGTTTACTGTGGCGCGTGACACCTGTTTTATTTCGCATTGTCGCGCAAATAAATCATCACCATAAACCAGGTTTACGATTGGTTTAACAACGCCCAGAATACCCAAAATCAAAATAATTGTTTTTGCGTTGTTAAATAATGTATCGATTTTCACACCATTTTTAATGTATAACACGCCCCAACCAAACAGCATAATTGCCAACATTATTATTATTGCCAACCACGCGTATTCTAAAATTGTATCAAATGCAGGAAAAATACAGGACGGGTCTTCGAAATAGATAAAATCGGAATCCACACCGAAAACTTTCAGTCCAGAATTGGTCAATAAATTTTGAATCGTCAAATCGTCCATTTTTATTTCTTAGACGCAGCATTCGTAAAGAATCCTGGTACTGAAAAATCTTCGTCATTCGCAGCAACGCCTGCCCAACCGAACAAATCGCCCAGTCCCTGGTCTTTGTGTTTAGATTGTTTGAATGGCAATATGTTGCGCAATTTTCCGATTTTGCCGCGCGCAGATTTATTTTCTGTTGCAATTTTATCCTGGCTTTCTGCGAATTCTGTTGCCAATTGTTCCAGTGTTGCATCAACGGCGACATCTTCGTCATGTGCATCATCAGGTTCATATTCTGGTTCATCTGGTTCAATTGTTTTGTCGTTAGTATCTTCTGCCAATGGGGTCATCGCAGACAACAATTTTTCCAAATCCGCAGTGTCGTCATCGTCAACATCGATTTCGTCGGAAATAATTTCAGTTTCGGATTCTGTCACATCTGGGATTTCGTCGATTATGGTTTCTTCGACTGTTTCTTCGATAATTTCAGGAATTGGTTCTGATTCTTCATCTGACGATTCGTCTGCTGTGTTGTCTTGTTGTGACAGCACAGACAAAATCGGAACAACTTTTTCATCAACATCTGTGTCATCGTCATCAACGGATTCTGTTTCAGAAATTTCGTTTTCTTTTGGTGCAACAAATTCTTCGACAACCGGTGTTTCTTTGCGTGGGCGTCCACGGCGTTTTGGTTGTTCTGCAACAACAGGTTCGGTTATTTCATTTTCAATTTCGTCCACAATTGGTTCAGGAATTATTTCCGTGGCAACTTCGTCTGCCACCACTGATTCAATTTCTGGGGCGTCTGCGATTTCTGATTCAGCAACTGGTTGGGTTGCATTTACCAAACCTGCATCATCTGCATCAACCGGCACACCGAACAGTACGGTATCGTTGTCCAGGTTTAACGCGTTGCGAACCTCTTCAAAAGCAGCGCGAATATCATTCATATCAAAAACTTCATTTCCAGAAATATATATAATTTTGGTTTTCATAAAACAATTCCCCCGTTTAACACATGATATTATATCACATTTTGGGGTTGAACGCATATAAAAAATATCGTAAAATGCAAATATGGCTAATATCAAAGAACAAATTTTTCAAGAATTGGATTCGTTGGAATCTTTGGTGACGCATCTGCGCGCAGATGCTGCCTCTGCCAGCAAACAGACTGATTTAGAGGTTGCAATTTTAACCAAACAGGTCAAAACATTACACGAAAAGAACGAAACTGCGAAACGATTGATTGAAAAATCTGTATCTATATTGGAAAAGTTGAAAAAATGAGTGTTGTATCGATACCTATTGTGAATCGAAATTATCCGATGGGCTGTGAAGACGGCCAGGAAGGACGCCTGATTGAATTGGGGCGCATTGTTGATGCGCGCGCACGCCAGATTTTGGATAAAATCGGTCCATTACAGGAAAATGCGTTATTGGCGACACTTTGCATAGTATTAGTCGATGAAATTCAAAACAAAAACCAGGCACCAATAATTTCAGAATCTGATTTGCGTGAAATATTGGCACGCATTCGCGAAATCAAACACAAAATTTCGTAATTAAACGAATAAAACAAACACCCCGCAGGCACGGGGTGTTTTTTCAACAGAGTAAAGTTATGAACAAACCCTTTAATCAAATTATTAGAATAATTTGAATTTATAATTTGTTCCAGCGCGGAATGACACCTGGGTTTTATCACCAGATGCGATACCAGCGCCTGCATTGACTGACCATCTGTCAGACAATCCCATTGCGGCACCGAAAGCGATTGCAGATTGGCTGTTGTAATAACCATATCCGCCACCGACAGATACTTCGCCTTTGCCGACATTAGATACAGCAACGGACGACAATGCTGTTGCCGCCGCAACACCACCGGACAAGTTCTTTTCCAGTGTATTGACTTTTGCATCAGTGTAAGAATTCGCCTTTGACAATGTCAACGCATCACCAGCGTTAGCAAATGCTTTTGCTGAATTCAATGCAGAATCTGTATATGATTGTGCAGAATTTAATGTAGCAATATCTGCGTTTTCACGTGCTGTTTTTTCATTTGCAATCGCCGTGCTCAAACCAGCTTCTGCATTTGTTGCTCGTGTTGTTTCATCTGTGATTGCTTGTTGCAAACCAGCTTCTGCTGTTGTCGCACGTGTTGCTTCATCTGTGATTGCTTGTTGCAAACCGGCTTCTGCATTTGTCGCACGTGTTGCTTCAGTTGCAATCTTGCCATCGGTATAAGTATTTGCTTCACCTTTCGCAGTATCTGCCGCACCGGCTGCATCATAGTTAGACGCCAAACCATCAGCATATGCTTGAGCATTTGCTAACACTGTTTCATCTTTTGCATCTATACTTTTACCCAAAGAATTTTCGTAATTATTGTATGCAGTTGCAACTGGGGTATATATTGCTAAGTCAGCAGCATAAGCGCCTTTGGCATCTGATAAATTTTGTGCGGCATCAGCTTGATTTGCCTGTGCGGTTGCAAAAGTTGCAGCATAAGTATCATACCCATCATTCAATGCAGTTTGAGCATTGGTATCAGATTCATAAACACTGTGAACATTGTTATAATGTCCAACCGCACTGTTATAATTGTTTGTATTCGTTGTTACAGCATTATTGAACAGAGTTGTATCAGCAACCAAGTTGTTAGATTGTGTTGTAACCTGTGCATCTGCTGCTGCAATATCAGTTGCATCCAATTCAACATCACCATTGTAATTATAAGAATACAAATGTGTAAGTTCGTTATACACTAAATCAAAGTTTCCTGTGCTACCATCATGTAAATCAACAGTAAAACCGTATTGGTCGATACTTGGTTTATTTGTTTCATCATTACCGTTAACTGTGATTGCACCTGTTGTCAAAGTAACATCGTTATGAAATGAAGCCAATTCTGGCGCATCTGCTGTCAAGGCTGTCAATGCATCACCAGAGTTATCAAAGTTTGCCATATATTGATAATTTCCTAAACCAACGGTTGTTGTATTTGCTTCTAATGTTGTCAAATCAGTTGTACCATCAGCAACATCTATTGTTCCGGCTGCACCTGTAAAATCACTTGTTGTAAATCCAGTCGAATTAACATCTAAGTTAGTTGTTGCACCGGTGTTGTCTGTATAAGTGAACACTGTATTATCTAATGTTTCACTACCATCGTTTGTAGTCAATGGAATTTCAGGTGTTTCTGGGTTGTTATCATGGTCGTATGTGTACAAACCATATCCTGCCGCAGTGCTATAATCGGTTGTGCCAGCATTAAAATCACCCATGCTGGTTGTATAATTTCCATCCGATTGCACCATATTGATACTATCGTTAATGGCACTAATATCACTAGGTGTAATTGCTGCATTTGCGCCGGCGATGGCCGTCATTATAGCCGCCACAGATGTTAAAATTAAATTTTTCTTCATTTTTTTTCCTTTTTTTAATTTTTAATATTAAAAACCAAGGCCTTGAAAACCTCGATAATAAATGGTACAAAAACCTAGGTTTTTGTACCGCCTGCAAAACGAATTTTGAAAAATCAAAAAATCCCAGAAATCTGGGAAAAAATTTTTTCGTTTTTTTCAAAAAAGTGGTTGACTTTAAACCTAGGTTTTTTGAAACCACTTGAAATATGAAAAAAAGCACTTATATCATAGACATAACTGCAGGCCCTAAAGCCTGCTTTTTTTGTTATTTTTATCAAAAAAAGGATTTATAAATGATTTATGGCTACTGTCGCGTTTCAACAACACACCAACACGAAGAAAACCAACATTTTGTCATCGAAAAATTTGCGCGTCGCAATAATATTATTATCGACAAATGGGTCGAAGAACAAATTTCCAGCAGTAAAAAACTGAGCGAAAGAAAACTGGGGCAATTATTAAAACAATTAAAATCTGGCGATATTTTGATAACCACCGAAATTTCAAGACTGGGACGCAGTTTACTGGAAGTTATGGGTATCCTGCAAATGTGCCTGGAAAAAGAATGCCAGATTTGGACATTGAAAGAAAACTTCCGCCTGGGAACAGATATTCAATCAAAGGTTCTGGCGTTTGCATTCGGATTATCCGCGGAATTATCAAAATCTTTGTTACAGGCGCGCGTTCGCGAAAGCCTGGCGCGATTAAAGGCGAACGGTCGAAAACTGGGCCGCCCGATGGGTTCCCACGCAAGGGCATTAAAATTGCAAAGAAACCGCGATAAAGTGTTCGATTTAATCGACAGCGGCATCAGCAAAAACCAAGTCGCCCGCACGATGCGTATCAGCAAAACCACCCTGTACAGATTTCTGCGCGACGCAGATTTATGAATTTCAAACTTACATTCCACACCATCTGTACCAATCCAAATCTTAAGATTTTTTGTTTTTTTAATTCAAACCATTTATGTGTTTTACAATTTGGTATAAATTATGTCATAATCTTTAAAAAAGGGAACGACATGCAAAAAAATAATAAAACATCTGTAATTGCCAATGAAAAAATTGACGATTCAAAATTAAATACTGCCACACAAATTATTCTGGGGCTGCAAAAGGAATTAAAAAAACATATCAACCAAGGACACGGTCCTTTTCTGGCGGCGATTTATGATGCAAACGGCAATTTAATTGCAAAAGCCGCGAACAGTGTTGTGAATAAATCTTGCAGTCATAACCATGCCGAAATGAACGCAATAAAATTAGCAGAAAAAAAACTGGGCACTTATGATTTATCGCCGTACAATTTAAGTATATATATCACATCTGAACCGTGCATGATGTGCCTGGGCGCGATTATGTGGTCTGGGATAAAAGCGATTTATTACGGCGTTCCGTCTGAACAGGTCACCAAAATAACTGGATTCGACGAAGGTTTTAAACCAAACTGGTTCGACGAATTTAAAAAACGCGGCATAACGGTTTATGGTCAAATTGAAACAGACGCCGGCGAAAAAGTTTTAAAAGATTATGTATCCAATGGCCACACAGTTTATAAACCAAACAGATAAATGCTTTTTGTGTTCTGCCCCATGCAATTCACGAGCTGAATTTTATGCATGATTTATTGCTGTTCGGGAAAGATATTAAGGAGTTTTTGAATAAAGTTTGATTTTTGTAAATTTGTACTATAATGATATCAAGATGCAAAAAAGGTAAAAAATGAAAAAATTACTTATCTGGGATTTTGATGGTGTTATTGCAGACAGCGAATATTTGCATGTTCGGGTATGGGATGAAATATTAAAGTCTGAAAAACAAATAGAATTAAACCCAGCAGAAAAACAAAAATTATTTTATGGTGTTTCGGACAAAACCTGTCGGGAAAGAGTGGAAAATTATATTCCCGGATTGAATCTTGATGATAATTTTATGGCAAAAATATATGAACGGGAATTTGAATTTTGTACCAATCTTGTGGAACCTATACCAGGTGTCGAACAAGTTATGGCTAATAATAATTTTGAACATTGTATTGCGACTGGTGCAACGCGGAAACAACATAATTTTAGAATGACACCGCGTTTTCAATTTATAAAAAAGTATATACCTGACCAAAATGTTTTTACTGTTGATATGGTGAAACATGGCAAACCAGCACCTGATTTATTTTTATTGGCGGCAGAAACAAAAGGTTATACCCCACAAAATTGTATTGTCGTTGGTGATGGTATCAGTGATTTCTTGGCTGCAACTGCCGCGGGCATGGATGTAATCGCTTTTATTGGCGCAACTGGAAATAACACAAAACAATATGAGGCAGAATGTAAAAAACATGGTGTTTTTGGTGTAAGCAACACTATGAATAACTTAAATTTATTGTTGAACGAATGGTGCAAAAGGTAAAAAATGAAAAAATTACTTATTTGGGATTTTGATGGTGTTATTGCAGACAGCGAATATTTGTGGGTTCAAGCATGGGATGAAGTATTAAAATCCGAAAAGCAAGTCAATTTAAGCACAAAAGAAAAACATGATTTATTGTATGGTGTTTCTGATAAAACACGTCGAGAAAGATTGGAAAAACATATTCCAGGATTAAATCTTGATGATGATTTTATGAAAAAAATATACAAACGTGAATTTGAATTGGGAACTAATTTTATGGCACCAATGCCGAATGTTGAAAGTGTTATGCAAAACAAAAATTTTGAACATTGTATTGCGACTGGTGCAACACGCGAACAACATAATTTTAAAATGATACCGCGTTTTCAATTTATAAAAAAATATATACCAGACCAAAATGTTTTTACTGTTGATATGGTAAAACATGGGAAACCAGCACCTGATTTGTTTTTATTGGCGGCAAAAACAAAAGGTTATACACCACAAAATTGCATAGTTGTTGGCGACAGTGTCAGTGATTTCTTGGCGGCAACTGCCGCGGGCATGGATGTAATTGCTTTTATTGGCGCAACTGGAAATAACACAAAACAATATGAAGCAGAATGTAAAAAACACGGTGTTTTTGGTATCAGTAATACTATGAACAATTTGAATGTATTGTTAAACAAATGGCATAAAAGCAGATAGAAAAAGTTCGTAAATGTGTGAGACGGGTCATGTTTTCACCACCCAACTTACGAACTCGTGAAAGTATTGCAAATCTAATCAAAAAAAAACACCCAAACGGGTGTTTTTGATTCTTGGCAGGGCCATCTGTGCAATCTACGAGTTGATGAAATACACAATTTGTTGCAGTTTGGTAAGGAAATAAAATTGTTTTTACAAAATTTATGATATAATGAATCGCAAACGATAAAAGGCTAATTCATGAAATGTGATTTTTATATATTTAGACATGGTGAAACAGACCATAATATTAATAAACGTATGCAGGGTTGGTTGGATATACCTTTGAATCAAAACGGAATTGAACAAGCAACACAGTTAGCAAAAAATTTATCTGATATAAAACTTGATTGTATTTACAGTTCCCCATTATCTCGGGCTTTGGATACGGCAAAAATTGTTTCTGAAAAAAATCATACAAAAATTATAACTGAAGATGGGTTAAAAGAATGGAATTTGGGTGTATTCTGCGGAAAAATTGTTCGTTTAACTGATAAATCTGCAGATACACCAGTTGATACCAGCACAGATATTGTATATGTCCCGTTTGCGTTGATATCAAATGATGATTATGTCCCGGAAAAAGGGGAAAGTTATAATATGTTTTCTAAACGTGTTCACGACACAATAATAAATATAGCGCAAAATACAGACGCTAAAACAATAGGCATTTCAACTCATGGTGGGGTGATAAAAACGATAATAAAGCAATTCACTAACTTTAAATACCCGCGCGGTGGCATACCAAATGCGGGATACATAAAAATACAGTGGGACGGCTGTAAATTTACATTACCAGAACCGCCAGATTGGTTGTTAAAACAAAGTGATTCCTATATGGGCGGATATTAAAACCACAATAAATACGAACCATGAAAAAGGTTAGATTTCTAACCTTTTCTTTTTAAAAGTTCGTAAATGTATGAAACGGTGTGTGTTTTTAACTATCAACTTACGAACCACCACCAATAACGCCCTCCCTGTTCGGGTGATTTGTTTATTTTGGCAGGGCCACTCGCCCCTTGTCAAACAATAACCAACCATAATCAAAAACTCTATTAACCATATACGTTTTTGAATGGTTGTTAATTGTTCGCCTTCGTATTCACCATGCGTGTCTTGTTGGCTGTCGCCCACGAAAACTTCGTTTTCAAACGACACCTGCGTGTCGTTGACACTCTGGTGCATCCCGGTTCAAATCCGGGGGTTGAACAAAAATTAAAACCACCCGTTTGGGTGGTTTGAATTTTTGGCAGGGCTACTTAAGCAATTCACGAGTTGATTTTATGCATGATTTATTGCTGTTCTGGAAAGATATTAAAGTATTTCTGAATATATTTTCAACCCTATAATATCATTGCAAAAAATAATAGATTGGAATATAGTCATAATGTGTAAAAAAGGAGACACAATGAAAATACTATATGCTTTGCCCGTTTTAATGGCTTTACCAATAAGTGCTTTTGCTGAATCTGATTCTTATCATATTAAACCATTTGTTGGTTATAACATATATTTGGCAAATAATATTAACATGAAAATTAAAGATTCTGGTCGTGATGCTGTTAAAGTCGAAACAATCGGCTTCAATGAAGATAATACTGGTGATTTTGTATTCGGTGTTGAAATTGCCGATGTTGTAGCAATATCATTAAATCCTTCGATAAACAAAGTAAAAACTACTGTCACAGGGACAGGAAGTACCACATCTAAAATGAATGAAATCAACGCTGAATTTGATATTTATTTAAATCGTGGTAAGAGTTTTAAACCTTATATAGCGTTAAATGCTGGATATATTAGTATGGATGGTGATTTCAAAGCATCCGGAGCATCATTTGGTGCAGGTGTTGGTGTGAGACAATACATAAATAACAATGTATATTTAAATGCATTACTTGAATATAATACAACGACAGAAATGAGTGTTAAAGAAGTAAGTGGAACTCCTGTATCAGATGTAGATATGCGTATGTCTGGTTTCAATTTTATTATTGGTGCTGGTTACAGATTCTAAAATTACATCGTACAGAAATAAAAAACTCGTCATTTTGGCGAGTTTTTTCTTTTACCAGCCACAACAAATTCGAACCAAGAAAAAGGTTAGATTTTTAACTTTTTTTCATAAAAAGTTCGTAAATGTGCAAAACGGGTTATGTTTTCAACTATCAACTTACGAACTCACACCAATAACGCCCTCCCTGTTCGGGTGATTTGTTTATTTTGGCAGGGCCACTCGCCCCTTGTCAAACAATAACCAACCATAATCAAAAACTCTATTAACCATATACGTTTTTGAATGG
>JAZURV010000003.1:0-10536 GCA_045606425.1 Candidatus Enterousia sp.
AACGAAGTACACCGAAACCGTTGCGGGGTGCAACCCTCCCTCCCCCCTTCGGGGTACTCCCCCCAAGGGGAGAATTAAGAACGGTGCAAATTCCCCCTTTGGCAGGGGGTGGACGCGTAGCGGACGGGGGAGGATAAAAAAAGAACCCGATAATCGGGTTCTTTTTTTGTATCGAATACACACAAATATTATTGTGCGTTGAATGTCCAGCCGGTAAAGATTTTACCCGGTTTATGGACTGCTTTCTTTGGTGTGCGGATATCACCACCGTATGTGACAGAACCTGCGTCGTTTGCCGCAATATCTTCGCTGTCTGTGCTGTCCCAACTGATGGTTATGGTATTTGTTGTGCACCACGGTTTGCCTGCGCCGCTGAACGGGGCGCGCGTTGTATTCGTTGTTCCGGTCGGACAGGTTTGTGCCAAACCTGTATTTCTAAACATATTGTCGGTTTTATATTCTGCTTCCGCGTCTGTGATTGCGCTTAGAAAATCCCCAGGGACATATGTTGTGGTTTGGTTGCCATTTGTAAAACCGTTCAGATTATAACAACCCAAAAAAGTAGAGTTAAACATTCGTACTGTTGCGGCACCGCGTATTCCGGCAAATAATTTTGTTGGTATTTTGCCATTTAAATTTGTACATGAATTAAATGTGTATTGAAACATGGCACTTGCTGGTGCACCGTAAATGCAATTTGATGCATTTGGATTGTCTGGATTTTGACAGAATAATTTTTCAGGGATTGAACCTGTCAGGCCGCTACAACCCCAAAAAGTCGCATTAAACATCTGTTGTGCTGGCGTGCCGTGTATCCCCGCAAATAATTTTTCTGGGATTGAACCTGTCAATCCAGAACATCCGCTAAATGTGCTGTCAAACATGATTTGTGCCGGTGCGCCGTAAATGCAATTTGTTGCATTCGGATTATCGGGATTTTGACAGAACAATTTTTCTGGGATTGAACCTGTCAATCCAGAACATCCGTTAAATGTGCTGGAAAACATGCTTGTTGCGGGGGCGCCGTGTATTCCGATAAATAATTTTTCTGGGATTGAACCTGTCAATCCAGAACATCCGCTAAATGTGCCGTAAAACATATACGATGCCGGTGCGCCGTAAATGCAATTTGTTGCATCGGGATTCTCTGGGTTTTGACAGAATAATTTTTCTGGGATTGAACCTGTCAATCCAGAACATCCGTTAAATGTGTCGTAAAACATGTAACGTAGCGTTTCGCCGTGTATCCCTGCAAAAAGATTTTCAGGAATCGTACCTGTTATATTTGAACATAAATAAAATGTGCGGGAAAAAATAGGTTGATTTGTTCCAGTGCTGGGGTTTGAAACTGTGCCGAATATCGCCCCCAAAGACCCGGATATACCCGTTAGTTTTAATCTGTTTTCGTCGTTGCCCGACGCATCTGCATTAAATCGTATGGCGCTTGTTATACCGGTTGTATAACCTGTCGCTGTCCCTGTAAAACGAATTGTGTGGGTTGTGTTGTTTGTGTACGAACATGTGTATAGCGCCGTTGTAGTGTCAGAACGCGTGATAGTTTTTCCAGAAACATCGTTCGCGTCGCTGTCCAATGTGCCACCTGGTCCGCAATCAACAATAAAATTACCGGCGGCTGACATTTGAAAATGGAAAGAATCCGTCGCAGTTGTTGTCACTGTAAACTTGGCGTCTGTGCAATTTGTTCCGTCGCCCGTTACATCAATTTTATCAGATGAACACGCGGCGTATGCGTTTTCAATCGCAAACATCGCACACAAAAACACCAAGAATTTTTTCATCCTTTCCTCCATTTTTTTAATATCAAAAAACCGCATGAAATTCAGGCGGTTGGAGGTTAGTTACAATTCAAATAGGAAATTGTGTGCTTATTCAACATATTCGCAGCCCTCCAACCTGTGGTTGGAGTTATTTCGTCATTTCTTTTGAAATGGACGCCTATTTGCAAAGGGTAACTACACCCCCGTCGACAAAAACTTATCGACAGGATAATTTTATCAAATATTTGGTCTTAATAAAAGAAAAAAAATTGAATGTATATAAAAAACCGTCACAATGGGACGATGTATGATTTATATGCTCAGTATTTTTTAATTTGACACACTTTGTGTGCTCAATAACAAAAATTGGCAGGCTCTGGTCGGAAAGTACATTCGCTCGGCACTCTGTGCCTGTGCGGCAACCGTAACGATTTTGCTACATTTACATTTGCAAAATCTACTTGTTGTCCCACGACTGCGTCGCGGGCCCCTTTCACTTCGCTGCGCTACGTTACGAACCTTCGGTTCGATTCCAACCGTTTTTTATACACTCGATTTTCAGCCCTCGCTTTGCTTCGGTGAAAATCGGTGGGCTCTGGTCGGATTGTAATTCCCACGACATAAATGTCGCGGGTCCCTTTCACTTCGCTGCGCTACGTTACGAACCTTCGGTTCGATTCCGAGAACCACAGGCAGAAATAAAAAATCGTCCGCAAGGGACGATTTCTTATTTCTGGTGGCTCTGGTCGGAATCGAACCGACACTCCTTTCGGAACTTGATTTTGAGTCAAGCGCGTCTACCAGTTCCACCACAGAGCCAGAACTGTTGCAACTGCCCTTTATTTAGCAGCTGCCTTTTTGGATTCAACCTTTTTCACCAATCTTGCACTGCGGGTTGGTTTGTGAACCGGTTTTTTCGCAGGTGCCGCGGCTTTACCGTTTTTCTTTTCAATGGCTTTTTTAATTGCAGCCATATCAGGTGTCAAACGGGATACAGGTTTCGCCATTACATAGGCGTCCAATCCACCGTGTTTGGTCAATGTACGCAATCCAGCTGTTGAAATACGCAGGCTGAAATCGCGTCCCAAAATATCACTGTGGAACGATAATTTTTGTAAGTTAGGCAAGAATGTGCGTTTTGTATGACGCATAGAATGCGATACATTCATTCCTACCATTGTCTTTTTTCCAGTTACTTTACATACACGTGGCATTTTAAATCCTTTAATTACTGGGCAATAATTTACAGTATAATTTAATAAAAGTCAAGTATTATCTTTATTTTGTTTTTTTGGGTTTATTGTCCGATGGCTTGAATTTTAAAAAAGTGTGACTATATAAACAAGGACAAGAAAAAACAAGAGGTAATTCGATGAATCCAGATGATGTACAAGAAACACCACAACAGGCGATTGAAAAATACACAACTGATTTTACTAAATTGGCTGCAGATGGTAAATTAGACCCTGTTATTGGGCGCGAAGATGAAGTGCGCAGAACAATTCAGGTTTTATCACGCAGAACAAAAAATAACCCTGTGTTGATTGGAAACCCTGGGGTTGGTAAGACCGCAATTGTCGAAGGACTGGCACAAAGAATTGTATCGGGTGATATGCCTGAAAATTTATTGAATAAAAAATTATTGTCGCTTGATATGGGTGCGCTGATGGCGGGCGCGATGTTCCGCGGTCAATTCGAAGGACGCCTGAAAGCAATCTTAAAGGCAGTCAAAGAATCAAACGGTGAAATAATTTTGTTTATCGACGAATTGCATACCATGGTTGGTGCCGGCAAAGGCGAAGGTTCTATGGACGCCGGCAATTTATTAAAACCAATGTTGGCGCGTGGCGAATTGCACTGTGTCGGTGCAACCACACTGGACGAATATCGCCAGTATATTGAAAAAGACCCTGCATTGGCGCGTCGTTTTCAACCGGTCTATGTAGATGAACCAACGGTCGATGATACAATTTCAATTTTGCGCGGTCTTAAAGATAAATACGAAGGACACCATGGTGTTCGTATTGCAGATGCTGCATTGGTGGCGGCTGTGAAATTGTCCAACCGTTATATCACCGACAGATTTTTACCAGATAAAGCAATCGATTTAATCGACGAAGCCGCTGCGCGTGTTCGTATTGAAATTGCGTCTAAACCTGAAAAACTTGATGAATTGGACAGACATTTGATGCAACTGAAAATCGAACAACAGGCACTGAAAAAAGAAAAAGACGAAGAATCTAAAAAACGTTTGAAAGATTTGGAATCTTTGATTGAAAAGATGTCAGCAGAATCGAAAGAGATGACTGCGGCATGGATGGATGAACAAAAGAAAATGAAGGGCTTGTCTGATGCGATGGCTGCGCTGGATGCTGCGCGGGCAGAGGTTGCAATTGCGATGCGTAATGGTGATTATGAAAAAGCATCTGCACTGCAATATGGCAAGATTCCACAATTGGAAGAAGAAATCAAAAAACAAAACAGTGAATCAAAAGAATACAAAACTGTATTGCCAGAACATATTGCGGCGGTTGTCAGTAAATGGACTGGTGTTCCGGCGGACAGATTGTCTGTCGAAGAACAATCAAAATTATTAAATATCGAAGACGAACTGCGTAAACGTGTTGTCGGTCAAGACCATGCGTTATCTGTTGTTGCGCGTGCAATACGGCGTTCGCGCGCGGGACTTTCTGACCCACGCAGACCGTCTGGTTCGTTTATGTTCCTGGGGCCAACGGGTGTGGGTAAAACAGAAGTCGCAAAAGCGTTGGCTGAATATTTATTCAACGATGATACTGCGATGACACGAATAGATATGTCTGAATATATGGAACCACATTCTGTTGCGCGTTTAATCGGCGCACCCCCAGGATATGTCGGTTATGAACAAGGTGGCGAATTGACTGAATCTGTTCGTCGCAGACCCTATCAAGTTTTGCTTTTCGATGAAATTGAAAAAGCAAATCCTGATGTATTTAATGTCTTTTTACAGATATTGGACGATGGTCGTTTAACAGACGGGCAGGGACGTATAGTTAACTTTACAAATACTATCATTATCATGACCAGTAATTTGCCATCTATGGATGCAGTAAAGAAACAATTCAGACCTGAATTTATAAATCGTATAGATGAAATTGTGTTCTTTAATCCATTGGGCAAAGATGTGATGGGCGATATAGTAAAGATTCAATTAAAGATTCTGGAAAAACGTCTTGCTGAACGTCAAATATCCATGCGTGTCACAGACAAAGCAATCAAATGGTTGGGCGATAATGGATATGATGCAGTGTTCGGTGCGCGTCCGCTGAAACGCCTTATAACCACCGCAGTCGAAGATAAAATCGCAGACTTGATTTTATCTGGTGCGATTGGCGAAGGTTCAACAGTAAATGTCGATGTGCACGGCAAAGAATTGTTGATACAATAAATTAAAAAAAGCGTCTGAAAGGGCGCTTTTTTTTCTTGCGTTGTGTTTGTGATTTTTGCTAAATTTTCTTCATCAAAAAAAGGAAGTGAAAATGCAAAATATGACACTGGATTCTTTGGTAAGAACACTGGGGCAAATGGTTGCCGATTTTGGTGGGCGATTAGTTGCCGCGATTTTAATATGGATTATCGGTTTTTGGGTTGTAAAGAAAGTTGTCGCGTCAATAACTTTTGCCATGAATGCGCGCAAGGTTGATCCGTCACTGACAACATTTATGAATTCGTTTTTAAGCATAACTTTTAAAGTTTTTGTTGTTATCATAATTTTAACAACACTGGGCGTGCAAATGACATCGATTGTGGCGGTGTTGGGGGCTGCATCGTTGGCGATTGGTATGGCGCTGTCTGGAACATTACAAAATGTTGCGGGTGGTATGATTATTTTATTGTTTAAACCGTTTCGTGTTGGTGATGCAATTATTACATCCGATGGGAAATCTGGTATAGTAAAAAAGATAATGATTTTTACAACACAAATGAATACTTTTGATAACCAGGTTTTGTTTTTACCAAATGGTGCACTGGCGAATGGTGTTATAACTAATTTGTCGATGGGGAAAAATCGCAGAACAGATTTAACTGTTGGTGTGTCCTATGGTGATGATGTTGAACGCGCACGCAAATTGGTTTTAAAAATATTAGAAAAAGATAAACGCGTATTGAAAGAACCTGCGCCTGTTGTATTGTTGTCTTCACTGGATGACAGTGCGGTTACATTGACGATTCGTTATTGGACAAGTTTTGATAATTTGTACGTAGCGCAAGCAGATATTTTGGAAACAATTTATAAAGAATTCCCGAAAAATAAATTGAATTTCCCGTTCCCACAAATGGATGTTCATGTGAAAAAGAATTAAAATTTTTTGATTTGACATTTAATAAATAAATGTATAAAATATGTTGGCTTTCAAAAGAAAGTCGCAAAGTTCTGGGGTTGTAGCTCAGTTGGTAGAGGTAAGTTGCTTTACAGTGCAGCGGGTCTGTCAAAAGGGTTGGAATCCTTAAAAGCAAAGTTCTGGGGTTGTAGCTCAGTTGGTAGAGCACCTGCTTTGCAAGCAGGGGGTCGTCAGTTCGAGTCTGATCAGCTCCACCAGAATAAAGAAGCCGAAAAGGCAAGAACACAAAAGAGAGACGCCTTCTTGGGCAACCATCACCGTCTCGTCAGTTCGAGCCTGATCAGCTCCACCAGAATAAATAAAGCCGAAAAGGCAAGAACACAAAAGAGAGACGCCTTCTTGGGCAACCATCACCGTCTCGTCAGTTCGAGCCTGATCTGCTCCACCAGAATAAAGAAGCCGAAAAGGCAAGAACACAAAAGAGAGACACCTTCTTGGGCAACCATCACCGTCTCGTCAGTTCGAGTCTGATCAGCTCCACCAGAGATAAGAGGAAGGGGGTGAAGTCCCCTTTTCTAAAAAACAAAATACAAATTCGCCAAAGGGGGTGAATACATAATGGTTAAAGTTTTGGTTCGTGATAACAACGTTGAACAGGCACTGCGTGTTGCAAAACGCAAATCACAGAAAGAAGGTCTGTACCGCGAAATGAAAGAACGTCAACGTTACGAAAAACCAACGACAAAACGTAAACGCTTGAAAGAAGAAGCGGTTCGTAACGAAAAGAAACGTCAATCGAAACAACGTATGGTTTTCGGATTCTAACAGAATCAAAAAAACGCCCAAACGGGCGTTTTTTTGTTTATCTTTCTTCGTATCTTGATAATCCTGCCAAATACAAATAATTCTTTAAATCTGGTTGGCACGAAGAAAATCCAAAACGAGCAAAATTGCCCTGTGTGATTTTCAAGAATTCGTCATCTGGCTGTTTGTGATAAACAGGGTCTTGTGCCTGGGCAATCAGTTGTGCAAATAAAGTCTCACCGTTTTTCAATTTGTGTATTTTTGCAGATTTTTCACTGTCGTTTATTTGTTCTTTTTTTGCCAATTCTTTTTCCATAGCCACCTGATAGTTGATTCTTTCTTTGCGTAATGACGCTATCATGGATTGTGTTGTACTTTCTTTTGATGCGTTTACTAACCATACGTCTATTGTTATGTTGCCACGGGCATGTTGACCGTATTGCGTTGTAACATAATGCGACAATACCCCGTCTGGCAAATTATACGCAGGTATCAAAAACGATGCGTGAATATCATAAAATTGTTTTTTATGCATAATAACTCCTTGTTTTACTGGGTAATATATAACACAATATTTTATTTTGTCAATATCTTTTATTAAAAAATTTTTTGAACGGTTTGTTCTTGTTTTATTTTTTGAAATGTTTTATTCTTTGCGTGATAAAAATGGAAAGATGATATGAGAAAATCTGAAAATACAGTTGAAAATATATCTGGACAGCAATTATCAGACGCACTGTCCGAACGGTATTTGTCGTACGCGGTATCGACCATTGTTGCGCGTGCCTTGCCTGATGTTCGGGACGGTTTGAAACCGGTGCATCGTCGTATTTTGTATTCTATGTTGCGTCAAAAATTGTCGCCATCGGCTGCATTTCGTAAATGTGCAACGGTTGTTGGTGATGTGTTGGGTCATTATCACCCGCATGGTGATTCTTCGGTTTATGATGCAATGGTAAGATTGGCTCAGGACTTTTCGGTGCGTTATCCACTGATTGACGGTCAAGGAAACTTTGGTAATATTGACGGTGACCCCCAGGCAGCATATCGTTATACAGAATCAAAGATGACGGCGGCGGCAATGCTGATTATGGAAGGCATTGACGAAGACAGTGTTGATATGATGCCTAATTTTGATGGAACAACGGTTGAACCAACTGTGATGCCGGGTGCGTTTCCAAATTTGTTGGCAAATGGTGGTATGGGAATTGCTGTGGGTATGGCGACAAATATTCCAACACACAATGTTTCTGAAATTATGGACGCATTGAATCTGGTTGTTGATAAACCAACCGCAACAACAGAACAAATAATGAAAAAACTGGTTGGACCAGATTTTCCAACTGGTGGTGTTTTAATCGACGATTTCGCAACAATTTGCAAGAATTATAATACAGGTCGTGGTGCATTTCGTATTCGTGCAAAATGGGAAACCGAAAAACTGGAACGTGGCGCAGAACAAGTAGTCGTAACTGAAATCCCATATGGCATAGTTAAATCAAAGTTGGTTGAACAAATTGCAGATTTAATTGACAACAAAAAATTGCCATTGGTCGAAGACATTGTTGATGAATCTACGACAGATGTTCGCATTGTTATCACACCAAAGAATCGCAATATTCCAATCGATAAAATGATGGCGCATTTGTTTGCGATGACTGATTTAGAATATAAATTTAACATGAATTTTAATGTTGTTGATTCTAATGGTGCACCGCGTGTAATGCCGATTGGTGATGTGTTGCGTGAATTTATCGCGCACCAGAAAAATGTTTTACTGCGTCGCACGAAATGGCGCCTGGGCAATATTGAAAGACGGTTGGAAATATTGGGCGGTTTGTTGATTGTCTATCTGAATCTGGACAGGGTAATTGAAATTATCAGAAACGAAGACGACCCAAAATCCGTTTTGATGGCAGAATTTCAATTGACTGAAATTCAGGTTGAATCGATATTGAATACGCGTCTGCGTTCACTTCGTAAATTGGAAGAAATGGAAATCAAACGCGAAGACAAAGAATTGCGCGCAGAAAAAGAAAAATTGCAAGCGCTATTGGACAGCGAAGAAATTCAAAATGCACAATTGCATGCGTGGTTCGATGATATTAAAAAACAGTATGCAAAAAATACAGCCCTGGGGCGTCGTCGCACCCAATGGGCACCAGTTGGCGAAGAAATCGTTGTCAATGCAGATGATTTTATTGAAAAAGAACCAATCACGGTTGTGTTATCCGCGATGGGCTGGATACGCGCAGCCAAGGGTCATCTTGATTTAAATAACCTTGATATGAAATTCAAAGAAGGCGACGAATTGCAATTCGCTTTCCATGCACAAACAACAGATAAAATAAATCTGTTTGCAAGTGGCGGAAAAATGTTCACTTTATCGGGGAATGATTTACCGTCTGCGCGTGGTTTCGGTGAATCTGTGCGTATGATGGCTGATATTGGCGCAGAAGAAAACATAGTCAAAGCGTTTGTTTTAGATACATCTGCAAAATATCTGGTTGTTGGTCGTCATGGTACGGGCTTTATCGTTGCAGGTGAAAATTGTGTTGCACAAACCAAAAATGGTAAACAGATTATGAATGTTGACGAACGCAATCCGGCGGTGCTGTGTGTGCCTGTGACGGGTGATATGGTTGCGCTTTCTGGGTCTAATGATAAATTGCTGATATTTGAAACAAATCAGATTCCAGAAATGACCCGTGGCAAAGGCGTAATATTGCAAAAATATAACGCAGAACGCACATATACAATAGATGCGATGTTCTTTAACATGGCGGATGGTTTTGGTTGGACAACTGGTCGTGGTACCACAAAATTAGACGACATAAAACCGTGGCTTGCAAAACGCGCATCCCAGGGGCATACGATACCTGTTGGTTTCCCACGCAGTGGTAAATTCGGAAAATAAAAAATTCTCCCCTTAGGGGGGGTACCGACGAAGTCGGGGAGGGAAGGTAGAAAAACACCCACGATTGTGGGTGTTTTTTTAATCGAAATTGCCTGAAAATTAGTGGCTCATTTTTGCTTCTGTAAATACAACATGTTTGCGTAATTTTGGGTCGTATTTACGGAATTTCATTTTGCCCTGAGTGTTTTCAGATTTTGTATTTTTTGTAGTTGTGTAATAGAAACCGGTTTCTTTGTTTTCCAGTTTTACAACTTCCTTGCTGCCTTTTTTAGATGCCATTTTTAATAACCCTTTTTTAATACTGCGTGCATTCTAGGTTATTATTAAACTAAAATCAAGTTTTTTTTGTTCCATATAGTAAATTTTATAAAAAAAACATGCTTGCACCCCCTTTTTTATGTTGCTATAGTGACCGCAGACGAAGGCACAGAATACGGGATATGACGCAGAGAAGAGGGATTTTTGAGGGGTAAAAGAAGGAAATGGTAATTCATAGGCCTTTATGTAAAATGTTGCATTTTATGACAAATGCATTGTTTGCATTGGGGTGCGTTCTTTTGCCAAATTCAGTTTTTGCCGCATGGACAGTCGAAGCCACTATTTATTCACCCGTTTTCTCTGACTTGGTTTATGTTGCAACAGACGGAACACAGAAAAAAGTATTTTTAAACGGTGACGAAACCAAGGAAATGACCACCACTGCGAATCCTGT
>JAZURV010000004.1:0-195661 GCA_045606425.1 Candidatus Enterousia sp.
CGTGTATCATCAATCGCCTGAATTTCAATATGACGACCAGAACGAAAAACTGACAAACGGATCTTACCTGGATTTTTTCTTTTCAACGCACCGCGATTTGCCAAAGTGCGTCTTTCATCTGAAGTCAAATGTTTTAACATTTTGTTTCCTTTTTTTCAATTTCCGTAACAGCGGAAATTACAGCCTATTATTTCTTTTTACCTTCTTTGCGGCGAATTACTTCACCCTTATAGAAGATGCCCTTGCCTTTGTATGGATCAGCTTTGCGGATTTTATGAATTTTATCAGCAAATTGTCCCAACAAATTCTTGTCGATACCAGAAATTGTGAATTCAGTTGGTGTTTCACCCATTGTGACAGTCAAACCGGCTGGGATTTCCATATTTACATCATGTGAAAAACCAACAACCAATGTAAAGATGTTGCCTTTCACCGATGCTTTATAACCTACACCTTTCATGTACATAGGTTTAGAAAAGCCTTCGGATACACCCTGGACTGCTGATTTAATATTACGGGTCATTGTTCCCCACATTGCACGTGATGCTTTATCTTCTGCATCTTTTGGTGTGACAACGACATGACCGTCTTCTACTTTGATATCAACCAAATTGGCATTTTTAGTTTCCAAAGAAACATGCAATTCACCTTTTGGTCCTTTTACAACTACAGCGTTATCTGTCAATTCAACCGATACGCCATTTTTAATTTCTACTGGATATTTTCCTGCACGAGACATAACGATTTCCTTTTGATTAGATAACTTTGCATAATACTTCACCGCCGACATTCATCAGGCGCGCTTTGTGGTCTGTCATAACACCATTTGGTGTTGAAACAACCGCGATACCCAAACCGTTCAAAACGCGTGGCATTTTCGCACAAGACGAATATACACGACGACCAGGTTTAGAAACAGCACTTATTTCTTGGATTGCACCGTTGCCGTTGACATATTTCAATTCAATAACCAAATTCGAACGATTATCATCGATTTTTTCTTCACGAAAATCAGTTATAAAACCTTCGTCTTTCAATACGGCCAATACGGCTGCACGTAATTTACTTTTAGGAACAGACACATATTCTTTACCTGCATTTTGACCATTGCGGATGCGGGTAACCATGTCTCCGATTGGATGAGATATTGACATTTTTTACTCCTTGTTTTTTTGCAAGAATTTCTTCCTGCGCTTGGGCTGCATTGTCCACAGCTTGCATTTAATTTATCTTTACCAGCTGGATTTACGAACACCTGGCAATTTTCCTTCGGACGCCATCGTACGAACCTGTTGACGGCACAAACCGAACATGCGCGAAAAACCGCGTGCACGACCAGTCACCGAACAACGATTGTGCAAACGTGTTGGATTTGCGTTGCGTGGCAACTTTGCCAATTTTTTCATGGCATCCATACGTTCTTCTGGTGTCGCATTTACTGACATTTTTGCTTTGATTGCTTCGCGTTTTTTTGCGTATTGGGCAACCAATTTTTCACGTCTTTTTTGTTTATTTATCAACGCTAATTTAGCCATCTTTAATTCCTTATATTATTTCAAAACCAATGGCAGGCCGATTTTAGTCAGCAATGCACGGGCTTCATCATCTGTTTTTGCTGTTGTTACGATAACGATATCCATACCACGGATAGCATCGATTTTATCAACAGAAATTTCTGGGAATATCAAATGTTCTTTGATACCGAACGCATAATTTCCACGACCATCAAATTTAGATTTAGACAATCCGCGGAAGTCTTTTACACGTGGCAGGGCCACTGTAATCAGTTTGTCCAAGAAATCATACATTCTTTTGCCACGCAATGTCACTTTGGTCCCAATCGCCTGACCTTCGCGCAAACGATATGTAGCAATAGATTTCTTTGCATGTGTAATGATAGATTTTTGTGCAGCAATCGCTGTCAAATCAGCCGCAGCACTGTCCAATTTCTTTTTATCAGATACAGCTTCGCCAACGCCCATATTCAAAACGATTTTAGTGAGTTTTGGAACTGCAAATTTATTTGTGTACCCGAATTCTTTCACTAATTCAGGAACGACATTCTTTTCATAAATATCACGCAATCTGCTTTGCATTTTTGTTTACCTTTTCGTTATCGGTTCCGTAACAGCGGAATCATTTAGTTTAGATTTCAGATCCAGATTTCTTTGAAACGCGAACTTTTTTGTCTCCTTTCATTTCATATCCAACACGTGTTGCTTTTTTTGTTTTTGGGTCAATCAATGCAACATTTGATACATGGATAGGTGCTTCGCGATCAACGATATGACCTGGTTGTTCTTGTGTTGGTTTGATGTGCCATTTATGACGGTTCACACCTTCGACAACAACACGGGATTCACTTGGACGTGCCTGTAATACTTTACCTTTGACGCCTTTGTATTTTCCCGAAATAACTACGACTTCGTCGCCTTTCTTAATTTTCATCTTTTCGCCTTTTAGTTAGTAAAGCATTATATCACTTCTGGTGCCAAAGACACAATTTTTTGAACATCGTATTTACGACGAACTTCACGTGCAATTGGGCCAAAGATACGTGTTCCAATTGGTTCGAAATTGTTTTTGTTTATCAAAACAACCGCGTTATCATCAAAACGGATAATAGATCCGTCTGGACGTTTAACTGGGAATTTTGTTCTTACGATAATAGCACGTTGAACAGTCCCTTTTTGAACCTTACCACGTGGAATAGCATCTTTAATAGCGACAACGATTTTATCGCCAACTGTTGCATAACGACGATGAGAACCGCCCAAAACCTTGATACACATAGCTTTACGTGCACCAGAGTTATCTGCAACTGTCATAACTGTTTCATTTTGTATCATAACTTTTTTCCTTAATCCTGCAAATGGGGCAATCCCCCACTGCTTTGTTACCGGGTTTCGACTGTCTTGAATTTTTCGTTGATGTTTCGGATTCAAGACCTCAAAAAACCCACCAATTTATTAGTCAACATTAACAGTTGTGTCTTTGCTGACCCCAACACGACCCTTTACAATCCAAGATTTTGTCTTGGAAATAGGACGATGTTCTTCAATAGCAACGATTTCACCAACTTTATATTCGTTGTTTTCATCGTGTGCCTTGTATTTTTTATTCTGCTTTACGAACTTTCCATACAATGGATGACGAAAACGGCGTTCTACTTCGACAACGACAGTTTTGTCATTTGCTGTACTTTTTACAGTTCCTTGCAGTATACGTCTTGGCATAACTTTTGTCCTTATTTTTTGTTTTCCGGCTCTTGATTTTACACTAAAAAAATCAAAAGTCAAAGATTTAGTTATTATTTCGCAGCATTCAACTTGGTTTTTACACGTGCAATTTCGCGGCGAGTTTTACGCAAAACATGTGTTTTTGGCAATTGACCCGCAGCCAGTTGAAAGCGTTGATTCATTTGTTCTTTTTTCAAATCAACCAATTTGCTTTGCAAAGCTTCCTTTGTCAAAGCTTCTTTTTCGGCTGTTTTAGCTGTCTTAGCTGTTTTCTTTTCTGCCATATCTTCTAACCTTTTTGCACTTGTATTAGTTTACTTTGCGGTCTACGATTTTTGTTTTAACTGGCAATTTTGCAGCAGCCAAAGCAAACGCTTCATATGCGATTTCTGGTTTAACACCGTCCAATTCGAACATGATGCGGCCTGGTTTAACACGGCAAATCCAGTATTCAACAGCACCTTTACCTTTACCCATACGAACACCACCTGGTTTTGCAGTCACTGGAACATCTGGGAAAATACGAATCCACAATTTACCCTGACGTCTCATATGACGGGTGATAGCACGACGAGCGGCTTCTATCTGACGTGCCGTAACACGTTCAGGAGACATTGCTTTCAGTCCAAACGACCCAAATGCCAATTCACTTCCACCTTTTGCTGTTCCGTGAATACGACCTTTGTGCTGTTTGCGAAATTTTGTTTTATTTGGCATTAACATGATTAAAACCTTTAAATTTTAATTATTATTTGCTTTTTTTCTTTTCGCTGCTGCCGGCATATTCAGTCGGACGCGCCATTTCAGACGCCAGCTTTTCTTTGTTTACAACATCGCCGGTGTAAATCCAAACCTTCACGCCGATAACACCGTATGTTGTTTTTGCCTGAATTGACGCATAGTCAATATCAGCACGCAGTGTATGAAGCGGAATGCGTCCTTCGCGAATTTGTTCGCTGCGCGCAATTTCTGCACCATTCAAACGACCAGAACACATCACTTTGATACCCTGGGCACCTGCTTTTTGGGCATTTTGAACAGCCTTTTTCATCGCACGTTTGAAAGATACACGACCTTCAATTTGTTGTGCAATATTTTGTGCAACCAATTGTGCATTTAAATCTGGACGACGAACTTCATAGATGTTAACAACAACTTGATCGTTCTTGACCAATTTTTTGATATCGTTACGCAAAGCTTCGATATCTGCACCGTTTTTACCAATAATCATACCTGGACGTGATGTGTGGATAGTAACAACTACTTTCTTCGCAAAACGTTCGATAACGACCTTGGCCAATCCTGCTTTCTTTAATTTCTTTTCAACGAATTTACGGATTTTAACATCTTCTGCCAGCAAATTAGCATAGTCTTTTTTACCAGCAATCCAGCGAGAATCTGTAATCTTGTTGATAAATTCGCGTAATGAAATTGGTGATACTTTTTGTCCCATTTTTTTCACTCCACTTTTATTTTGTTACTTTTTTTGTTTTTTTCTTTTCAGGAGCCGCCCCACTTTCCAAAACGATTGTCAAATTAGAAAATGGTTTCAAAATAGGACGCGCACTTCCGCGTGGTCCTGCCATGATGCGTTTCATTGTCAGCGCTTTGCCACACCAAATTTCTTTGACGAACAAAGTATCCACTGGCAAATTTTTATTGTGTTCTGCGTTTGCAACAGCAGACAACAATGTTTTCAAAACTTCGTCAGAAACACGTTTTTTCGAAAACTTTAAAACATCAACGGCACGGTCAACTGGCAAGCCGCGAACCATATCACAAACCAGATTTAATTTCTGGTGGCTGATGCGAATCATTTTATTAAACGCACGAACCTGATTGTCTTTTATTCCATATCTTGTCATAATTTTACCCTACCCTTATTTTGCTGCTGCTTTTTTATTTGCGGCGTGACCTTTAAAAGTACGTGTTGGGGCAAATTCACCTAATTTGTGGCCAATCATATCTTCGACGATTGACACAGGTATAAATTTGTTGCCATTGTGAACTTCAAATGTCAAACCAACCATAGGTGGCACAATTGTACTGCCACGGGACCATGTTTTGATAGGTTTATGGTCATCTTTTTCAATAGCCACCGCTACCTTTTTCAAGATAGATGGGTGAACATAAGGACCTTTCCATACTGAACGAGACATTTTACACTCCTATTATTTCTTCTTTGCCAAATGTCTGCTGCGGATAATCATCTTTGCAGTACGTTTATTGCTACGCGTACGATATCCCTTGGCTGGAATACCTGTGCGGGATACAGGTTCATGTCCTTTGGAATGACCGTTACCACCACCCATTGGGTGATCGTTCGGGTTCATCGCCATACCACGTGTAGATGGGCGAATTCCCAACCAACGTGCACGACCCGCTTTACCCAAATTGACATTACGTTGTTCAGGGTTAGAAACACTGCCAACTGTTGCCAAACATTCAGAATGAACCTTGCGTAATTCACCGCTGTTCATTTTAATCTGGGCATACACACCATCTTTACCCATCAATTGGGCATAACAACCAGCACTGCGGGCCAATTGACCACCAGCACCTGGTTTCAATTCAACATTATGCACAATCGTTCCGATTGGCATATTTTTCAATGGCATTGCGTTACCTGGTTTAATATCTTCACGTGTTCCAGAAATAACTGTATCACCTGGTTTTAAATCACGTGGTGCCAGGATATAAGAACGAATACCGTCTTTATATTCAATCAATGCAATAAACGCAGTACGGTTTGGGTCATATTCCAAACGAACTACTGTTGCAGGAATGTCTTTCTTTTTACGGTCAAAATCAATCAAACGATATTTGCGTTTGTGTCCCCCACCCTGGTGTGGAACAGTGACATGACCAAAATTATTACGTCCACCTTTGGACTTTAAACCAACAGTCAAAGACTTTTCAGGTGCACCTTTGTGCAAACAACTGTGGTCAATCAATGTCAAACCACGTGTTCCTGGTGTTGTTGGCTTGTAATGTTTCAATGCCATTTTATTTTACCTTTGTTTAAGTTTTGGCACTAACATCCGATATTACGGGTTCTCTGCCAAAACAGTTGTTTATTACATATCTGTTGCCAAATCCAATTTTGCATCGGCTGGTAAAGATACATATGCTTTTTTAACTTTGCGTTGTGTACCAGTGCTGCGACCACGGAAAGTTTTCACTTTACCCTTGGTGATAACCATATTGATTTTTGTTGGTTTGATACCAAACAAAACTTCCATGGCTTTCGCAACATCTTCTTTTGTTGCAGACATTGCAACTTCAAATACAACGCCATTGCTTTCGGAAAGGCGGGCTGCTTTTTCCGAAATGATTGGACGACGCAACACATCATATGTATTTGCCGTCGCAACTAATTTCTTTTCAACTTTTTTTTCTGCCATATCTTCAAACCTTTAATTATGAAAGTCTCGCTTCTACGGCTTTAACAGCGTCTGCTGTCAAAACTAATTTTTCGTGTTTCAAGATATCCAAAACATTCAAACCAATTGTTGGCAATACGTCAACATTAGCGATGTTCGACGCAGATTTCTTGAAGTTTGTATCGACGCTTTCTGCACCAACAAACAAAGCAGATGCAATATTCAATTTTTTCAATTGTTTTGCCAATGTGTTTGTTTTTGCCGCGCTCATTTTTTCGCTGTCAATAACAATCAAAGCGCCTTCTTTTACTTTTGAAGACAAAGCCATCTTCAAACCCAAAGAACGGATTTTCTTTGTCAAATCGATGCTGTGGTCACGAACGACAGGTCCATGAACAACACCACCACCACGCATGTGAACATTGTATCTTTCACCTTCACGTGCGTTACCTGTTTTCTTTTGTTTGAATGCTTTTTTACCACTTCCTGCAACATCAGATACAGTTTTAACTGCATGAGTGCCAGCACGAGCATTTGCACGTTGCCATGTAACAACACGGTGCAAAATGTCTGCACGTGGATCAATTCCAAAGATGCTGTCGGACAATTCTACTTTACCGACTGATTTGCCATCTAAATTTAAAATTTCTACTTGCATTTTATTCACCTTATATTGTGTCGTTATGCTGCTTCAGCTTCGTTTACTGGTTGTGCAACTTCTTCTGTGGCTGCAAATGTTGGAACTGGCAATTGGTCTTGAACTTTTTTAATTGCGTCATTTACCAACACGAATGTTCCATTGCTGCCTGGAACTGCGCCTTCGACGAAAATCAGATTTTCAACTGTATCTGTTCCGAAAACTTTCAAGTTTTGAACAGTCACAGTTTCGTTACCCATTTGACCGGACATCTTTTTACCTTTCAAGACACGGCCTGGCCATTCACGCATACCTGTACCACCAAGGGAACGATGTGCTTTTAATACACCGTGGGTTGCTTCTTTACCACCAAAATTGTGGCGTTTCATAGCACCCTGGAAACCTTTACCCTTGCTGGTTGCCTGAACATCAACATATTGACCGGCAATAAAATGTGCGGCAGATAATTGTGTTCCGCTTGGAATGACACAATCATCAGAAACGCGGAATTCTACAACCTTACGATAAGGTTTAACACCCGCTTTTTCTGCTGCTACTGCTTGTGGTTTCGCAACATGTTTTGCTTTTGCTTCACGCAAACCCAATATATTTGCGACATAACCATTTTTTTCCATTGTACGATTTCCAATAACAGCACAATCCCCAACAGATAAAACTGTTACTGCGTGGGCAACACCGGCTTCATCATAAAGGCGGGTCATCCCTATTTTTGTTGTAATTAATCCGCTACGTTTCATTTTTTTGCCTTTTTTGTCAGTGGTTAATGGACACCATGTCCACTAACATACACATTTTATAATTTAATTTTTACATCAACACCAGATGCCAAATCCAACTTCATCAGTGCATCAACTGTCTGAGGGGTTGGGTTAACAATATCTACGACCGCTTTATGATTGCGGATTTCGAATTGTTCACGCGATTTTTTATCAACGTGTGGAGAACGGTTCACTGTAAACTTTTGAATCAAAGTTGGCAAGCGAACGGGTCCAACGACATCTGCGCCGGTGCGTTTTGCTGTTTTTACAATTTCTTCTACTGATTCCATCAAGACCCTGTGGTCGAAAGCTATCAATTTGATGCGAATCTTAGATGCTGGTACCATTGTTCGTTTTCCTTATTTTAAGTTGTTTTGCGGGCAAAGGGTAAACCTTTTGCCCGCAAATTGCAACAATTATTTAACAATTTTAGATACAACACCTGCACCAACTGTGCGTCCGCCTTCACGGATAGCAAAGCGGCGACCTTCGCTCATAGCAATAGGTGCAATCAGTTGCACGCTGATACGAACGTTATCACCTGGCAAGACCATTTCTTTGTCTGCTGGCAAAGTAATTGTACCTGTTACGTCTGTTGTGCTGAAATAGAATTGTGGACGATAGTTAGAGAAGAATGCTGTATGACGGCCACCTTCTTCTTTCGTCAAAATATAAACTTCAGCTTCGAATTCTGTGTGTGGTGTGATGGAACCTGGTTTGCAGATAATCTGACCACGTTCTACATCTTCTTTCTTTGTACCACGCAACAACAGACCTACATTATCACCGGCTTCACCTTGATCCAACAATTTGCGGAACATTTCAACGCCAGTAACTGTTGTTTTCTGTGTTGGTTTCAAACCTACGATTTCGCATTCGTCACCTACTTTGATAACACCAGATTCAACACGACCTGTCACCACGGTACCACGACCTGTGATAGAGAACACGTCTTCAATTGGCATCAAGAATGGTTTATCAACTGGACGATCCGGCATTGGGATATAGGAATCACATGCTGCCAACAATGCGTCAATAGATTCTTTGCCCAAACCGTCATTTTTGCCTTCCAATGCAGAAATAGCAGAACCACGGATAATAGGAGCATTGTCACCATCAAAGTCATTAGCAGACAACAATTCACGAATTTCCATTTCAACCAATTCCAACAATTCAGGATCATTCGCCAAATCGCATTTGTTCAAATAAACTACGATTTTTGGAATACCAACCTGACGTGCCAACAAGATGTGTTCACGTGTTTGTGGCATTGGACCATCAGTTGCAGCAACCACCAAAATAGCACCGTCCATCTGCGCAGCACCGGTAATCATGTTTTTAACATAGTCCGCGTGTCCTGGGCAGTCAACGTGAGCATAGTGACGATTTTCTGTTTCATATTCAACGTGTGCAGTGTTAATTGTTATACCACGTGCTTTTTCTTCTGGTGCATTATCGATTTGATCAACACCTTTCTGTGCGTCGATACCAACGCCATAGTAGTGAACAATTGCAGCTGTCAAAGTTGTTTTACCATGGTCAACGTGACCAATAGTACCAATATTGACATGAGGTTTTGTTCTTACATACTTTTCTTTTGCCATCGTTTTCTCCTTAGGCTGGTTAGTTATTTAAGTTTGTAATTGTTTATTTTGTCATTTTTTTGATTACTTCGTCAGCAACATTTTGTGGCACTTCGTCATAGTGCGACAATTCCATATATGGATTTGCACGACCCTGTGACAAAGAACGTAATGTTTTGACATACCCGAACAAATTAGCCAGAGGGACAAACGCAGTTATCAACTGGCTGCCGAATCTGGTTTCGATACCATTGATTTGTCCGCGGCGACTGTTCAAATCGCCAATAATGTCACCGACGTATTCTTCCGGTGTATTTACCGAAAGCTTCATAATCGGTTCCAATAATTTTGGTGCCGCTTTCTTCATCGCTTCGCGGAAGCAAGCACGCGCCGCAATTTCAAAGCATAACACATTAGAGTCAACTTCGTGATATTTACCATCTACCAATGTGGCCTTGAAATCTACTGTTGGATAGCCAATCAAAACACCTGTCTGTTGTGCTATCTTCAAACCTTTTTCTACACCTGGGATGTATTCTTTTGGAATCGCACCACCAACAATCTTGTTTTCAAATTCATAACCAGCACCCGGTTCCAATGGTTCAAATTGGATTTTAACCTGGGCGTACTGACCAGAACCACCAGACTGTTTTTTATGTGTGTATTCTTCCAAAACTGGTTTGCGGAATGTTTCACGATATGCGATACGTGGTTCACCAACATTAACATCTACTTTGAATTCACGCAACAATCTGTCAACCAAAATTTCCAAATGCAATTCACCAACACCTGCCAAAATTGTTTGACCAGATTCTTCGTCAACAGATACGCGGAACGAAGGGTCTTCTTTGGCCAACGCTTGCAGGCCCAAAGACATCTTTTCAATATCAGCTTTTGTTTTTGGTTCAACTGCGATAGAAATAACTGGTTCTGGAACGTGAATAGATTCCAAAATAATTGGATTTGATTCATCGCACAAAGTGTCACCAGTAATAGTTTCTTTCATACCAACCAATGTGATAATATCACCCGCGGACGCTTCTTTGATTTCTTCACGCGCATTTGCGTGCATCAACAACATACGACCAACGCGTTCGCGTTTATCACGATTAGAGTTGTAAATATAAGAACCAGAAGTCAATTTACCCGAATAAATACGGATAAACATCAAATTTCCAACGAATGGGTCATTCGCAACCTTAAATGCCAATGCACTAAACGGTTCTTTTGGATCAGCATGACGTTCTGTTTCTGTTTCGCCGTCCATCTTGGTTCCTTTAATCGCAGGAATATCCAATGGTGATGGCAAATAATCTACGATAGCATCCAACAATGGTTGAACACCTTTGTTCTTAAATGCAGTTCCGCACAACACAGGAACGAAGTTTTGAGCAATTGTTCCCTTGCGTAACAATTTTTTGATTGTCGCAACATCTGGGATTTTGCCTTCCATATATTCTTCCATGATTGCATCGTCCAATGTAACGACTTCTTCAATCAATTTGTTGTGCAATTCTTCTGCTTTATCTTTCAATTCAGCAGGAATTTCTTCTGTTTTTGGATGAGAGCCATTTTCATCTTCCCAAATAATCGCCTTCATTTCAACAACATCAACAACGCCTTTGAAGTCTTGTTCTTGACCGATTGGGAAATTGACCACCAATGGGTTGGCGCCTAATCTTTCACGAATCATATCCACACAACGGAAGAAATTTGCACCAGTTCTGTCCATTTTGTTGATAAAGCAAATACGTGGAACATTATAACGGTCTGCCTGACGCCATACTGTTTCTGTTTGTGGTTGCACACCAGACACAGATTCAAACACAGCAACAGCACCGTCCAAAACACGCAAAGAACGTTCTACTTCCATTGTAAAGTCCACGTGTCCCGGCGTGTCAATCAAATTGATACGATGGTCGCGCCAGAAACATGTTGTCGCAGCAGAAGTAATTGTAATACCACGTTCTTGTTCCTGAACCATCCAGTCCATTGTTGCAGCACCATCATGCACTTCACCGATTTTATATGTTTTACCGGTATAGAACAAAATACGTTCAGAAGTAGTTGTTTTACCTGCGTCAATATGGGCCATAATTCCAATATTGCGGTACATATCCAAAGATGCGGTTTTTCCAACTGACATAAGTCTTTCCTTATTTCTTTATTTATTATATTACCAACGGAAGTGAGCAAACGCTTTATTTGCTTCTGCCATTCTGTGTGTGTCTAATTTCTTTTTGAATGCGCCACCTTGACCATTCAGGGCATCACGTAATTCTGCAAACAATCTATCTTCCATAGAACGTTCACCGCGTTTTCTGGCAAACATGACCAACCAACGCAAAGCCAATGTTTGCTGACGATCTTTGCGAACTTCGACAGGAACCTGATAGGTTGCACCACCAACACGGCGCCCTTTTACTTCGACTGACGGTTTTAACGCATCGACCGCTTCCAAAAACAGCGTCAATTCATCTTTATCTTTTGTGATGGTTTTCAATTTTTCCATCGCGCCATAAACGATATTTTCAGCGACTTCTTTTTTACCATCCCACATAACAACATTTATACATTTTGCAACAACCAGATTATGATATTTTGAATCTGGCAAGATTTCACGTTTTGTTGCAGCTTTACGTCTTGACATATTTATTTTCCTTTTAGTTTCTTCACTTGGTTTCCCAAATTACTCACACCAATAACAGATGTGTATTATTTTTTACCTTTTGCGCCGTACAAGGAACGACCCTGCTTTCTGCTTTCGACGCCTTTTGTATCAAGAACACCACGAATGATGTGATATTTCACACCTGGCAAGTCCTTTACACGACCACCACGAATCATAACGACGCTGTGTTCCTGCAGGTTGTGACCTTCGCCAGGAATATAGGCGGTTACTTCGTGACCATTGGCCAATTTAACACGGGCAACCTTACGTTGCGCAGAGTTAGGTTTTTTTGGTGTAGTCGTATAAACACGTGTACAAACACCGCGTTTTTGAGGATTCGACATCATATCAGGTGCAGTAGATTTCACTGCAACTTTTTTACGTGGTTTCCGAATCAGTTGATTTACTGTTGGCATTCAAATTCTCTTTGTTTTTTTATACTCTTTTTTCCATACGAAACCCGCAAGCAGACTTATTTCCGGCGCGTTGCGTCTGATTATAAATCTCGCAAAAATTGCGGTTTTCTGTTACTTCTTACTTTCCTTCATTACACGGAAAGCACACACATTATAACCCCACCCCAAAAATTGTCAAGGAAAATATCGGACTTTCTTCTCTAAAAACCGCTGAAAATCTATACTTTGACGACAAACAAATATGACAAAGGACTTTTTGTGTCAAAACAATTAAAAAACAAAAAAAAGCCCGGTCAAACGACCAGGCTTTATTCTTTTCGAGATGATTAGAAATCAATACCGAACTTAGCACCAAAACCAAATCCATCTTCGATTTCCCAATCGCTGTTGCCATTTTTGTGTTCCAAACCACTCTTGACATACAAACCAATAAACTTTGTTGCATCAAAGTTATAGTTTGCACCAAATTCAGCAGACCATGCGCCTGCGTTTTTGATTTTTACACCATTCGCATCAGCGTTATCCAATCTGCCTGTGTATTCAACACCAGCCAACAGCGAGAAATGACGTCCCAACAACAATTGTCCGTCCAATCCCAAATCTACTGTATGAATACCTTTGTCGTCCCAATTGAAAGATTCTGAATTTTCATAATTGAACAACGCATGTCCTGCAACTGTCCAGAAAGAACCTACATAACCACCACGAACACCTGCTGTCCATGTATAATTTGTGTAATCTTTATCCAACCATGGCTGATGATTACCCCAGAATGGATCGATAGTATAAGCACCAATCAAATCAGCTTTCCATCCACCGTTATCCAATACACGCAATTTTGCACCGAAAGCAAATTCATCCCATGACCATTCGTTAAAAGATTTTTGATCATTTATATTTGTAGAAACATTCAATGCCAATTTGTTTGTGATACCATAACCAAATTCTTCATTCATGCCCCATCTGCTGAAATGATCAGAATGAGATTCCAAAGAAGTCACACTGTAAAAATGATTTTGACCTGGCAAATACAGCGGATTACCATCTATTACATTTGCAGCATGTGCGCCAGACACAGCAAACACAGCCAATAAAGAAGTCAAAGCTAATTTTTTCATAATACATTCCTTTTTCTCTGTTAAACTTACCTCAGGCATTTTTCCTGATAAGAATATTATCTCACACAACAACCCGATAAACAAGAAAATAGATTTCTTGAAAACAAGTACAATTTATGATATAATTGCGCCCGTCGTCGCGTGCAAAGAATGTACGCGTTATTTATTTCTTTTGTTTTTTATTCCACGCCATTTTTCATGATTTTTCTGATGTTCGGCATAATCTTTGGAAAATTTGTGACCACCGCGTCCATCGGCAACAAAGAACAAATATTTTGTGTGCGCAGGCTTTAACACCCCCCTGATTGCATCGCGCCCAACATTTGCAATCGGTGCGGGCGGCAAACCATTATTAGTATAGGTATTGTACGGACTATCAATCTTTAAATGTCCGGACAACAACGGTTCGCCGTGCATATCGCCTTCCGAATCGGTCAGTGCATAAACCACTGTTGGGTCTGCCTGCAGGCGCATATTTATATTCAAACGATTCAGATAAACACTGGCAACAATTGGCATTTCACGTTTTTGCGGGGTTTCTTTCTGAACAATAGATGCCAACACCATAACATCGTTCCAATCTTTTAATGGTTTTGGATATTCATAGTCAGAAAAAGAATCTTTGACCTCTATCATTTTCTTACGCGCTAATTCCAGTACAGACAAACGCGATGTACCACGCGCGATTCGATAGGTATCTGGAAAAATTTCCCCATCATGCAAATCGCACACAGGCAAATCTTTGTCGCAATCAACTTCGCCAGTCAAATACGGAATATTCATCAACAATTTTTTAATCTGGATAACTGTCATTCCTTCTGGAATGGTGACAGTTGTCGTCGCGATATTCCCGCGTGCCAACATAGTTGCAATTGTCCAAACGCCTGCCCCACGCGGCACATCATATTCGCCGGCCTGGATTGTTCCACCATTCAAACGAATCGAAAAATAAAACAAATCTTTGGATTTAATAATGTTGTTTTTATAAAGGTAATTTGTCATACCTGTGACAGATGCCCCACGCGGAACAACTATACTGACAGGTTTGCGAATCGGTGACCAAAGATTAAAAATAAAGTAAACAACAAACACGACCACACAGGCAATTGCCAGAAAGAATTTTATCCAATCTTTAATTTTTCTGAATTTGCGACGCGATAATTTCATAGACGGAATTGTAAACTATGTTTTGATAAAAGCAATAAAAAACACTTTAAGTAGCAACATCCATCATTTTGCTATACAATTAACACAAACGATTAATCAGACGAACTATCGTCTGACCAATCTGTTGTCCAGCATATTTTTTACTTCAGCTATTTTTTTCTTATCTGTTTTATTTTTATTTTCTTTTTCTCTGTTTTTTAATTTATCACCCTTTCCGTCTTCAATTCCAACCCTTTCCTTTGCGATACTGTAAATATCTTTTTTTCTTTGCTCTTTATACCAACTTTTTTCTTTAATTGCCTCTATTTCATGTTTAAACATTTGATAAACATCAAATGCCATATCAATTTTTTTCAAATCTTTTTTACTATAACCGCCAAAATCTTTAGATATTTTAGATTCATAGAAATGCGTAGTTTCTTGTGCTTTATCTATTCCACGATTAATATCGTCCATTGTTTTAAATTCATCTCCGGCTTGATTCTGGATTCCATAATATATGTTATCTGATAACACAGGGACTTCAAAACTTCTTTTGACAAACAAATCAACGGCCTGATTAACTTTTTTATCAACCATTAAATGTGATGATTTTTTTCCCGAATGTATTAAACAAGCATTCGCAAACGCTTGTTTCATAAATTGCTCTGGTTGCAGACCTGTTGCCACAGAACACTCTGTCAAAATCTTTTTTACCTCTTTTGCCCCATTAAAATGTTTCAAAGCATCTTCATAATATGGATGATTTAAATTATAATTATGTAAATCACCCCATTCTTGAAGCACATTAGTATTTTTTGATAAAACTTCCTGTATTCTTGAAAAAATTTTCTTGGTATCTTCATACGCTTGCTTATAATCCACTGGTCCACCCAAAACATGGCAACTATAACCCCTTTCGTCTTGCGAAACATGTTGTTTTTTCAAAGGGATCCCTTTCTTCAAACCTTCCAGGGCCTGCGCATAATAAATGGCAGTATCTTGGGTTAACCCCAAAGCTTCTATTCCTAAAAGATTAGATTTGCTTTCTGCCAAGGCCTCACGACTGTGAAATATCATCGCCATTATATTCTCCTATAAAACATTGTTATAATGATAACATTTTCGTCTTTTTTTATCAACAAAAAATAAAATCGACACACGGTCGATTTAATTTTTTGGTCGGAGTGGCGGGGTTCGAACCCGCGACCTTTTGCCCCCCAGACAAACGCGCTACCAGGCTGCGCTACACCCCGAAAACTTTTTGTTTTAATAAATTTTGTGCAGACAAAAATAAATTATTTGGCAATTTATCCAAATCAAACCATCGCCATTCTTTACACTTATTCGGCTCCATAACCATCGGAACAGATAAAATATTATCAACACGATAATGCGTTGTTAAATAATGTGAATCTGGAAAAACATCATCTGTAGTACAAACATATTCCAACATGCGCGGTGCCAATGCAATACCTGTTTCTTCCAAGGTTTCACGAATCGCCGTATCGACCAAGGTTTCATTTGGCTCTGGCTTTCCGCCCGGCGCAGACCAAGTATTAAATCCATGTTTGGACAAACGCAATCCCATTAAAACTTGACCATATGGATTAAATAACCAAACACCAACACCTTGTTTAATACTATCTTGTTTTACAACCATGTTAAACCCTTGTATAGTGGTCGGGGTAACAAGATTCCCTCGGCATAAATGCCTGCGGGGCATTCGTCAGCGCTCAAACTTCGCATTGCTCGTTTTCGCTTACTCATAGTCGAACCTTACAACTACGTTGCGACGTATCCAATCCGTACACCCAACAGATATAATAAAATATGCCTCTGTCATATTTTATTATATCTGGTCGGGGTAACAAGATTCGAACCTGCGACCTCTACGTCCCGAACGTAGCGCTCTACCAGACTGAGCTATACCCCGAAAAACACATCTATTTTACATTTTGTTTTTGATTTTGCAACGCTTTATTTACAATACCCAAACTAAATCTTCGTGCACGACAAAAAGGCGTACCATTAAACCATTCTATCATTTCTGTCGAAGGCACCCCCATTAAAAGTTCTCTCTTTTCTCCTGGTACTTTGGTATCCCAATAAACGCAAACACCACTGTTTTCATCAACGCACTCTAGTTTTTTGCAAAATAATTCTTTGCTTAAATTACGAAAACAACATGCACTACAATTACCAAAAACTCCGCAGGGTATCGCCACAAAATTTTCTTCAAACCAGTTTATATTATATGACATTATTAAAAAAACTATTTTATTTTTGCTTTGTATCGTTCTGCCAATCCAGCCAATATTGATTTACGTTCAATGACACTTGGATTTTCAAAAATTTTTATTCCGCCGCGTGGGTATTTTATTCGCGCAGTATCTCGCCTTGTGAAGAAAGTTTTCGCGGGTTCTGCGGACAAAATCAAAGAACCATCGTTATCATACAATTCATATTTTTTACCGTTACGGTTAATCATATTTCTGCTGTCGTTAAACAAACGGGCACGAACAATATATGGGATACGACCAAAGTTTATCACACTATCCGGATACACAATATCAAACAATATCAGGCCCAAAATTTTTGACAAAAAATTGGATTGTATTTTTACACCATCTAAATCACCGACATGCACACCCAGTGCCTGCTTAGTTTTGTCAGAAAGATCACATTTCTGGGACCTTCTTTTTCCAATCAAATAAGTATATGCTAAGCCACCATCCTTGTCTGAAACAGTATAACATTTTGCATAATCCCACAAATCGCGTTTAATTGTATCATCTGTTATTGGGACACTTTTTACCGGACACGCACCATCATACACCATACGATATAAATCCCGATAATGACTTCTGTCAAATTCAGAGACCTCATTCAAATTAAATTTCTCTAAATCTACCAGAGCATTATTATATACCGAATTCAACACAGAATAAATACTGCTTAACATATTTCGTTCATATTCTAGTCTTGCTAATTCAAACAGCATGTTTATTTCACCCGTTTCAAAATCAAAGACGCATTTGTTCCACCAAACCCAAACGAATTACTTAATGCCGCATCAACTTTGCGTTTTTGTGCTTTGTTTGGAACCAGATTAAAGTCCCCTACTTCGTCGATTGGATTTTCCAGATTCATTGTTGGCGGAACAATATTGTCGCGTATCGCCAATGCAGAAAAGATTGCCTCTATCGCACCAGCCGCCCCCAACAAATGTCCTGTCATAGATTTTGTTGACGACATACATGTATCCCCATCACCAAACAATTCTTTGACGGCAACCAATTCCCCTAAATCGCCCAAACCGGTTGATGTTCCATGTGCATTCACATAATCGATATCTGATGGTTTCAATCCAGATTTTTCCAGCGCAATCAACATCGCACGTTTTCCCCCCGCACCATTTGGTGACGGCGCAGTAATATGATGTGCGTCCGCAGACATTCCAAAACCTGCAACCTCAGCATAAATTTTTGCCCCGCGTTTAATTGCGTGTTCGTATTCTTCCAGTACAACAATACCGGCACCTTCGGCAATAATGAACCCGTCCCTGTCTTTATCCCATGGGCGCGATGCATGTTCGGGGTCGTCATTACGCGTACTTAACGCACGCATAGCACCAAATCCTGCCATACCCAGATGACACACAGCCGATTCGGAACCACCACAAATCATAATATCTGCATCACCGCGTTTAATTATTTCTGCGGCTTCGCCGATTGAATGCGCCCCGGTGGCACATGCCGTTGACATCGCAATATTCGGACCGCCCAAACCATATTTTATCGAAATATATCCCGCAGGCATATTTATAACAGATTTTGTCACAAAGAATGGGCTGACAAAACGCGCACCATTTTTCAAAATATCTGTATCTGTTTCTGATATTGTCGACAAACCGCCAACACCGCTACCGACAGATACACCGATACGATTTTTATCACCATCATATTCAATTAAACCCGCATCACGCAAAGCCTCGTCCGCAGCGACCAGCGCATACATTATTGTTTTTTCCATTTTGCGTTGTTCGCGTGGTTCGATAACCGTGTCTGGGTTAAAATCCCCTGGATTTGTTCCGCGCACTGGGACACCTGCAATCTTTGAAGTCAAATCGTCAGTATCAAATTCTGTCACTTTGCGAATACCGCTTTTCCCATCTAATAAATTTTTCCAGGCGTATTCAATACCTGTACCAACTGGCGATACAATTCCCATACCCGTGATAACAACTTTTTTCATAAAAATATCCTTTGTTATAATTTATTTGTGAAATAATACACCAAAATATTTATTAAATCAACGACATAAAAAACCACCCGCACGGGGTGGTCAACAACACAATAGAAAAGGTTAAAGTATTTATTTTGCGTGTGCTTCGATATATTTAACCGCATCACCCACAGTTGTCAATTTTGTTGCTTCTTCATCAGGAATAGTGATATTGAATTCTTTTTCAACTTCCATAACAAATTCTACAACATCCAAAGAATCTGCACCCAAATCATTTACAAACGATGCTGTTTCTGTGACTTTCGCTTCATCAACGCCCAATTTATCACATACGATTTTTTTTACTTTTTCAAAAGTTGACATTTTTCATCCTTTATTTAAGTTAACTTAGTGGCCCGTTTTTACCCAGGCGCCTTTCCCTTCAAGATATCATTTTATGACATTGGTGTCAAGAAATTATAACAAACGATAACAAAGTGTTGACTTTTGCAAAAAATATATTATGCGAACAATTCGTCCAACAAATCATTCATATTGTTACGCAAATTATCTTTGTCTGGATTCCAGACCAACGCATGCATCAAAAACTTATACACATCATCCATTGTCAAATTTGGCATACCAGCATTTGTCACGACGCGTTTCCATGCTGTGCGTGGGTCAGTCAAATGGAATCGACCACGCCCCATAAAGACCCATTCGCCATCCTGTGGCATATCCTGCAACAACAAAATTGCCCTGTCTGACAACGGCATATCGCTCCACATATCGTGGTTAAAATCTAAATCTTCCCAGCGCATTTTGAATACTTTTGTCTTAGGCGCAAATCCATAAACCAACATATAAAACGCAGAACGCAAATTTATATCTTTTTCTTTTTTTATCGCGTTCATCAGCCTTTGTAATCCAGATTTATTTAATTTTCTTTCACGACGCACCACCACGATTCGCGGCATGTTATCCATTGGATTATCCTTACGATATCCCATATCAACGGCATAGTTAAAAATGCTTTGCAATAATTCCTGCATACGCAACGCCATCGCACGACCCGCAATATTATCCAGAACAGCCTTTAATTCCGAATCGGTTAAATCCTGAATATTTTTATCAAAGAAATCTTTGAAATGAGTATTTATTGACCGCTTTAATTTATTCAAAGAATCTTCGCCGCGGCGTACTTTGTGATTCAAATATAAATCGACAAAATCACGGAATAAAATTTTCTTTCGCCGTGCTGGTATTTTTTTTGTCGCATTATCTAAAACCTCAGCTACTTTTGTGCGTGCTTCTTCTATATCGGTTTCAGGATATTTTCCGATAATGATTCGTTTATCGCGCCCGTTGATTCGTTTACGGACAAAGAAACTTTTAACACCGCGTTGTGTTATATACATACGCAAACGCGGTTCGGACAAATCCTGAACAACATCAAAGCCTGTTTCTGGCGACGGTAAACTGTCAAGAATATATGAATTAAAGAAAAACTGATGTGCCATAATTTTTCCTTTTTTGTTATTCGCCAACCTTTAACGCGTTGATAAATGCAGATTGCGGGATTTCTACATTACCGAAAGTACGCAGACGCTTTTTACCTTCTTTCTGTTTTTCCAACAATTTTCTTTTACGCGTGATGTCACCACCATAACATTTCGCAGTCACATCTTTGCGATACGCAGCAATTGTTTCGCGCGCAATAATTTTTCCACCAATCGCAGCCTGTAACGGAATCTTAAATTGGTGGCGCGGTATTAAATCTTTTAATTTTTCAACAATCTGCCGACCACGTTTTTCTGCGACACCGCGATGACAAAGGAAAGACAAAGGTTCCACATTTTCATCATTCACCAAAATCGAAACCTTTACCAAATCAGAAACGCGGTAATCATACAAAACATAGTCAAACGACGCATAACCAGACGACAAAGATTTTACCCTGTCATAAAAATCGAAAACTATTTCCGACAAAGGCAACTGATATACCAATACAGCACGATTACCAACATAGGAAATATTTTCCTGGACCCCACGACGCGACGCGCACAGTTCCATAATCGCACCCAAATATTTATCTGGCATCATAATAGTTGCGCGCACCCATGGTTCTTCGATAGATTCGATTCGTGTTATCTCTGGCATATCCGCAGGATTTTCCAAATCCATTACCGAACCATCACGCAAATGTATTTTATACAACACACTGGGCACAGTATTTATCAGTGATAAATTAAATTCACGATTTAACCGTTCACTTATAATTTCCATATGAAGCAATCCCAAAAATCCACAGCGCAACCCAAATCCCAGCGCCGAAGATTTTTCAGTTGTAAACACAAACGAAGCATCGTTCAGTGCCAGTTTTTCTGCACCTTCGCGCAGGTCTGGATAATCGTTTGCTTCTACTGGAAAGAAACTTGAAAACACAACCGGGACAGACGGTTTAAACCCAGGCAACATTTCAACATCACTTTTCGCATCACAAATTGTGTCACCCACCTTGCAATCATGAATCGTTTTCATACCGGTGATAATAAACCCAATTTCGCCAGTCGAAAGAGATTCCACATTTTCCATTTTTGGTGTGAAATAACCGACCTTTTCAACAACATATTCTGCACCAGTTGCGATAAATTTTATTTTCTGACCACGCGATAATTTTCCATCAACCACGCGAACCAACACAACAACCCCCAGATACGAATCGTACCACGAATCGACCAACAGCGCACGCGTTGGCGCATTTTCATCGCCACTGGGCGCAGGCAATTTATTGACAATTTCTTCCAATAATTCTGGAACACCTGCCCCGGTTTTACCCGAAACACATAACGCATCTGACGCGTCCATACCAATAACATCTGCGATTTGTTCCCGCGTTGCAACAACATCACTGGACGGCAAATCAATTTTGTTCAGCACTGGCAACATTTCCAAATCGTTATCCAGCGCAAGATACGCATTTGCCAATGTTTGTGCCTGAACCCCCTGGGTCGCATCAACCAGGATTATCGCACCTTCGCATGCCGCCAACGAACGCGACACTTCATACGAAAAATCCACATGTCCCGGCGTATCCATTAAATTCAACTGATATGTTTCGCCGTTTTTTGCGGTATAATTCAAACGAACAGTTTGTGCCTTTATCGTTATGCCGCGTTCGCGCTCAATATCCATGGAATCAAGCACTTGTGCCTTCATCTCACGCGATTCCAGGCCACCAGTATATTCAATAAGCCTGTCCGACAGCGTCGATTTACCATGGTCTATATGCGCGACGATTGAAAAATTTCTGATATTAGCCTGTTTCATTCCTTTCCCCACAAATTTATTCTAATCTTCCAAACTGTCCAGCAATTCTTCGATTCGGTTTGCGCGTTCCAGTGTGTCATCATAAACGAATCGAATTTCAGGAACATATTTCTGGTCAATTTTTTGCGCCAATTCAAAACGCACCATTTTTGTAATTTCGTCCAATCTTTTTTGGGTTTCGGCAACATTATCATGTGCATAAAAAAATATTTTTACAAATTGCATACCGCCATGCGCAACAGCCCCAACCAAAGACACACCGCTTATCAATTTATCATCAGAAAAATTTCGTTGTAAAATTTCAGCAACCAATGTTTGCACTTTGCTGGCAATTTTTTCACTTCTGTTTGAATTGGTTTGTTTCTTCATCATAATAGAATATCCTTTTGCGGCAATGATACACCGGTATATAAAAAATACAAGAAAATTATAAATGCCTTGAACACAAAATTTAATTTGTATATGATATGCAACATGAAAATATTGACCAAAATCTTAGACAAATCATCGCGCCCCTGGTATTCATGGGTGGTGTTTTTGATGACCGTATGCGAATCGATATTCCTTTTTGTTCCACCAGAAGTATTCATGACACCTGCAATCGTGGCAGACAAAAAACGCGCACGACCTATTGTTTGTGCGGCGGCATTGGGGTCAATTATTGGTGGCGCAATCACATATATGATTGGGTTATGGTTGTTTGACACAGTTGGAATGTGGTTGATTGAAAATTTCGCCAGCGTTGAAAAATTCGAACTGACCAAATCTTTATTTAATAAATATGGTGTTTTGATAATTATTGCGACCGCGATTACCCCCATACCATATAAATTACTGGCATTATGTGCAGGATTTTTACAATATCCGGTTTTGGTTTTTCTGGGTGTATCTGCGATATTCAGAACGGGTCGTTTTGCAATTGTTGGTTATCTGTTATGGCGATTCCAAGAACGCGCAAACACAATTTTTAAAAAATATTCATGGCAAATAACAATCGCGGCAATAATATTTGCCCTGCTTGGTTTACTGATAATAACATTAGTATAAAAAAACACGGGACAAAGCCCGTGTTTTTTTGATTCTACTTGATTTAGAAATGATAACGAACGCCAACGGATACCGTGTTGCCAATAACCAAACCGCTGTCAACATTGACACCACCAATATTCAAACTGCCTGCGTCAAACATCGAAAAACGATAATGTGCATCAAAATCAACCTTTTCGTCCAACATATATGTCCACCCCAATGTTGCAGCCCCCATTGGTGACAATGTCGTCTTTGATGCGTTGTTCGCAACCGTATTATCAACATCTATCTTTGTTATTGCCAATCCCGCACCCAAACCCGCATAAAAACCATGGGTGATATCATAATAGGCATTCGCCATCACAAAATAAGATTCCAAATCGAATTCTGTTTTTTCTGCCAATCCGTAATATTCTGTTTCTTTTTCAGAATATTTGCCGACATAACCGATTGTTCCATCGACACGCCATTTTTTATCAAATCTATACCCAACAGACAAATCCAGGCCGAACATTGTCTTAAAATTGAATTTATCGCTGCCAGATTCCGTTCCTGAATATTTATTTTTCCATGTCAAAAACGACAAATCGCCATTCAACCCCATATACCATTTACCTTCACGGGCGATTTCTTTCTTTTCGTGGTCACGATAAACGACATTTGGTGTTTCTGTTTTATACTGACGCAACAGTTTTTCAGACAACGGAACACGGTCATCAAATCCTGCCAAATCATTCGCCGCGAACGCAGACACAGGTAAAACACACAAACCAATGATACCACATAAATATTTATTCATATTAAAATCCTTTCTTTTATCTGATAACAATTGTACCACAAAAAGCTTTTCTTACCAAACTATTTTTATTATTTTTTAATTGCCCAACTATCTTTTTTTTACTATCATACCCGACATGACAGAAACAACAGTATCTTTTGCAAATGTGTCTGCTAATTACGATAAAAAACACAATGTTTTAACAGATGTGTCTTTTAATATCAGCGCGGGCGCATTTTACTTCTTAACCGGGGCCAGTGGCGCAGGCAAGACAACACTTTTACGGCTGATTTACCAATTACATAAACCGGTAAATGGCACGATAAAATTATTCGGTCACGATTGCGCAGAATTGTCACGCGACAAAATATCGGACCTGCGTCAAAAAATGGCAATCGTATTTCAGGAATATTCTTTAATTTCCCACATGACAGTTTTTGACAATGTTGCCCTGCCGCTGCGTGTTCGGGGTATCGCGGGCGACAAAATCAAAAAATTGGTCACTAAAACGCTTGAATGGGTTGGATTGGGCAAATATGCCGACGCATACCCGATGGAATTAAGTGGGGGACAACAGCAACGCGTATCGGTTGCACGCGCAATCGTTGTTCGCCCATCTATATTATTGGCAGACGAACCAACTGGGAATCTGGACGATGAAAACGCGTCACGTTTAATGGAATTGTTTATTCAAATGAACAAAATGTTTGGCACAACGATTATATTGGCGACCCACAACAAACGTCTGATTGAAACATATAAATTTCCAATTATTACAATTGAAAATCACCATGTTTCTTTTTCTAACAGCAATTCAGACAAAGACGAAAAATCCGAAAAAACCAGAAAGTGGAAGGGTCCACAACCACAAAATCCTTTTTCTGAAATTTCTAAACAATTCGAAGATATTGGTAAGGCAGAATGAAAAAAACAAAATTAGTATTTTCACTGGTTCGTGAACAATCTGTATTTATGACTGTTGTTTTATCGGTTTTAACATTTTTGGCCGTGTTATCTTTTGGTGTGGCATTGGCGGTGGGTGGCGGCGTTATCCGCTGGAATAATCAGTGGGACAAATATGCCACAGTACAAATTACAAATCCTGATAACACTGGATTCATTAAAAAATTTTTCGAAGAAAACGCCGCAAAATTCGCCAGTATTCAAGAAATTTCTAAAAACGAAATGGAAAACATGTTAAAACCATGGGTTTCCAGTGGCGCAAAATTAAATAATTACCTGCCGGTGATGTATGAAATAAAATTAAAAGACGCGTCAGACATGAATTTAATCCGCGAAAAAATCACCCCGCGTGCAAAATTTTTAACACACACCGGTGCGTTGCATAATTCGATTGCCGCCGGTTGGAAATTGGTGTCTATAACAACACTTATTTTGATACTGATGTTGGTATCTATTGGGGTTTGTATATCTTGCATATCGCGCAACATCGCGATGTTGCATAAACATGAACTGGAAATATTGAACCAGGTCGGCGCAACAGACAAATTTATCGCACAACAAATGCAAATTATTATCGCAAAAATCAGTTCGATTGCCTGTATGATTGGTTTTATCAGTGCATGCCCTATTCTTTTAATGATTTTATCAACCGCACATTCTGCCCGTGTCGGTTTGATGTCAACATTATCATTATCAGGCGCAAATTGGTTGACTTTGATTTTATTGCCGGTGGCAATCGTTATCTTTTCAATATATATAACCAAAAAAACAACATATAAAATATTATCAGAAAACTGATGAAATACATTCCGATATCTTTGGTACTGATTTTTTGTTTTGTATTCGGCGGAATCATGTTTAAATCCATGACGCCATTGCGATGCGAAACACTGAATCAGAACGACAATATTTTTGTTTTGACCGGCGATGCCCGCCGTATCCCATATGCGATAAAAAAACTGGATTCGTTGAAATACGGAAAATTATATGTAATTGGTGCAGGTGATGCAACATCTATACCGAACCACATTCATACCCGGGTTGAATCCGCGTCTAAATCCACATACCAAAACACATTGGCAATAAAACGAATCGTTGAAAAGAACAATTTGGACCGCGTTGTAATTGTCACAACAGAAGACCACATGAATCGCGCGCTGTATTTATTACGCGACACCCTGCCCGATACAGACATTATTGCATGCCCTGCATCTTTGACCGGCATGCCCGCATCTGGACGACTGAAAAGATGGACAATTGAATACATAAAATATATCGTCACTTTGTTTGGAATAAAGGAAAGTTAAAAAATGTTTCGCACAATAATATTCAATTTTTTTCTTTTTATATGGTTCTTAATATGTACGCCATTTCTACTGTTTGGATTGATATCAGAAAAAATAGAAAGAAAGATTATATTTATAGACGCATCGGGGGTATTATTCCTGGCCAAAATTATCGGTGGAATAAGATATAAAATTCATTATCCGTCCACAAACGAAGACGGTATTCCATTTCAACCAAACATAAACCAACGCCTGGACGGACGTTCTATTATCGCAGCAAAACACATGTCCATGCTAGAGGTTGCAATCCTGGTCACCCATGTACCAAATTATTTCTTTATAATGAAACGCGAATTATTATGGATACCAATTTACGGTTGGGCATTTGCCAGAATCGGTTTAATTGGCGTCAATCGCAAACGCGGCGCAACAAACATGGCAAATTTGGCAGAACGTGTAACCAGACAAATAATGAATGGAAAAACACTTATCATATTTCCCGAAGGAACACGTGTAGCCCCTGGGAAAAGAATCGCATTAAAACGCGGATTACTTTATTTGGCATCACACCTGAAATTGCCAATTACCCCGGTTGGAATGGATACAGGTTTGTACTGGCCGCGCCGCGGCAGAATTCACCCAGGCACAACAAATCTGTATTTTGAACCGGAATTGCCGTCAACCGCATCATTGGAAGAAATCAGCGACGCAATAAATCGCCACAGCGCATAAATTTAATCACACCACGATTTTCGCCTGCCACCGTTATAGGCGCGTCCGACCTTTTCTTTGACCAATACCGAACCGACATCACGATTTGCAGAATCATAGACATTGGCATCTATACGCCCGGCATATTTATCGTTTTTAATATTTTTGATATCGACGATTGAATCCACAGGTATCAGTTCGCCCAATCTTTGTTTAGCGTATTTTGCCCGCCGAATTTCAGAATCACAATTACCATGAATTTCAGGAGTATCGACATTACGCAAACGAATTTTCACAGACATAACCTCTGTCTTGTCAGCCAACATAACATCTCCAACGAATGTATCACCATCAACAATGTACGCAACACGCACAGGTGTCGCAAAAACATCATGACACAACATACCCAGACAAAAAACACAAATCAGTTTTTTCATTATGGCAACTTTGGCGACCATGTTGGTTCTACACCATTTATCCCGTCTTTCAATTCAATGTCATACAGATTTTGTCCGGTTATATCTACACTGCGAATATGGCTGACGCGTTCTTCGCCATTTCCGGCTTTTTCTGTTTCATAATAAACCAAACGACGCGACCCCGGCGCCCAAGATGGGGCCTCCATATACCAACCACCTGCCAATATTTTTTCATGACGTCCCTGTGGATTCATAATTCCAATATAGAAAGTATTTTCTGCGATTTTTGTGAATGCTATATAATTACCATCTGGCGACCACGCAGGGGTTGCATAACGCCCTGCCCCAAAGGTAATACGATTTTGCTTTCCTGTTTTCAAATCCAAGACATGAATTTGCTGCGAACCAGAACTGTCCGAATTAAATGCCATATAACGACCATCTGGGGAATAAGACGGACTGGTATCTATATGATTACCAAATGTCAACTGGCGCAACGATTTGTTTTCAATATCGTATTCATATATATTTGTGACGCCATTTTTAACCAAAGACAACGCGACACGATTTCCATCAGGCGAAAAACGCGGTGCAAAACTCATACCGCCAAAATTACCCAATTTTTTCTGGTCACCTGTTTCTAAATCCAAAACCCATACCATCGGGTCATCGTTACGATAGGACAAAAACACCACAGTTGACATATTCGGTGAAAAATGTGGTGACATAACAAAAGTCTTTTTATCAGACAGATAACGCATTCCATACCCGTCTTGGTCCATAATCGCCATACGCTTTACACGATTATCGACCGGACCGGTTTCAGCGATAAACACAATCTGGGTATCAAAATAGCCGATTTCACCGGTCAATCGTTCATAGATAGCGTCCGCCATAATATGCGCCAAACGACGCGCAGATTTTTTCGACGCGATTAAACTTTGTGCTTCGATTTGTTCCTGACCGTTTACATCCCACAGGTAAAATTCCAGTTTATAACTATCTTTGCCTTCTGGGCTTAAAGACGCCTGGACCAATGCCTGAGTTTTTATCATCGCCCAACTTTTGAAATCAGGCATTTCATTCATCTTTACATATTCAGGAAACGCATCATGATTTACTATACGGAACAGCCCCGTGCGTTTAAGGTCATTTTCAACCACTTCGCGCAACATCTTTGCATCAGAACTGGATACTTTTCCATTTGTTTCAAATTTTTGTACTGCAATCGCGATTGGTTCAACACCGCCCGCAACAACATCAACATGTAATGCCGCATCTGCATTCCAGGCACCCAAAAACAGTGCCACAAAAAAAGCCAATAATTTACGCATCAAAAAATCCTTTCCTTATTATATATATGTATCTTACACGCAACGATAATAGCACACAACTATAAAAAATCAAAACTTTAACTGCAACACACCCGACAACACAAACGCCTATATTTCCGCCATTACAGGCATATACACAAATGTATTGACAAATGTAAATACAATGATATAGTCAGTTGTAATCACCGAAGTATAGGAGTTGGTCCATGCCGAATGTAATGCAACAATTATTCGTAATGAATATCGAATCTTTGTTAAAAGAATACGCAGCCTTTCGCGCATTTAACAAATCTGATTGCGTTATAAATATGCGAATCCCACATCAAATAGTCGAAAAAATTAAAGAACTGGCAGATGCACAACATGTCCCCTACCAGTCACTGATATCGTCAGTATTATTTTCACTGGCGAACATCGACGAATCAAAAAAGGACAAATAATGACAAAAAACAATATTCCATCACGCGCGGAACTGATACAACAAACATTAAACACTCGTCGTTATCGTGATAACAATTTATTCGACGAACAACAAAATCCATATTTCTGGAAATTATCAGAATTGGCGATTTTGTACCCAGGAATTTTTGATATCAAAAAACCAGTTTCACAAAAAACCGCCAACAAAATCACATCAGAAATCATTGAATCTGTTCCTGAATTTATTCAATTACCAGAAACACCGATTCACATATTGACCGTCAAAGAATCTTATAATTTATTCGACCCAGAAATGAATAAAATCAAAACCGTAAAATCCGGAAACAACCAAAACATGACCAATGTCGCATGCGAATATTTATTCCGCCAGCAACCTGGCACAGAATTAGAACAGGCATATTTTATGTACCCGGCAAAACCCGCCACAGAATTGACGAATATTGCCCAGGATTTAAAATTCGAACGCATTCGCAACCAAATCGCCCAAACCAGCAATTTATTAGCAGCCATCATAAATCGCGCACACGGCGCAAATAAATCTTCATTCAGTCAAATATGGTCTTTAATTTGGGAAACGCTTTACAAAGTAAAAACCATGGACGAATTACGTTTTGACTATAACATAAAAACATCGCCCATAGATTACATGAAACCACGAACATTGACATTTATAAACGCGATGTTACAAGAAATCGTATTCAATTTTGCAAACAGACCGTTTTACACCCTGGCAGATATTCGCCAAAATATATTGGCAAAAACAGCCATGGCACGCGCAAAATTTATAAAATACGGTTCGACACCTGAAAAACAATTGACCGATAAAAGCACATATTCGATAATTGAAAAAATTCGTCGTGACCGAAAACGGTTCTGGCGCGAAAATTATCCACTATCATTAAAGACACGATAAAAAAATACCGCCCAAATGGGCGGTGTTTTTTAATTTTGTTTTTGGGATTACCAATTTCTGATAACTTCTTGACAGCCAATCCAACCTTGACCTGTTGCGGACATAATAAATGATAAAACTGCCCCTATCATAAACAGCAAAGCAAAACCGACCAATAAGCCTGTGCCTCTTTTTTTCACATCATCCATTTTTGCTTCACCTTTGGAAATAAATTCCCATGCCCAACCAGCGATATAAAACGCCGCACCAATAAATGCTGCCGTTCTCAAAATTTCAAAAATATGATGTAATTCTTGCAATGCTTTACACATACCATTATCCCCGGCAGCGAACGCAGGAACAGATGCCATTACGGCAATCAGGGCAAAATTTATTTTATTCATAATTTTTTTCATATAAAAACTCCTTTTATTTCTTTCATTTTATCACAAAAATCCGCCGTTTACAAATAAAAAAAAGCGCCATTTTAACAATGGCGCCTTTATCAGTTTATTTATTAGCCGTTATAAGCAGGAACAATAACATATCTGTTTTTCAAGACCTGTTTTTTTGCACATGCCTGACAACCACATTTTGATACAGGTGCTTCATCTTCTACACGTGCTGGCAAGATAGCATTTCTGGTGCGTTTGTCATAACCGTATGTATCTTTACTGTACAAATCTGCACAATTCGTGTTTCTGTAAACAATTTTTTTGGCATCTTCCAGGGTGCGAATTTCGCGATTGAATTCTTCACCATCTTCGCTGTAGTAATAAACACAATCATTACCCTTTTGACGATAGCGAACATCGCTTTCATAATAATCATAGCCAGAACAGCCTGCAACCAAAGCCAAACCCAATACAGATAAAATAACTTTTTTCATTTGTTTTCCCTTGTTTTTTTTATTTCTCTCAAACACCCGATTCGTCTAACTGGATTTTGTCACAAATATTCCTGTTGTCAAGTTTTTAAGTAAAATCTGAAAAATCACATAAAATTTGTGATATAATGAAACCTAAGGGGGAAATTATGCACTATTCTGATTTTGGATTGGCGAACACAAAAACATTACTTAAACGCGCCATGCGGGACGGATACGCAGTTCCGGCATTTAATTTTTACAATCTGGAAAGTATGCGTGCGATATTGAACGCTGCGCAAATCACACACAGTCCGGTTATATTGGCTGTATCAGAAAGCGCACTGGAATATATGTCACCAGATATTTTAATGGGAATGATATCCGGGGCAAAATTCAAACACGGTCAAATTGCGTTGCACCTGGACCATGGGCACAGTTTTGAAATCTGCAAACGCGCATGCGATTTGGGTTTTTCATCGGTCATGTTCGATGGTGCCGCATTAGCATTGGATAAAAACATAAACGAATCGCGACGCGTCGCAGACTATGTACACAAATTCAATGTATCACTGGAAACAGAACTGGGCATTTTAGGTGGACACGAAGATAAAAACACAAAATCAGAAATTTATTCCTATACCGACCCAGATTTGGTCAAAGATTTTGTAAAACAAACACAAACAGATTCATTGGCGGTGGCAATCGGAACCGCACACGGCGCATACAAACGAAAAAGTAAAAACGAATCGCTGCGATTCGATATTCTGGAACAAATCGCAAAAAATATTCCAAGTATTCCACTGGTTTTACATGGTGCATCAACAATCCCACAAAAATATGTTAAACAAATAAATAAATTTGGTGGCGATATAGAAAACGCGCATGGCATTTCACCAGCACAAATTCGACGCACAATTCCCCTGCATATCGCAAAGGTCAACATAGATTCCGATTCGCGATTCGCATTTACTGCCGCGATTCGAAAAACACTGAATCAAGAACCAAATGTTTTTGACCCAAGAATTTATTTAAGCGCGGCGCGTGAAGAAATAACCAAAAACTGTATCGACGAAATACAAAACATCATGGGCAGTGGATATAAATTTTAAAAAACAAAAATCCGCCTATACGGCGGATTCTCTACACTTTATAAAAATAAATTAGAACGGCGCAGATGCGCCGTTAATACAAATTTACATGAAATAAATTAGAATGATGAAGATGCGAAGTTGTCGGCAGGTGCAGTGTACAAATGTTACATAAACGCGCCGACAACCAGCAGTCCAATTCAAAAACGAAAGAAAACGGCGCAGATGCGCCGTTTTTATTGAGTGAAGTGTACACAAAGGTACATGAACGAAATAATAACAAGCAGATGCGCCGCCCAATCTTCTTTATAAAATAAATTTATTTCGCTCTCTCTACATATTCAAGTGTTTCAGTATTAACCACAATCTTTTCACCCTGTTCGATAAAGGTTGGAACCTGAACACGAACACCGTTATCAAGAATTGCTGGTTTACCACCACTGCTGGTTGCGGTTTGCCCTTTCAACGCAGGTTCTGTTTCTTCAACAGTTGCAACAACTGTTTTTGGCAAAGTGATTGACACAGGGTGTCCTTCTACAAAGTTCGCTTTGACCAACATTTCAGGTGCCAAGAATTTCATCTGTTCACCCAAAGAATCATTTGGCATTGTGAATTGTTCGTAATCATTCAGATTCATAAAGTATGCATCAGTGCCATCAGAATACAAATATTGACATTCAATATCTTCGACCATCAGTTTTTCAACTTTATCTTCTGCGCGCCAACGGTCACCACCTTTGTTGCCAGAATCGATATCACGCAAATCAGCCTGAACAAAGGCACCGCCCTTGCCCGGTTTTACCTTTGTGATAGATGTCACAGAATAACGTTTACCATTGTGGGAAATAACCCAACCCACACGCATATCATTTGCTATAAAAGAAGCCATTTGTTTACCCCTTGGTTTAAAATTACGGTCTAAGGTTATAATAAAGTTTTGATTTTAGCAACAAAAAACCGCCAAACCGGCGGTCTTTTTTGTTTTATTTTGTGTATTCTTTTAAACGCCCGATTGCATTTGCCTTGCTCTGTTTTTGCAAATCATCCATTTTTTGGTGTAAATTATGTATTATTTCCCGCGTTAACTTTTCTGAAGGAACATCAACGGAAAAATCTTTCAAAGAGGTGCTTACCCATATAGTTTTGTTATTCCTAAAAACAAGAAGCAACTGCTTACCGTTAACACTGATATTAAACTCATTATCATTCCCTGTTTTAATATCAACCGCATTATCTATGACATCAAACAAAGGTTGTAAAGAATCGCGTTGTTCTTTGTACTTCTTTTTCTCTTTCTTTATCTCTTCTGTTCTTTTCTTTATCTCTTTCTGTTCTTTTATAAATTCACGCACAATCGCCAATGGCAATGTTAAAAGAGCGTACTCCATCGCAAAAGGATTATTTTTATGACGAAGATTGTTTACGCCTTTTACCCATTCTCTACGTTTATCCAATATCTTGTCCGGCATCGGAACATCTTTAAGAGCATCCCAATTTCCAGAAAGTGCCAAACGAGAAGCTTCAACCAACTTCGCTTCCCTTTCTCTTAATTTATCTAATTGTTCGGTTACTGCTGTTAATTCTTTATCCACCATTTCTAACGCTTCCGCATCATTGGATTTAAGAATTTTTTCTTTTTGTTTCAGTAAAAATTTTTGCTTTGCTGCTAAAAAAGCATGTTTTACAGCTATCATTTTAAGCTCCTTTGTTTTTGTTCATAAAAAAATCGACAAATAACGCGATGCGTTATTTGTCGATTTCTCACATTTTGCACAAACAAAGTTTGTGCAAAATTGGCTTACAATATTACTCTCTCTCTCTCTACAAATCTGCGGATTTCGTGCATTTATTCATCCTTTTTTACATTCTCATGGGCATCAGGACGAACAACGCATCCGTGTCTTTTTCTGTGGATTTGATGATTGTTGGTGACAAAGGTTCCTGCATTTCCATTTGGAATTTTTCACCTTCGACCTGGCCAGCGACATCAAGCAAGAATTTCACATTGAAATTTATTGTAAATGTTGCATCGCCATTATATTCCACATCTAATTCCTGGGTTGCAGCGCCTGCATCAGGGCTGGACGCACTGATTACCAATTTATTCATTGAAAACGCCAATTGAACAGACTTTGTTTTATCAACGCTGGCAACAGAAACCAAATCAACCGCATTAACGAATTGTTTTCTGTCCAAAATTGCAATCTTGTCATTACCCTTTGGAATAACCACGCGATAGTTCGGATACTGCGCATCAACCAATTTGCTGGTCAATGTAGCCGCACCAACAGTAAAGCGCGCCTTGGTATCAGACAATTCAATCATAACATCATCAACATTGGCGTCTTCTAATAATTTAGACAATTCACCAATAACACGACGCGGGATAATAACCGAAGGCATGCCCTTGGCATCTGCCGGTGCATTTATCGCACACAATGCCATACGCTGGGCATCTGTTGCAACAGCAGTCAATTTACCAGTATCTTCGGATATATGGAAATATATACCGCCAAGGTGATAACGAACATCATCTGTTGGAATCGCAAATTTAGTCTGATTTATCAAATGTGCCAAATCACCAGTTGTCATTTGAAATTTAGTGCTTAAATTACCGCCCGCCATCACAGGAAAATTTTCTGCCGGCAAAGTTGGCAAATGAAACACTGCACGACCACTGGATACGACCAATTGGTCACCAGATTGTTTAAAACTGATTTCTGCGTCATCTGGCAATTTACGAACAATGTCGTACAACATTTGAACCGGCACAGTTGTTTTTCCCGCCAATGTAATATCGGCAGCAACATGTTCAACCAATTCCAAATCAACATTTGTTGCAGACAAAACCAAATCATCTGCCACTTCGATTTTAACATTTACCAATATAGGCAAAGTCGCACGTTTTTCAACGATAGACTGCATATGCCCCAGCGCACGTATTAAAACCTGACGAAACACTGAAAATTCCATAACATACTCCTGTTCTTTCTTATTTTCTTTTATTTCCTGAACAGAGTGTACCAAAAAACACCGATTCGGTGCAAGAATAAATCTGCACCGAATCAAATTTTATTTCGTTTTGACAAAAACAAAATTTATCAAATTATTTGGAAAATATTTTTTCTAATTTGGCTTTTATCTTTTTTACATCGTCATATTTTTTGATATTGCCCTTTTCTGCAAAAGATATATCACCGGTTTCTTCGGACACAATTAAAATCACAGACTTTGATGCCTCTGACATGCCCAATGCAGCCCTGTGTCGCGTACCATATTTCCACTGTAATTGACTTTGCGATACAGGCAATATAGCCCCAGCATATTTAATCCTATTCGAATCGATAATAACTGCACCATCGTGCAGCGGTGTTTTATTAAAAAATATAGTCAACAATAATTCACTGGAAATAACAGCGTCTATTTTAGTCCCCATTCTTTCGATTATGCCATCATCTATATCTTCTGGGAAAACAATCAGCGCCCCCGTATGTTTTTCAGACATGTACATCACTGCCTTGATTATTTCATCTATACTTTTTTGTTTATCCGAAGATTTTTTTATATCCTGACGAAACACATTCAGCATGTTTTTCCAGCCCTTTATATTCCCAATCAGCACCAAAAACTTTCGTAATTCTGGTTGAAAAATCACAATCAACGCAACAGACAAAAACAACGCAATCCAGTGCAAGAACCGCCCCAGTAAATACAAATGCAACCATGGCAACAAAAAACTGAACATCCACAACACGCCCAATCCAACCAGGCCACGCACCAATCTTTCCGATGAAGTGTTTTTTATAAAACTGACATAAAAAGCGTACACGACCGCCAATATTATTATAACCTGAACAATATTTAACCAATTTATCATTTCCATTTTATTTATCCTTTAATAAAGAATTCGCCAATTCTTGCACTGGCAGATTTAACCAATCTGGGTCATCGCGTTTACGCGGTGCACCTTTTTGTTTTGCTGTTTCATACGGGTTATCATCTGCCAACCAACCTTCCAGTAAATCGCCCGCCAGAACCCCAGCCAACAATCCACCTGCTATACTTAAACCACCGGTCAAAGGCGACAACAACAACCCTATTCCAACCGCAGAACCAACCTTACCTGCAACTGCGGCGCCACTGATTTTAAAATCGGGTTCTGCCAGATTACCAGATATCTGCATCGCATTTACCAGATTTCCTGACAAAGACAATTTTAACCCCCTGACCGGAACCGTTGCCAACGACATCTGGATTGTTTCTTTGCCCAAATCCAAACTGCCCGCCAGACGCATATTTATAACACGCGTTTCCACTGCAACCCCATTTTGGGTTTCAATCAGTCCATCACGCAGTTTAACATTTACAATCGCTTTGTCTATCTGAATCATATCATGTTTTTTACCTGTGAATAAATCTTCCACATTATGACGCAACGATGTTAAAAAATCACCCCCATACATATATTCAACCAAATCAGCATGTGCAAAACCACTGTCCGTGGAATAAACCAAAACAGGACCTGTTATTGTTTGCATTATTTCTGACATATCTTTACCGCGTGCCTTTACATATAAATCTATGTGCATTGGCAACCCAGATAAAATATCTTTGACATCAACCTGATTTATAATTTCACCAACATAAACATTTTCACCCCGGGCTGCAAAAGTCACATCATACATTCCATCTTTGAAAATATCCGCCAACATCAAACCATCAACCACACCACCACCAATACCAACATTTATATCTGCGCGTGCTTTTTGATTTTTAACATTTAATTTCACATCCAGATTGTTCAAATCCAAATGTCTGTACACAATAAAATGTTTCAATGCAACATTTATATCTGCATCTACATTATATAAATACTGACCAAACAGTGGCATATCATGAAACACATTCAAATCTCTGTCTGGGTGCACCCATGTTTTACCTGCGCCATACCATTGTGGAAATGACTTATACAAATCTATCATATCCGATGAAATATTTGCCCGCAGCACAGGTGTTGCTTTTGACCAATCGTACGACCCAGAAAAATTCAAAGAAGAACCATTCAACGAAATAGAAGATTTACGAAACGATATTTTTTTGTTATCCAGTCCCCCCGCAACATTTATCTTTATCTTTGGCAATTTGATAATATCAACCTTGAACCATTTTCCCGATTCGTTTATATTTGGAATATCACCGCGCACAATAAAATCGATTGGCATTTTACTGGTTCCTTCCAATGCGATATCCATAATCAACGGGTCAGCCCCTGTTGCAAAAGCGATTCGTACAGGATAAATTTTTCTTTCACTGTTATATTCAGAAAATTGTATTACGAACGGAAAATTTGTATTGTATGGTTTAACCCAACCACTGTATTCGCGATTTGAATGGCGCATATAATTACTTATACCAAAACTTTCCAGTTCATATTTATCACCATACAAATCGACAGATATTTTTTCAATATCCAACCCACCAAACGGGAATTGTTCCACAGGATATCTTGGGATTACATTTTTTTCTGTATACGGTGGATTTTCTGGTGTTTGTGAATTTTGTATTTTATTAAATACAACTGATATTTCATCTTTGTCATTTTTTTCCAACACAACTTTCGCATCATGAATTCTGATAAACCTGATTACAGGACGCGATTTAAACAACGACAGCAAATCCAATCTGACATCTATTTTTTTTGCGGTGAATAAATTTTTATTTTTCGCCCAATCAGCATTCGGAATACGCACATCATTTAATTCTATTTCTGGGCGCAACGAAAAATGCCACGAAATTTTACCGTCTATTTCAATCGGCATATTCGTTGTGTCACGCAACACAGACAAAATATTTCCGCGCAACGATTCCAAATTTATTTGCGAAAGCGCGATACCAAATGCGACCAACAAACCCATAAAGAACATCGCCACGATTCGCAGCGTCCAAAGATGTTTCCGATAAAAAGCGTACAAAAACATATCTGTTATTCCCTATGGTAATTTAAATTCGAACAAATTCATAACTGGTTGCATAAATTCTGGCACATCTGCACACAAAGTTATCATTTTGCCGGTTCCAGGATGACGCAAAGTAATCCGATATGCAAACAAAAATAATTTTTGTGTTGTCAAAACCGATTCCAATGTTGCGTCCATACTCTTTATTTTTTCACCGTACAAATCGTCCCCCACAATCGGCGCCCCCAAAGAATATGCACTGTGCAATCTTAGCTGATGTGTTCGTCCGGTTTTTGGTAAAAACAAAATCCATGTTAAAATTCCTGCTGCACGGCCTAAAACCTTATATTCAGTAATTGCACGCTGAACAGAAACACCGTCCAGCGCATCTGATTTATCTTCAAACACCTGACCTTTGGCCAAATAATTTTCTATAACCCCAGATTTTTCTGCTATATCCCCGCGCAAAAGTGCCAAATATTCTTTGTGTGCAGTTTTATTTTGAAATTGCGCAGCCAAATCCTGGGCTGCCTTTTGGTTTTTAGCAACGACCAACAAACCACTGGTTTCACGGTCTATTCTGTGCACCAGCGATATTTTATCGTACGGGAAAAGTGCCGCCGCCATTTTATCTATGGATTTTTTTATACCGGTTCCACCCTGCACAGCCAAACCAGCAGGCTTATTAAAAACAACAATATCGGCATCATCATGGATAATACAATTTCGCAGCATTTCTAAATCCGTTGCCGAAAAATTATTTCCACTTTCGCTTTTCTTTACCGTCTTGTACGATTGCAGTGTTGGTGGCAAACGAACCACATCACCTTCGTTCAAAACCTCCATTCCTTTGCATCGTGACGAATTTATTCTTATCTGACCACCACGACACAATTTATAGAAATCCCGTTGCAACATCGCAGGATAATGTCGCAAAAACCAACGCAACAAACGCGTTCCTGATTCCGCTGCAGAAATAGTTATAAATTCAGCCATTTATTCGCCATATGTAATCGACACGACATTTTTTGTACCATCGGCACAATTGGCTGTTGCACCACCTTCTTTGTGGTTTGACGAAATATAACCAATTGAATCCGTCCATGCCTTGGTCACCAGGGCTTCACAATCAGACTTGCTTAATCCATTTATACGAACAATAAACTGACGCGAATCATACGGATTGACCGCCAATTCATAGGTTCCACCATATGGATTTTTATTACTGACCGACATCGCTGCAAAAATTGTTGAATTGTCGATATGTGAAAAATCATCATAATCACCCAACAATCCCCGCACCCCAGACACAATCGTCACAACATCGTCCATGACGCGCGCCTGTTTTTGACGGTTTATTCCCAAAGATATCAACGCAAACGCAGTTGCTGTCAACATCCCCATAATGGCCAGCACGCCGACCATTTCAATCATAGAACGACCTGATTCTTGTCTCATTTTATCACCTCTATTTGATTTTTCTTTATTTTATAATATCATATTTCTTATGAAGATTCAATTTAAGGATTTAATAGAAAACGCCCCTCTGTCCCCAGGAATATATAAAATGTTCGATGGCAATGGGAATCTTTTGTATGTGGGCAAGGCTAAAAACCTTTTAAACAGGTTGCGTCAATATGTCGATATTTCCAAACTGGAAAACCATAAACAGGTTATGCGCACCCTGGTTCGACGCGTAGAATGGGAAATTACACGCACTGAAAATGATGCGCTGATATTGGAACAGAATCTTATAAAGACATTAAAACCCAAATATAACATTATGCTGACAGATGGGAAAATGTACCCTATGTTGGCACTGACAAAACATGAATTCCCGCGGCTGTTTAAATTTCGCGGAAAGATTTCACAAAAAAAAGATGTTTTTGGACCCTATCCGTCTGTGTACGCGTTAAACGACACAATCAAAACATTACAACGAGTATGCAAATTACGAACATGTAGCGATACATTTATGAACAATCGGTCACGTCCATGTTTGCTGTATCAAATCGGGCGTTGCAGTGCGCCATGCTGTATTCCACAAACAGACTATGATAAAAATGTCCAATTGGCACGCAGAATTTTAACCGGTGACAGTGAACCAATCATCGCCGATTTAACAAAACAGATGAAAGATTTTTCTGACAAGATGGATTATGAAAATGCGGCGATTATTCGTGACAAAATATCAGCATTGACCCAAACAACAAATCGCGGTATACGACAGAATCCGTCGTATACACCAAATTTAGAATGGGACAAAAATGTCACAGAACTGGAAAATTTATTAAACTTAAAATTGGACTGTGTTGGCGTGTTTGATAATTCACATTTATTTGGCAAACAACCTGTTGGTGCGATGATAGCCTTTGGGCATGACGGTTTTATAAAATCATCATATCGACATTTTAAATTACGCGACGCAAAACGCGCTGGAAATGACATCGCCATGATGGAAGAATTTGTCACACGCGCAATAAATGATATTCCAAATCTTGATTTGATAATTGTTGATGGTGGTATCGCCCAATGGAACATCGCACAAAAAGTATCGGACGGAAAAATCCCAGTATTCGGTGTTACCAAGGGCGAAGTCAGAAACGGTGACGAACACTTTATTTTACCAGATGGTTCTGAAAAACGCGACATTCCGAAAGATTCGCCATTATTTTTAATGTTGCGCGCCGTCCGTGACGAAGCACACCGATTCGTTATCACATATCACCGCGCAACCCGCGCAAAACAATTGACAGCGTCGGTTTTGGATTCTATTGAAGGCATCGGTCCAAAACGAAAGAAACAATTATTGCAGCATTTTGGTTCTGTTCGCGCAATTATGGACGCAAACCTGAAAGCATTAGAACGCGTACCAAATCTGGGAAAAAGTGCAGCAGAAAAAATTTATGTACATTTTCATTCAGACATGCTATAACACAGATGTAAAAAAAGGAGAACCTATATGAAAAAACTTGTAAACTTTTTATCTATATTCAGAATTATTGTTGCGTTTGCAATTATCCCAACAATGTTGGCTAATTGGTATACTTTAACATTTATTCTGTTTATTTTGGGCGCTGTTTCAGATTGGCTGGACGGCTATCTTGCACGCAAATATGACTGTTGTTCCAAGATTGGTGGTGTCTTAGACCACATTGGCGACAAATTATTGGTATGCAATGCATTTATATTATTACCATTCATTCCAATAGATATTGCGTTTATATCTACTTTCTACACACCAATCGCGAACAAATTGTGGTATGTTATTGTTCCGGTTATTTTAATGATAGACCGTGAATTATATATCAGCGGATTGCGTGAATTCCTGGGCACACAAAAAATAGAAATGCCTGTTCCAAAGGCACGCTTTTCAATGGGAAAAATCAAAACCACATTACAAATGGTTGCAGTTGCATTTATATTGTTTGCTGTTTCTGTTCAATCCGTACCGGGCAACAAGGCATTATTGTACATACTGACAAAATTACCAGAAATTGGTATCGCGATTTTGTGGTTTGCACTGGTTGCTTCTGTTTGGTCTGCAGCACAATACACAATGACATTTGCAGAAAAAATAAAGAAAATAAAATAATCGCAAATAATTCAAATATAAAATCCGCCTATACGGCGGATTTTCTGTTGTTAAAAGATTTTATTATACAAACAAATCCTTTACAAATTGCGCATGTTCCGTGATGAATTTAAATCTGAATTCAGGTTTTTTACCCATCAAATCATACACCAATGTTTTTGTTTTTTCTGTATCTTCTTGACCTTCTTCGGTCTTTGGTGGCAAATCAACACGAATCAGACGACGCGTCTTTGGTGACATTGTTGTTTCTTTTAACTGATTCGGCATCATTTCACCAAGTCCTTTGAATCGGGAAATTTCTATTTTCTTGTTTTTATATTTTGTACTTTTTAATTCTTCCAATTCTTCATCTGTATCTACATAAATCGATTCGGTTCCACATGTCAGTTTATACAACGGTGGACACGACAGATACAAATGCCCACCATAAATCAGTTGTGGCATATACTGATAAAAGAACGCCATCAGCAACGACGCGATATGACTGCCATCGACATCCGCATCGGTCATCACGATAATTTTTTCATATCTTAATTTATTATCGTCCCAATCTTTTGCAGTACCGGCACCAATAATGTCAATCAAATCGTTTAATTCGCGATTCGCACTGAAACGTTCATCAGAATTAGATAAAACATTCAACACTTTTCCGCGCAAAGGCATTATTGCCTGGGTTGCACGGTCGCGTGCTTGTTTTGCAGTTCCGCCCGCAGATTCCCCTTCCACAATAAACAATTCGGTTCCTTCGACACCATGTTTAGAACAATCTGCCAATTTAGCCGGCATACGAATTCTTTTGGTTGGTGTTTTGCGTGCAACATCTTTGACCTGTTTAGTCTTGATACGCGCATTTGCCAGATTTATAACAAAATCCAACAACGCATTTGCAGTCTTTGGGTCAGACGCCAAAAACATCTCCCACGGGTCACGCAGGGCATTTTCTGTGTATCTGGCAATTTCAGGATTAGATAATTTTTCTTTGGTCTGCCCCAAAAATTGCGGTGTTTTATAAAACACAGAAACAATAGCCGCCACAGAATCAAAAACATCTTCGCTGATAATAGACGCCGCGGCTTTATTGTTTACTTTTTCGCCATATGCTTTTAAGCCCTTGGTTATCGCGGCCTTAAAACCATTTTCATGCGTTCCACCATCTATCGTTGCGATGGTATTGCAATATGATGCAAAGAAACCATCATCAGATGCCGCACCATTTTCATCAGTCAGTACTGTCAACGCCCATTCAACACGACCACAGTCATCTGGGAAATCGATAGCACCAGAAAAAATCTTTGGCAGAATACGCGGTTTTGAATCGGTTTTTTCCGCGACAAAATCCGCGACCCCATTTGGATAGAAAAACACTTTTTCTGCCGGGATATTCATATCTTCGGTAATCAGCGCAGGATTACAATGCCATTCAATCTTTACCCCACGGGACAAGAAAGATTTTGCACGCGCCATACGGTAAATTTTCACAGGCTTAAAGACTGCATTTTCACCAAAAATCTGGTCGTCCAATGTAAATTTAATTTTCGTTCCATGCGCTTTTGTCGCTGCACCCTTGGTAATCGGGCTGGTCACTTTTCCGCGTGAAAAAGTCTGATGCCATTCAAATCCATCGCGCGAAATTGTCACATCCATATTAGATGACAGCGCATTCACAACTGCAGACCCCACCCCATGCAAACCACCACTGGTTTTATAGACATTATTATTGAATTTTCCACCCGAATGCAGGGTTGTTAAAATGACTTCCAATGCAGATTTCCCAGGATATTTTGGATGTTCGTCAACCGGGATTCCGCGTCCATCATCGGTTATTTCTATCGTTTTGGAATCTATCAGATTGACAACTATCTTTTTTGCAAAACCCGCCACGGCTTCGTCAATCGAATTATCCATAATTTCGACTGGCAAATGGTGCCATGCCTTTTCATCTGTTCCGCCAATATACATACCAGGGCGCAGGCGAACCGGCTCTAACCCTTCCAGTACTTCAATATCTGATGCATCGTATTTATTCATAATTTATCCTGTATTTATCCATACATTATTATAACATTTTTGGATTTTTATCAAGCAAAACCGTGCAACCCCCCAATAAAAAAGCCTAAAAATAGTCACATTCAACACTTGATTTTTATTCCGATATACCTATATATTTATCACGATAAGAAACTAAACAGGCAAATAATATGAATAAAAATCCTTATGAAGTTTTGGGTGTTGCACGCGATGCAACCGATGCAGATATAAAAAAGGCGTATCATAAACTGGTTATGAAATACCACCCAGATAAAAACCCAGGTGATAAATCTGCCGAAGAAAAATTCAAAGAGGTCAATAATGCCTTTGACATCTTAAAAGACCCACAAAAACGCGCAGCCTATGACCGTTTTGGCGACGCAGCCTTTGCCGGTGGCAACGGGGCCAGCGCAGGCGCAGGTTTTGGTGGCAATCCGTTTGGAAATGGTTCTTTCCATTTTAACGGTGGCGACATGGGTGGCATGGAAGATATTTTACGCGAAGCCATGCGTGGTTTTGGATTTGGTGGTGGCTTTGGCGGTGGCGAACCGCGTCAACAACGCGGACGCGATTTGTTGGACGAAGTAGTCATTGACCTGAAAGACGCCTTTTTCGGCACAACACACACTGTTAAATTTTCCAGTAATGTAAAATGTGAAAAATGTGATGGAAACGGAACGGCAGATGGCAAACCTGCGAAACCATGTCCAACATGTGGTGGGACAGGATATGTACATACCCGCCAGGGATTTTTTGCAGTTGAAACCCCGTGTCCCGATTGCCAGGGATTGGGCAAAAAAATCGACAAGAAATGCAGCGCATGCGACGGCACTGGCACAGTCAACAAACAACGCACATTGGATGTAAAAATTCCGGCTGGGATTATGGACGGTGCACGATTGCGCCTGGCTGGTATGGGCGAAGCCGCACCACACGGTGGCGAAAGCGGCGATTTTTATCTGGATATCCACATTCGTCCAAACAAAACATTTGAACGCATCGGAAATGATTTGCAAATGCACATGGATTTAGATTTTGTGACATTGGCGATGGGTGGTGAAATAGAAATCGAAACGATTGACGATAAAAAATTGTCTGTAAAAATCCCGTCTGGAACCCAGGTTGGTGAAAAATTGCGTGTCCGCGGACATGGCATGCCAAACGGACGCGGTGGTTTTGGTGATTTGTATATAGAAATAGGAATTACAATTCCAAAAAGATTAAACGAAAAGCAGAAAAAAGCCCTGGCCGAATTCGCCGGAATCAAGAACGACAAAAAAGGCTGGTTTTAAAAAACGCCCAAACGGGCGTTTTCAGTTATCTGATATTTTGTAGCAACGGATTATTTCTATTTTCATTCATAGTATCCAATTCCGTAGTTATATTAGATTGAAACCTGCCACATTTTTCCAGGATATCCAGAAAACGTTTTTGTGATTTCTCATCTGTAATATGAATCTCTGATTCTTCATTTATGCCAGATCCTTTTTTCATAAAAGTAGAATACTTTATTCCCAAAGCATCCAAAACCTTACAAACACCCACCCCCGCGGCATAACCAGTATAAACAAACCCTGGAACTTTTTTGCCTTCTGGCGTGGTTAAATCCACGGCAGAACTGTAATATTCACCACCCAACATTTTATTTACATTATTAAAAGCCCTAACAACATCCAAATATGTCGCTTTTTTGGTCGCTTCTTTTAATTGTTCTGTTTTTGTCATGATACGCTCCTTTATTCTTCGCGTTGAAAGTTATAATAGTAATATTCACGAAAATCTTTTTGACATTCTTGGCTTGCTTCCGTTAAAGAATAATTCTCGCTATATTGCAAGTTATCTTTACATAATTTTTCTCCATATCTTGCAAGACAGTCCTTAAAATTTGGAACATATGAGAACCACTCGTTGTCTTTTCCAACAAAACAAGAGTCTTTATATTGTGAGCCTTTTAAATGCCTTTGCAATTCACTCACGTGTTTAAATCCTTTTGCTTTACATCTACACTTTAAAGCAAGATCCTGAACAAATTTTGTACAATCAAATGATTTAAAATGATGCCCTCCTGGAGAATCTACCGCAATTAAATTTCCTGTTAAACATTCTCCAATTTCATTTACATCTGCAGAATATTTACTTATATCTGAACTATATTTAGTTTTAAATTCTTTTTCCTTTACTTTTTTTGCTTGTTCTTCCTCTCTACGTTTTTTTTCTTTTATATAATCTGTCACTGGGGAAGTTTGAATTTCTTTTAATTTCGAAATACGTTCTTTTCCACCTAATGATGAAACATCAATTGCACCTTTGGCATCAGATAAAATATAAAAATAATCGCGCCCCTTTTCATCATCATTACAAAAATCATCAACTTCATATTCTTTTGTTTTTACTAAATCCGTAATTTGCACTTTATCTTGACCAAAATAATCACATCTGCCACCACATAATACTGGATACAAAATACCATTTTTTGTCGCATCGGACATCAATTTACGACAAAGATCCACTGCTTTTCCTTGCAGATCTGAAAATTCATTACTTGTCGCACTTACACCTGGTATAGACGTATATTGTTCCTTGTTTACTTTAATTATATTATTAGCAAAAGTTTCACATAACTCAGGACATTTTTTACCGCTTTTACCACGACCGTTTCTTAAAAAATCAGATTTATTACATTGTGTTTTACATACACTTATTGCATCAATCACAGAAAACGTTTTGCGTTCCAATAAATCTCTTAGAATTCTATTTCTTGTAGTCACAACCTCATGGTACGTATTAATAGAACTAGAAAAACCAGCATTGTTTAAAGCTGTTTCAATAATTTTTGAATTCCATTGCAATTGTGTAGTTTCGGTTATAAACCCTGCAAACACTGGCACCGCCATAAAACAGGATAAAATTAAAAATATTTTTTTCATTATCTAAGTGCCTCCTCACATGCTTCTGCGACTTTGACAACCTTCTTGATTGCAGATATTTGTGTCGCATTAAATATTGTTGCTGTTGCAGATGTCGCAGTTGATGCACCCGCCATAACATTTGCGGTTGCATTTAAATTTTTTTCTTTCTGTTCATCACCTTTACGTGTTTTATCTGTATTAGCAAGGCTACTTGTTATTGTTCCAACAACACCTGTTCCGATACCTATACCAGAAGCAATTGTAGCCCCATTTGCACGTTTATTTATTGGTTTTATATCAATATATTCATAATCACGACATGCACTTATGATTTCATCTGCCTTTGCTAAATCATAATCCGTTGCGGTATTTTCTACCTTTGCAGCCAGTTTAACATTTGATAAATTTTTTATTGCAACAATACATCTATTTATCTTGTTTTCTAAATCATCATCGACTTTATTAGAGGCTGCTATCGCTGTTCCTGCAATATTAGTGACAGTTGATGTCGCCAAAGTCCCTGTTCTGATATTACCAAGTGTTTTTGATTTTTGTTCTAATTCATTGATTTTTTTAACATCTGCAGAAATAACCGAATCGGCACTGTATGCCGCACTGTGTATAGCAGAATAAAATTCCTGTTCATTTGCAATTTCTAACTGTTGAACAGGCACATTAGATTTCTCTGCAATCAATTTCACAACTTTTGCTTCCAAATCCTGTTGTTCTTTATCTACACTTGCCTTCGCAATACCTGTCCCCAGTGCAACACCACCGGCAACGGTACCAACGGCTGTTACTGCGGTATTTATTCCCGCCATTTTTTTCAAATCAGCCATACTATCACTTATACCAGCACATGCTGTTCTGGCATTTTGAACGGCAAAATTTAAATCATTGGATTCTGCATAAGCACAAAAGTTAAATGTTAATAAAAACAGGCACGGCAAAACTACCCGTGTGTGTGTGTGTGTGTGTGTGTAGGTTTCTGCGGTTTTCACGGCTTTTCTTCCTTTCTTTACCGTTCCATTATACCATAATTTAAAAATATTTGCAAAAAAAAACACCGGCGATTACCGGTGTTTTTTCTCCCTTCTTTTGTCCTTGCGAACAAAACTGTTTATTTGCAGATTTTTACCATGTCTTCAATTTCTGCATTTAATATCAAATCTGTGGCCTTTTGTTTTTCAATTTGGGTCAACGCATAAACAACTGTTGCATGGTCACGTCCACCACAAATATTTCCAATTTCTGACAAAGATAAATTTGTAGATGCCTTTAACGCAGCCATCATAACCTGACGCGCACGAACCAAACGGCGGGCGCGCGAATTTCCGCAAATTTCATCAAACGAAACCGCCATCTTTTCGCACATCTTTTTAACCATCGCCAACGGTGTTTTTGTTTTATTCAATACATCAGACAATAATTTTGACGCAACTTCCATATTGACGCGTTCACCCATCAATTCGCTGTATGTTTTTATTTTGTTGATAACACCATTTACCATATGACCGTCTGCTGCAATTTGTTTTGAAATTTCATCTGCAACAACAGAATCAACCCCGGCGCGCAACAACATATTGCGACGAACAAACGCATTTGGCCCCATGACATCAACCGCCAAACCAGACGCGAACAAAGATTGAATGCGTCTGTCAAAACCGTTCAACGCATTTGGCGCACAATTCGCAGTTAAAACAATACTTTTACCGGCAGTATGTAAATCCATCAACAACTGTAGAAATTCTTCACTGGTTGCGCGTTTCCCAGCCAGCGCACAAATATCGTCCATCACAAACATATCGCAATTGCGACAAAAATCTTTGAATGCGAATATAGTTCTGTCACGCAACGCACGCGCAAAATCTGCAACAAATTGCCCACCAGACATTCTGACCACGTTTTTATTTGTGGAATTACAAATGCAATCCAACAACATAGTTTTTCCACAACCACTGGCGCCATATATAAACAATTGCGAAAAAGATGCGTCCGCCCCTGCAACCTTTTTACAGGCCGCAACTGCAAACATATTTTCATCACATGTAATAAATTTATCGAAACCGTTTTTATTTTGTATTGTTTTTGTCGCAGGTTTATATTCGCAAACAACATTATCATTCGCGGTTGATGCAACATTATTATTTGCGCGCACAGAAATATTCAAATCCAAACAAAAATCCGCCGCTATATTTGCCAGGGTGTTTCCGTATTCCCTTTTGACATAGTCGGCGGTGAATTGGTTTTGCGCAATCAGGTTCAAACAGTTTTCACATATATCTGCCTGCAACGGTGCAATCCATGCTGTAAATCCGGCAGAATCTATTTTGGCCGCAAACGCCCCCATAACCGATTCCACATTTACATTTTTGTTCATCGCTACTGCTTGTTGCATACTGTTTGCTCCTTTCCTTTGTTAAAAAGAGTTGGCAATCATATTTATGGTTATAAAACCACCCCGCACATAAACGCCTTATATGCCACCATTCTCTTTTTTCTCTCGCTTTGTTGATTGACTTTCAGCAATCGTTTTTGATGTTAAACAATTTATAAAATTTATTTCTGTTTGCAATCAAATGTTAAACAATTTTTCAACATTTCTGTTTTGACAACGATTCGTTTTTTTATTGGTTTTTCGCACTTTGTATATACACTGTATAGACATTTTTTTACTCAGTTTAAAACATATCCACCGTCTTGTTTTCTTATCAAACCTTGTAATTCCAGAACTACTAATTCAGACTTGATTTCCGAAACACTTTTTTTGACAAGATTTGCCAATACAGATTCTGACACAGGAATCATTCCTATTTTATCCAAAAGGTCATTTTCATTATTTTTATTTTTTTTACTTTTTTCTTCTGTTATATCACCAAAGAAATCTTTTACAGATGTGCACATTGTTGCCACGCCTTTCTTTATCAGCGAATTCGGCCCTGCACTGCGCGCGTCACTGGGGTGTCCAGGCACAGCAAACAGCCTTTTTCCATAATCTATTGCGAATCGGGCGGTGGTCATACTGCCAGATTTTTCATCTGCTTCGCCAACAATTAAAACATCAGACAACGCCGCAACCCAATGATTTCTTTGTACAAAATTCGATGCTGTTGGCATCATACCAACGGGCATTTCACTTATCACCACACCGCGTTCCAGTATTTCATAATACAGCGATTCGTTTTCCAATGGCCATATATAATCGACACCGCCCGCCAACACTGCGATTGTCTGGGCGTTTCCGTTCGCACGCAACGCCCCACTGTGTGCCGCAGTATCACACCCCATCGCCATACCAGACGCAACTGCGAACCCATGTTCTGCAAACGCACACGCAATATCAGAAACGAAATTCATACCCGCCACCGTCGAATGCCGTGTCCCAACAACAGAAACTGATTTTTTTCCCAATGTTGATATGTTCCCACGTGCAGTTATAACAATCGGGTGATTTTTTACATTTAACAAACCAACCGGATATCGCGAATCGGTATCGGCTATGTATTCAATGCCCAAATCATAGGCGGTGTCCATTTCGCGTCTGACAGAATCTATAAAATCCTGTGATGGTGCCAAATGCGCCAATATATTTTCATCGTTCCCATATTTATCGACCAGTTCTTTATACTTTGCCGGCCCTATTTTTGGGGTTCTTAAAATCAAAAGTTTATTTAACATATCCATCATAATAAAAAAGATTGTAGATGAAACCACAATCTTTTTTAAGTAAAAAGTTGTTATATTTTATTATTCACCAATACTGGACAAAAGCGATTTATAATCTTTACAATCTTGACCAGATGTTGTCCCGGCATCACATGCATCTCTCATCGTTTTCAAAGCATCTACGATTTGGTTATATCGCGAATCGCCTTTTTCTTTATATGTCAGCAACACAGACCGATAAAGTTCCTGACCTTCCAGATTCTTTTGTCCCTGAACTTTGCCACCAATCAGATCATTTCCAAACCACTCCATCGCGCCAACACCCAATCCTGCGCCACCGACTGTACTGGCCACTATACCACCAATACGGGCACCTTTTTTGGCGTCCAAAATGCGTTTTTCCATTTCATTTTCATCGACCCATGACCCACATTCGATTGCTTCGCCCCATGTAAAATATTTCGCAGGCACATCAGATACTGCGACACGCGATTCGTTATCAGATTTCAGTTCTACACGAACGAAACAAACATTGTTTTCTGGGTTTTTCGTATCTTCGACCATGTTGGCATAATTGGAAGTATCACTGTAACGTGACGCCCAAACAAAGGTATTACCAATACCAATATTATTGTTTATGCATGCATCACGTTCGGCGGTCCGCATATCTATTTTTTCTTCGACAGTTGTCAATTCTTCGTCTTTGGTTTTTTCTTCGACCTTTATCGTGCCATTTGCAACCCCAACAGCATTCAACTGGTTTACGGACGCAGTATAACGTGGCGCAGACATAATCTTGTTCGACATTGCCGGACGCGCACTCTGTGCAGCAAACGCATCAACGATAAACAAAGAAAATATTGCCAAAGCAAAAATATGTTTCATAATAAATCCCTCTTTATGCCCCACATTATACCACAAAATCGACTAAAATACAAACAGAATCTCTGTATTATTTTTTCCATTTCCATTTGACGGTCGATTCTTCGCCACGACACAGCCGTTTGATATTTTCGCGATGCCGCATCAAACACAATATCGCAATGGCCACAAATGCCCAACCTGTTCCGATACTGACCAAAAAACCAAAAAACGGCATTAAACAGAACACCACAATCGCCCCGGCCGACGAATACCCCGTTCCCAGCGCAACAATCAACCATTCGATTCCTTCAATTACAAACAAAATCGGATTTATGGCCAACAAAACGCCGAACAGGGACGAAATGCCCTTGCCCCCACGAAATTTCAACCAAATCGGGAAACAATGCCCAACAATCGCGATAAAACCGCACCACGCACCAAAAGAAATCCCCCCGACATAACGACCGATAAACACAGCGATTATCGCCTTTGTCATATCCAGAATCCATGTCAATCCTGCCAATCGCAATCCCCCGACACGCATAACATTTGTGGCGCCGATATTGCCAGAGCCAACCTTGCGAATATCGCCTTTGTTAAAAACCTTGGCCACCAGTAAACCGAACGGAATCGACCCCAACAGATAAGATATTACTATGGCAAAAGAAATCATTATTATTGAAAAAATGTGCAACATTGTTATTTTCCCTTGATTTTGTGTTTGTTTTCTTTAAAATAGCATAAAACCATATAAAATAAAAGGAAAATAAAGTGGCAAACCATAAATCATGTAAAAAAAGAATTCTGGTAACAGAAAAAAAGAATGCAATCAACACTGCCCGTCGCAGTGCTGTTAAAACAGAAACCAAAAAGGCATTGAAAGCAATTGAATCTGGCGATAAAGCCGCCGCAGTTGCTGCAACACGTGCCGCAGAAAGCAAAATCATGAAGGCAGCAGGCAAAACAATGCCAAAGAAAACTGCATCGCGCAAGGTTTCTCGTCTGGCAAAGAAAGTTGCCAAAATTGCATAATTAGGTTTTCTAAAAAAACAAACCGCCCAATCGGGCGGTTTTGATATGCGTTTTTAGATTTTTCCAATTATTTTTTATTGTATTTCATTTGTCCACTTTTTAAATATAATCACAATTTGTTTCTTCTGTATCTTTATTTATCTCTTCTTTACATTTGCATGGCATACACTGACTTTCTTCACAATCTGTACAAAGTTCAGAAACAGGGCCATAATCAACTATTACCTTTAACGACGAAAAATCTGTTTGAACCTCAAACCATTTTATAAAATTATCTATGTTTGATGTTAAATCTATGCATCCCGCAGAACCCGCATAACTTCCCCCATGGATATACATATCTGGTTTACGTCCAAACAAATCTGTATTTGTGTCTGGGCGCAAAGGAACACGAAACTTTCCCCACGCCCCTCCTTCTTTATCTGCAAGAAGAGAATTATTATTGAAATTACCAACTGTTATATTATCCATATATTGAATTTCGTTTTGATAGATATAATATACACCACTTGGTGTTGGGCCAATATGTTCACATGCTTGATATTCAGGTAATTGGCACACAGTTGGCCTTGAATCCCTTGGTGATTTTCCACGACCAGACACAGCAGGCCAAGATTTTATAACATTACCTTTATAATATACATCGAATTTCTTACCGTCAAATTTCGTATAATAATCATTTGACAGTGCTGGCTTATGTTCTTTATCGTAAGAAACGACACAAACGCCACCTTTTTTTACAGAACCATAACCCCATTTTGATAACTTTTCATTTAACAAACCACAATCGTTATGTTGGCATTCAAAATCAAAACCATAACCATCATAAATATATTTTCTGACACTTCGATTATCTAAAACGCCTGCTATTGGTTTAGCAGCCACCGCTTCTGATTTCCCACCATAAATTAAACAAAGCCCACGACCAAAATCTCTTTGTGTATATTGATTTGCATTAGCATTAGATTCTTTTGCGTCATCAAACTTAAATTCGTAATAAATTGGTTTCAATTTCGATGTACATTTTATGTAATCGTCCTTAACCCCTTCGCGAATATCAGACGAACAAACTATTTCATCATTATATTTTTCTCTGGCATACTCTTGTGCCAAATTTTTTGCCTGAGCAAATTGAACTTCTATATCATAAAACACAAATTCTATGCAACGCTCATTGTCTTTACCGATTTTGCCCTTGTCTTTACCACAAACTTCATAATATGTATAATTATCATCAGCGGCGCTTACTAATGCGCGTCTGAATTCTGCCCGTTTGGCTTTGTCTTTTGTTCTGTCCCATCCTGCGGCATCACATATCTTAGCTATCGATTCCGCACTAACCGTATTTTTTGGATTGTTATTGTTTAATTCCATATTATACACACTTATCACCTTTTCCCGAACGGTCTTGTCTGGAAAATATTGCCGTAATACACTTAATGCTACATTAGCTGGAATATGTATATTCGCATACGAATTTATCGTCATCAAACACATCGAAATTGCACAGAATATTTTCTTTATCATTTCAATACCCCCGTACAACCTGATGATACTTTGGCAACTTTCTTTATCGCTGCAATTTGCGTTGCATTAAACACTGTCGCCGCCGCAGACGCTGTCGTTGTGGCGCCCGCCATAACATTTGACGCAATATTTAAATTTTTTTCTTTCTTTTTTCCTGAATCCGTATTGTCGTTTCTGACTTTATCACTGTTTGCGATGCTACTTGTTATCGTTCCAACACCACCCAATCCTGCACCAACAGATGACGATATCATCGCACCACGTCCACGTTTGTTTATTGGGCTGATATCTACATATTCATATTCACGACATGCTTTATATATTTCTTGCGCTTCACTGACATCTGTGCCAGCCAATTTGGCGGATAATATCGCATTATTTAAATCTTTGGTCGCAGATATACATGCATCAACCTGACCCTGAATATCGTCTTTGTTGATTGTGCGACTGGCGATAATCGCACCCGCAACATTAGTCGCTGTATTTCCCGCCAATAATCCTGTGCGCCAATTACCCTGTCTTTTCGATTTCTTATCCAACTCTTTTATTTCTTCTGTTATATCCTTTGCATGCGCAGTTTCATACTCATCGCATTCTTTCAAAAATGCGACTTTGTCTTCTGCTGTTGCTTCTGGTCCTTCGTATTCATTAGACAACCTTTCCAATTCTTGTTCCAATTCTTCAATTTTGCTGTCTGTGTTTGCTTTTGCAATCCCTGTTGCTGTTGCGCCAATACCCAATCCGGTTCCAACCGCTGTCACCGCAGTATTTATTCCCGCCAAAACCTTTATATCATGTAAATTTTCATCTATATCAACACATGCGCGATATGTGTTTTGTAATGCAGTGTTTAAATCTAAAACTTCGGCAAAAGATGTGAACGGAATTAAAACCGTTACGAAAAACACCGTTGTTGTCCAATAAAAAACAACCACGCATCTATACGTACAAAGTCCCAAAGTTTTTACAATTTTTATCCCCTTCTTCACCACGATATTGTATCACATTTATGGGAATTATACAATAAAAACACAGATGAATAATTATTCCAAATCATAAAATTAAATAGAATTGTTTAGATGCGAAGTTGCCAAAATTGCATAATTAGGTTTTCTAAAAAAACAAACCGCCCAATCGGGCGGTGTTTTTTAGTCACCAGACGGATTATTAAAAGTCCAACCGACAAATATTTTCCCGTTTATGTGTTGCGCTTTCCGTGGTGTGCGGATATCACCACCGTATGTCACACTGCCCGCGTCGTTTGCGTCAATATCAGATTGGTCTGCATGGTCCCAATTTATCGTTATGGTATTCGGTTCATAAACAGCAACCAAACCCATCGGAAAATTAGCGGCACACGAATTATTCATGGTGGCGTCCGAAAAAGAATCGAAAATTACCCCCTGAAAATTATCTGGATTAAAATCAAATGTTCCGCCGGGGCACGTTCCGCCGGTCGGACACGCGACACAAGTGACAGCATTCGCAGGTAAAAATTGTCCACTTGCGCAAGTATAAGAATTTGGTTCATACACCGCATAATAATCAGGAACATCTGTATCACACATCATATCTGCAAACACAGATTGCGTTATAATTACCGCCGATAAAAACACATAAATTTTTTTCATTGTAAATCGCCAATCTCTGGTCCCGCAACAAATGTACCTGTACCGGCGTTCGTGAAGAACTGACCAGATACAGTGTCATACATACCAACGACATTGTCGAACTGACGGCGCGCCGGAATACCATTAAATACCAATGTACCAGACGAATTTCTTATCCAAACACTATACATCTGTGCAGAAACTTTTTGAATTGCGGAAACATTACTATTATTCGCAAACAAATATAATTTCAGTCGATTATCACTAATACCACTTTGTTGAGTAAAGGTTTTTGTAACACCATCTATATTTAGCGTAACATTGTTATTATTATCAACTATTGTATGGATTGTGTGTTTGACGTTATTAGCAACCTCCCCCAGATTTGAATAACTGCTAGATGTTGAATTATAAAAGCTTAATACGCCAGAGCCATAATAATAATAAGTTTGACGCAAATTATAACTAGCACTAGTATCTTGACACCCCATTAATGACACATCATTTGCACCGTTTGTTTTTTTAAAATTTATAAACACTTCGCTTGCCAGTTTATCCAATATGACGCCCGTATCGATATACTGTGTACCTGTACTTTCAATGTATTCCAGTTTGGTGTAGCCTGATTCCCATCTGACAAAATGATAGCCTGTTTTTGCTGGGGCGGTTGGCGGAGTTATATTGTCACCAGATTGACAACTGGTTGTTGATACAACCTGTCCGTTCGCATACCAATTTATCGTGTGTGCAATTGCGCCGGCACATATAAACATCGCAAATAAAAACATCAAGATTTTTTTCATTTCTTCCCCTATTTCAAATTATCAAAAAACCACCGGAAAAATTCAGGCGGTTGGAGGCTCAAAACAATTCAAATAGGAAATTGCGTGCTTATTTATGTATATCGCAACCCTCCAACCTAGGTTGGAGAACTTTTCGCTCTGGTCTTTCAGAACGCCTATTTGTTCTGGGTTTTGAGTCCCATCGACAAAACTCTTGCCGACATAGACATTTTATCAAACATATAAAAATAATGAAAGAAAAAAAATTTTTAAACAAACACCACCCAATCTGGTGGCATATTTCATAAAACAAATTAAATAGAATTGTTTAGATGCGAAGTTGTCAGTAAGCGTAGTGTAGTTGACCTACATGAGCGAACTGACAACCAGCAGATAAATAATTATATTTAATTTTAGTTCAGTGGGGCGCCCCAATGCTGTTGAATACTGCGTTCTGCGTCCATCGGGCTGACCAAAACTTGCGGTGTCAAGATAACAACCAAAACTTCACGCGATGCGGCGGTTTCGCGCGAACCAGACAATGCCATAAAGTCTGCGTCGCCAAGGCCATATCTGGTATCATCATTCTTTTGTTTTTCAAACCCAGACACAACTAACATTTGACCAGATTCCATGATGACTTCCTGCATGAATGAACGTTCTTCAACCTCTGGCAATTGCAGTGTGACTGCACCAATTGTTTGTGTTGACATTTTCAACAATTCGCGCACAGACATTTTGAACAACAGCAATATTTTCCCGTTTTCCAAAACATTTGGCAATAATTGCATTGAAAAACCTGTTTCCAAATCGTCTTGGTCAACCGTACTGGATTCAACAGTTGTAAATGTACGCGATTCGAATCGTTTGATGTAACCTGTTGATTTTGTGTTTGTCACAGGTGCGACACGATTATTACGCGTCGTGACGCCAACATTTGTGACCAACGATACCTTGCCCTGCTTTGCCAATGCCTCTATCAGCGCATTGGACCCCGCCAGACGCGACATAGACCCGTTACGAATTTGGTCTTCGGTATATGTGCCGGCAATCCCTGTTGCCGCTTCGGCTACCTTGTTAGACAACACTGCGATATTCATTGACGAAGCCTCTGTCGATGCCAAATTGTTCTTTGGGTTTGCAACAATGTTCAACCCAGACGCAGAATTTATCGCTGCCGCCAGATTCAACCCGAACGCCGATTCGTTTGACAAAGACACCTGTAATACCTTCACATCTATCGTCACCAATTGTGACAATCTTTTGTTTTGTTTTGTGATATATTCGCCAACACGATTCAGTACAGATGGCGACGCAGTCACAGTAATTGTCCCCAAACTGCGTGACACTGTAAATTGAGCATTCTTAGAATTATTTATAATAGAATTTATGGTTGCTTCGACTTCGTCCCATTCTTTCAGTGTAGATTCCAACGAAACCTGGTTTCCTGAATCAGTTTGCACAGACGACTGATACGACACATCTGTCCCCAGCGCATATAATGTATAAGTACGCGTTTCTGTTTCATAGAAAACAATTGAATCTTTGTCATAATACCACAACAAATCCAAATCTGTCGCAATTTGTGACAGCAATCCCGACAATTTACCAGTATATGCAACATCAACTGTCTTTCTTAATTTTTCAGCATCGACCTGGCTGTCGATTTTCACAGGGATACCAGTTATTGAATTTATATCGTTCGCCAACACCTGCAAAGTGACTGGTTCGTTTAACAAAATAGTCACCCCCGTATCGGTTTCGAATTTTGATGGCAAATTATTTTTGTGTTCCAACAAAGTGGATTTGTTTCCCAACCAAACACCTTCGGACATGGAAACAGTGTCACTGCTGGTGACCTTGGCCGGTGGATTCTTTGCCATTTCGAATGCTTCGTATGCATTGACAAAGTTTTTATCAACCGTTGCAGACACCTTGGCTGATTCTTTCAATGTGCACCCAGTCAGTGCAACAATCAAGCCTATTAAACAGATATTAAAACGAATTTTCATATTTGTTCCCTCGTCCTTAAAAAAATTAAATTATTCTTCTGTGGTTGAAACAACCAAAACACGATTTCCCTTGTAAAACTTTGCATACGGGACAGGTGTTGCGCGTCCAAAATTGCGCACCAATGCCGACGCCACATCAACAAAGCGTCCCTTGAATACCGCGCTGGCCTCTATTGGATATTCACGCGAAGTTGTCCACACTAAATCCCAACCTTCTTTGTCACACCAAGACTGCAAAACCTGACGCAAAGTTTGACCGTTTGCAACAACCCACGAACGAACCTGGTCTTGAACCTTTGCCCCGGCTTCTTCATCAGTGTATTCGTTTACTGCAACCTCTGTATCCGCGGCATCAGATTTATTGCATGACGCTTCGGCACTGAACCCAGCCTTTTGCGCGAACATGGCATAATCATCTGCGCCCTGATTACAATTTTTACGACCACTGCGCGACATAGCCAGAACACTGCCACCATCATCTTCCATCATTTCACGGCGCATCAGTGGCATTTCCGCGTTATTTGCACATTCATAATCAAAACCAGCAGGAATCTGAATGCCATTAGAAATGTTTGGACCACCACTCCAACCCGTGCCATTTGTGATAATATTATTTTCAATACGCAACCCATTACCAGTTTTTGCAACAACCATCGCATCGTTTTTCTTGCAGCCTAATTCGCCGCACGCGATTTCAACATCAGCGTCAGTCCCCGCCAATGGCCACACAGGAACATCCTGTTGTACAACTGTGTTTTCTTCGTATTCGTATTCTGGGGATTCGATTTCTTCTGTATATTCTTCTTCGCCAGAATCATAAAAAACCTCAGAAGTTGTAATCTGTGGAATTCTTTGTGCAGCCCCAGCAACGCCAACCAGGCCTGCAACCGCCATAAACACGCATAATTTGTGGAACATTTTTATCCTTTCCTTTATTTATTATGTATAATTATAACAATTTGACCGAATCTGTGCAAGACCTAAAAACACAAATTTAACAAAAAAAATAAATTCGCATAAAAAATCACGCGAATCGGAAAAAAACATGTTATACTTACTGTCAGAAAACTTTAATTTGGGGTAAAAAATGACAAATACAACCATGCTGATTTTGATGATACTTTGTACTGCATTATGCGTCTGTTCTGTATTGTTTGCGATTATAACAAACAAAAACATAAAACAAATGAACAAAACGCTTACTTTTCAATACAATTTGATGGTAAAGATGCAAAATGTAATAAAAAACAAATTTTCAGTAAACGAAACGACAGACAAAGCAGAAATAATATATCAAGACCTGTTGCAAGACCTTATCCCAATCATGGCGACAATGGATGTTATGCCGCGCCAGACATCTGAACATCCGCTGTGGCGTGCATTGGGCGGGATAATGGACGAATACGCAAAAAATCCTTTCGTTTTGGAAAAATTGCGTCGCGCGATAAAACTGGATTCGAATATAGCCCACAATGTTGGACATTACCTAAATCGCGCAAACATGTTTTTACAGCACATGGCAACCACTGACACAGATGGAATATTATCAACAACATTTACAGACGGACTGCTGGGACAATCTTTGACATTTTTTGCCCAGGCCCAGGCATTGGCAGCCACAGACAAATGAAAATATTAAACAAAGAACTTGTACAAAACATATCGAAACAACGCAACGAACCAGAATGGCTGTTGCAATGGCGACTTAGCGCGTTTGAAAAATGGCAGAAAATGACTGAACCTCACTGGGCAGAAATCGACTATGCGCCAATAGATTATGATTCTTTAAACTATTACAACAAACAACAAAAGATTGACAATTCTGACCTGAAAAAAACATACGAAAAAATGGGACTGCCAGAATCCGAACAGCGCGCACTGATGGGCATGGCAACCGATACTGTCATTGACAGTCAATCAGTACACACATCATACAGCGACGAATTAAATAAACTGGGGATAATATTTTTACCGTTTTCCGAAGCGGTTATTCAATATCCAGATTTGGTAAAAAAATATCTGGGAACCGTCGTCCCAAATGACGACAATTTCTTTGCAGCCTTGAACGCCGCAGTATTTTCAGACGGAACATTTGTTTATATTCCCAAAAATACAAAATGCCCCATAGATTTGGCCAGTTATTTCAGAATTGAAACCGCAAAAATCGGTCAATTCGAACGCACTTTAATTATCGCAGAATCTGGTTCTTCGTTGTCTTATATGGAAGGCTGCAGCGCCCCGCGACGCCCCAACCACCAACTGCACAGCGGTATCGTAGAAATAATTGTTTTTGATAATGCCACGGTAAAATATTCAACCGTACAGAACTGGTATGCGGGGGATTCTGCCGTATACAGCGATTCTGACAATTCCAAAAATGGCATATTAAATTTTGTGACAAAACGCGGAAAATGTTTCAAAAATGCGTCACTTGATTGGACCCAGGTTGAAATTGGTTCTGCGATGACATGGAAATACCCATCAACAATTTTACAGGGCGACAATTCGCACAGTGATTTTTATTCACTTTCCATTACGCGCGGAACACAACAGGCAGATACCGGAACAAAAATGATTCACATTGGCAACAACACTAAATCGAACATAGTTTCCTATGGCGTGGCATCTGATTATTCGCGTCAAACATTTCGCAGTCTGGTTTCGTTTTCCGGTGAACATGGGAAAAATTCTTGTAAATGCGACAGTCGCCTGATTGGCAATAACGCAATCGCAAACACAATTCCAACAGTTATTCATACGAATGCAAAAAACGAACAATCACACGAAGCGACAACAGGCGCAATTGACGAAAAATCTTTGCGATTCTTGATGCAAAGTGGTATAGACGAAGACGAAGCAATTGCACTGTTGGTTGGTGCAGATGCTGCCCCTATAATTTCCAGATTACCAATGGAATTTCTGGTCGAATCAAAACAACTGATACAAATGGCACTAAAAAAAGAATAGACAATGTTAGAAATAAAAAATCTTTGTGTTGAAATGAACAACAAACCATTACTGACAGATATAAATATAATCATATCTGACGGTACACGACACAGACTGGCAGGACATAATGGTTCTGGGAAATCAACACTGGTAAACACAATTGCAGGCGATTCAAATTATAATGTCACCCACGGACAAATTATATTTGATGGCGTTGACATAACGCATGAAAACGCGACAACGCGCGCACTGATGGGGATATTTCTGGGCGCACAAAATGTTCCAGAAATTCCGGGGCTTACGGTTCTCAGTTTCCTTAAACATTCAATGATTGCACACACACATTTCAACACTGGCAAAGATTTATCCATGGGTGAATTTTTGGAAAAACTGGAAAATGCACGTGAACAATTGAACATTCCAAAAGAATGGTTAAATCGATATGTAAATGTTGGTTTTTCAGGCGGCGAAAGGAAACGTTTAATGTTATTGCGTTTAATTTTAACCAAACCAAAATTGGCGATTCTGGACGAACCAGATTCTGGGGCAGATGCTGATACACAACAGCAAATTATTGACACTATAAACAACCTGCCAGACACTGCGTTTTTATTCATTTCGCACCAAAACACATTTGCAAATAAAATAAAAACTTCCCAAACAACCACTTTGGATAATGGCAAAATTGTGATACAATAGAAACAGACAAAACCAAAAGGATAAAAAATGAAAAATACACCACAATTAAAACAATGGCTGTTAAACAAACCGGCTGTGTTTGCTTTAATGTTTTTTTGTCTTCTGACTGGACTGACGCTAGTTTATTTTTTTGTTGTATCGCTTTTACATTTTGAAACATTGACGCCTTTGTATTTCATATTATTTTTGTCTTTTGTATATTCTGCATATTATATGATAAAGAAATTACCGCACGATAAAATGCCACAAAATGATTTTATCGCGATAACAAATGGTTCTGCTATCATTTCAATTATATCATCTATTATCGCACTGGCAGTATTTGGAATATACGGTCCTGTATTTCAGCATAAAATGATGATAATGTATTTATCCAGCCCAATTTTATTTGGTATAATCGCATTTATCATCAGTTTAATTTCTTTGTATGTCCTGGGTGTCGCGATATCTGGTCTTTACGCGAAATACAAACGCGCTACAACCATCGGAATTTCGCCATGGCGTGTTATTCTGTCAATGCCTTTTGCATTTTTGCTGACATGGGTACCAGGATATTTAATAGAAGAAAAAAACAAAAAATCAAATTTGGTTATCAAATCGAAATTATATAACAGATTTAATAATTGGGTTTTATCCAGTTTTTCGAATATCTTGTTTGTGTTTTTGTTTTTAACATTTACGCGGGCGGTTATCGCGGGTATTCCAACACTGATATTGACAGCCGCGCTTTTGGTGCTTTACGCATTGTGGTATAAAAAACACAAATCAGATTTTATCAAAAACATAAATAACGGATACGCGTTGACCAGTATTGGGATAAACATAGCGTTTATCATTTCAGTACTGCTGTTATCATAACCAAAGGAATAAATATGCATAATCTGATATTTTTCATCGCACTGATATTTTGCCTGTGGATTGGTCGTTCGATATTTATACCATTGTTGTTCGCGACATTTTTGTGGTATTTGCTGAATGCAATCGCCGCGTATTACAGACGCATCATGCCATGTTATAAATCAGATTATTGCAATATTTATATAACAAAATTCTATACAATTCTGTCCATAATCCTGTCATTTGTCAGTGTGTTTGGGGCAATATATTTATTTGCGACCCAAATCAGACCTATGTTATCAGAACTGTATAATGCCACACCAATATTACAGGAAAAATTGTTGGTATTTTCAAATTATATTTCAAAGAAAGTCGGCATTGACATCGACATTCATTTGATACCGAACCTGCCAGAAATTGCCGGATACATTGGTTCATCATTGGCAGGTCTGGCGACATCTACTGGTATGGTCTTGATATATCTGATATTCATGTTTGTCGAACAAAGTTCATTTAACAAAAAAATTGACGCGATGCCTTTATCAAAATTGAAATCAAAGAAATTGCGTTATATCTTGACCAGCATTGACGAAAACATGAAGAAATATTTATTCACAAAAACATTTATTTCTGCCGCAACAGGTTTATGTGCCTATATATTGTTGCACTTTATCGGGCTGGAATACGCGTCAGTTTGGGCGTTTATAATATTTATATTGAATTACATACCGACAATCGGTTCAATATTGGCGTGCGCACTGCCAATTGCATATGCGCTTATCAGTGGCAACACATGGCACCTGCCTGTATTTACTGCCATTTCTTTAATTGGTTTGGAAATAATTTTTGGGAATATACTAGACCCAAAATTAACAGGAAAAACATTAAACATATCGACATTGGCGATACTGATAAACCTGGTCTTTTGGGGAATGATTTGGGGACCGGCAGGAATGTTTTTCAGTGTTCCAATTCTGGTGGCAGTCTATATCACAACCGCCCAATTTTCATCAACCCGTTGGTTTGCGACACTGTTATCCAGTGATGGCAAAATACCAGATGAAACACAAAGCGATTAAATCCGCTTTAACATAGCGATTGCATTTTCCAGGATTATTTTTGCAGATACAGAATCCAATTCTGATTTGATTTTGGCGATACTTTTTCGCCCTATTTCTTCCTGGGCGGCACTGCTGGTCAGGTTTTCTTCGATGAAAATGATTGGCAAATCTGTTTGTTTTGACAAAGAATCCGCAAATTCACGAACCATTTTCGTGGTATCAGATTCACAGCCGTCTGAATACAGCGGCAAACCGATAACAATTCCGACAGCTTTCTCTTCGCTGATGATACCACACACCTTTTGAATCAGTTCCGTCTGTGATTTGATATAAAGTTGCGGCCGGACAAAGACAAAACCACGATTTTCATCACTTATCGCGACGCCGCATCGACGCAGCCCCCAATCGATACCAATTATGCGCCCATCGCGCGGAAAATCCTTGTAATCAGATAAAATCATTGTATAATTGCCTCTGGTTTAAATAATAGGATTCAAAATGGCATTTAGCAAGCAACAATTACATAAATTCGCAGATTTAATCAGAATTGATATATCTGACGAAAAATTAGAAAAAATGAACATTGACGGCGTTATCGAATGGCTGGACAAATTGCAACAAATTGACACAACTGGTGTAAAACCGATGATAAGCCCGGCTGAACATAAATTACCACTGCGCGAAGATATTGTGACCGAACCAAATATGCGTGACAAAATATTGGCAAACGACCCAGACAAAACAGGGGTATCACGCGGATATTTTGCCGTACCAAAGGTTATGGATGAATAAAGAGCAAACATAAAATGCCACACGCGAAAAAAACATATAATGTATTTATAAGGAACATTTCTCCTGCATGGAGTTATTGCGACACAGACTGTTTGCAGATAATTTGTGAACCAATGACAAAAAAAGAAACCGACAAAATTTTTCAAAAGGCCGCTCATTATCGACAAATTCCTGAAAAATCTTGTGTTTATGATATGAGTTTGTTTTTTAATGACAAACTTACAAAAAGTTTTTCTGTTGGTCAGAAAAACAAAATCAACGAAAACAGTTCTGCCGGACTGGATATTCATATTCAAATGAAGAATTGCTATAAATGTTCCCGCGAAAATTGCTTTCATAATGTACGCGATGGGAAATGTACAGATGAATTTGTAATTGATTTGATTGGCACAACCTTATTCAAAGACAAGTATCAAAAACAAAAATAGGAAACAAAATGATAGACTTAACGATTAAACAAGCATTGGAAAAATTAAAATCACGCGAAATCAGCGCGACTGAATTAACAAAATGCTATTTGGACAGGATTGAAAAATACGGCAAAGATTTAAATTGCTATATCACAATTACACCCGAACGCGCATTGGCTGACGCTGCAAAATCTGACGAACGTTATGCAAATGGCACCGCACTTGCTTTGGACGGCATGCCAATCGCAATGAAAGATTTATTTGCAACGCGTGGCATTCGTACAACCGCAGCGTCAAAGATGCTGGAAAATTTTATCCCAGAATATGAATCAACTGTATCACAAAAATTTATAGATGCCGGAACAGTATTGCTTGGTAAAGCAAATCTGGACGAATTCGCGATGGGAACTTTTTCTAAAACTTCGTATTTTGGCGCGCCAGTCAATCCATGGCAAATGGAAAAAAGATTGACCGCCGGTGGTTCATCTGGTGGTTCAACCAGTTCTGTCGCAGGCGGTCTGGCAATCGCAGCAACAGGAACAGATACTGGTGGTTCAATTCGTTTCCCATCTGCCATGACTGGATTGGTCGGTATAAAACCAACCTATGGTTTATGTTCGCGTTGGGGCTGTGTTGCATTCGCATCAAGTTTAGATACACCCGGCCCAATTGCACGAACAGTCGAAGATGTCGCGTTGATGTTATCTGCGATGGCGGGACACGACGACAAAGATTCAACATCTTCGCCAAATGCACATTTTGAAAGCGATGGCAATTTACAACCAATATTGGGCGACGGGAAAAAATTACGCGTCGGCGTTATCAAAGAATTTAATAATGTTGAAATTTCAGATGATATGAAAAATCTGTTTGAAAAACGAATCGCAGATTTAAAATCTATGGGCGCAGAAATAATTGAAGTGTCTATTCCAAATATCCTGGACGCGTTGGCGGCATATTATATTATTGCCCCGGCAGAGGCATCTTCGAACCTGGCGCGCTATGATGGTATGCGTTATGGCCTGCGCGTCGAAGGTACCGATTTAATCGACACTTATAAAAAGACCCGCGCTGCCGGTTTTGGTGAAGAAGTACAACGCCGTATGATTATTGGGACAGCAGTGTTATCATCTGAATCCTACGAAGTATATTATATGCAGGCAGCACGCGTTCGTCGTATGATTTCAGACAGTTTTAATTCGGCATTCGAACAATGCGATTTAATTGTTTGCCCGTCATCTGCCGGAACTGCGATGCCATTGGATTCAGACCTTACACCACTGGAATATTACGCACTGGATTTGTTCACAGTTGCGATGAATCTGGCGGGAATACCTGCTGCATCTGTACCATGTGGTTTGGCACAAAATGGATTGCCACTGGGTATGCAGGTTGTTGGTCACAGATTTGACGATATGCGCGTTTTGCAACTGGCTAAACATATCGAAACTGCAGCCAACATTGACAATCGTCCAACAAAAATAATGGGGAAATAATATGAAACCTATACACACATATCAATCTCTTGGTCGTCTTATAATAGACACTGTCTATCAAGAATTATTAAACTACGGGATAACAGACTACGAATCACTAAAAGATGTAATATATAAAAAATGTATCAAACAAAATCTTTTTGTTGATAAATCTTTTGCTATGCACAAATATAATCATGGGGCAGAACCAACATTTTTTTCTCACACATACCGTTGGGAAAATATTATGGATTTTTATATTAATCAACAGACCAAAGCAAATCTTTTAAAAACAATAACAAGATATAAAGAAGGCGACAAAGTTAAATATATATCAATAACCCCGCATTTATTGTATGCGACCCCTGACCCTTTTAACTTAGCCAGAGAAATTATAAAACAAAAATATGAAGACCAAAAAAGAACAAGATAAAAAAATGGTGGCCAGAAGAGGAATCGAACCTCTGACACAGGGATTTTCAGTCCCTTGCTCTACCAACTGAGCTATCTGGCCATCCGTGGGGACATAATATAGTATAAAAAAACAAAAAGCAAGGAAAAATAAAAATGTTTACGATAAAAGGCAAAACAACAGATTGGGAATTGGTTATTGGATTGGAAACTCATATAGAGGTTTTATCCAACAGTAAAATTTTCAGTGGCGCATCCGCAAATTATAACCCAACAATCGCCCCAAACACTCAGGCATGCATGGTTGATGTCGCAATGCCAGGAATGTTGCCAGTATTGAACAGATACTGCGTTGAACAGGCAATTAAATTTGGTTTGGGCATAAACGCTGAAATTTCACATCGTTCAAAATTTGCCCGCAAACAGTATTTTTACCCTGACCTGCCCCAGGGATATCAGATTTCACAACCTGCCGAAGAACCACCTGTGGTTGGTCGCGGGTGGATTGAAATCTTGGGTGATGACGGAAATCCAAAAAAGATTTTTATTGAACGCGCCCACCTGGAACAAGACGCAGGAAAACTGAAACACGATATGCACCCGACAAAATCTATGGCTGACTATAACAGAACTGGTGTGACTTTGTTGGAAATTGTGACATTTTTGGACACTAAAAATCCAGAAAACAATTCGTATATAACTTCCCCAGATGAAGCCGAAAGATACCTGCGTGAAATTCGTGAAATCGCGCGTGCACTTGGCGTATCAAAGGCAAATATGGAAGAAGGCTCTATGCGTGCCGATGTGAATGTGTCCGTGCGTCCTGTGGGGTCAACAGAATTCAGAACGCGCACAGAAACAAAAAACATGGTATCTTTCAAATTTATTAAATCTGCAATAGAATACGAAGCCCGCCGCCAAATCGAAATCTATGAAAACGGTGGTACAGTTTCCCAGGATACTATGCGCTATTCACAAAGCGAAGGAACGACATCTGTCTTGCGCAGTAAAGAAGATGCACTTGATTATCGCTATTTCCCAGACCCTGATTTATTAGAATTGGAAATCACAGATGAAGAAATCGAACGCATTCGTAAAACCATGCCAGAATTACCGGCTGCAACACGCGCCAGATACATCAACGAATACGGGCTGTCTGAATATGACGCGAATCGTTTAACCGAAACAGTGGATATTTCAAAATGGTATGATTCTGCTGTATGCGGCAAAAAAGAACGCGCAAAACCTGTTGCTAACTGGATGATAAGTGAATTGTTTGCACACCCTGAAAACTTTGATATTGAAAACAAAATCAAAGAAAATTCAGACCCCGATGCACCACGCATAATAACACCTGAAAACATTTCTGAATTGGTTGATATGATTGCCGCGAACGAAATCAACGGTAAACAAGCCAAAGAAATATTTATCAGAATGTTGGACGGTGAACGCGGAACAATTCATGAAATTGCTGATAAATACGGCATGAAACAAATCACTGATACTGGCGCAATCGAAAGTGCAGTTGACGAAGTTATCAAAAACAATCCGGCCCAGGTTGAACAATATAAATCTGGCAAAGTTGGTCTGCTTGGTTTCTTTGTTGGTAATGTCATGAAAGCAACCAAAGGCCAGGCAAACCCCGCAATGGTAAGCGATTTATTAAAGAAAAAATTAGGATAATAAAAAGGAATAAAAAATGAAAATAATAGGTATTGTAAAAAATAATTGCATAACAGGTGTTGAATACGGCGTTATTGAAATCGCTGATTTTAAAGAAAAACATTTTGAACCAAAGGCGCGAAAAATTAAAAGCAAAAACAAAAGCAGTCAAAAGAATACCCATTTAAAATCAACAAATGTTGAAAAAGGCACACAAAAGGCAAAAAAGAAAAACAGAGTTAAATACAGACTGCGTGCAACAATCACATTGTCTTATAATTATAAACCAACAAAAAAACCAGTTGATTTAACAAAAAAGACTTTAAGAAAGAAAAACGATTTATTCAAAAAGAAACAGCGCAAAGAAAAAATAAGATTACAAAATGTGATACAAAATCTTGGTTTTATCGAACCAATCTTTGATTACATACAGACATTAAATCAAAACACAAAAACAAGATAATGCAGAAATTTTTTATACAAACTTTTGGTTGCCAAATGAATGTGTATGACGGACAAAGAATTGCCGCCATGCTGGAAAAACACGGACTGACACAAACAGAAGATGTCGCTGACGCTGATATAATCATTTTGAACACTTGTGCCGTTCGTGCCAAGGCAACCGACAAAGTTTATTCTGCCCTTGGGCGCATAAGACGCGCAAAGAAAGAAAACGCCCTGCTTGGTATTGTTGGGTGTGTCGCACGCGAATCGGGGGCGGACGCATTTCGCAGAATCCCGGAATTGAATTTTGTTTTGGGTCCACAAAGTTATCATAAATTACCAGAAATTTTAAAGAACCCCGATACAAAATTATTAAATATTGATTTGGGCGGACTTGAAAAATTTGACGAATTACCACAAATGACAAAATCGCCTTTGGTTGCATATATCCCAATCCAGGAAGGTTGCAATCATTGTTGTACATATTGCATAGTACCCTACACCCGTGGTCGCGAATTATCGCGTCCTTTTGACGATGTTATTGCAGATACTATAAACGCTGCAAAAACCGGGGCAATTGAAATATGTTTCCTGGGGCAAAATGTAAATGGATATAAATATACAGATGAAAAAGGCAAAGTGTATAAACTTTCCGATTTGATTCGCGAAACGGCTAAACTGCCCGAAATCCACCGTATACGCTTTACATCCAGTTATCCAACAGAAATGTCAGATGACCTGATTGAAATATTTGGAACCGAACCAAAATTGTTGCCTTTTTTAAATATGCCGATACAAAGTGGTTCCCCACGCATTTTGAAAAAGATGAACAGACCAGATGATATAAACGCATATAAAACAATAGTAAAAAAATTAAAATCTATTCGTCCGGACATTCAGATATCTTCTGACTTCATCGTTGGGTTTCCTGACGAAAGCGATGAAGATTTTGAACAAACACAGCAAATTGCACGCGAAATAAAGTATATAAATTCGTATTCTTTTAAATATTCCCCGCGTCCACATACTGCGGCGGCTTTGATGGACAACCAAATCAGCGAACAAATAAAATCAGTTCGTCTGCAAAAACTAGACGCACAATTAAACGAAAATCAACGCGAATTTAATGTATCTTGTATTGGTTCAGAAATGATTTGTTTATATGAAGGAATCGACAAAACCGGACGCAAATTGGTGTTCCGTACCCCATATATGCAACAGTGCATTGTTGATAAACCAGATTACGATGTCACACCATTACAAAAAATAAAAATCACGGACGCGAACAAATCTTGCCTGCATGGTGAAATTCTAAAACAATAAAATTAAAAATTTATCTTTGCGTTGACGGATAATTTATAACTTGTTGCGATATCTTCCTGAAAAACATCAAAATTCAAATTTGCGCCCGCACCATCAACCACGGACACAAATCCGATATTTGCCCCTGCGTTTAAATTTGTTTTATCGTCAATGCCCAGTTTTGCACCGTATACATACTTTATACCATCTATTGTAAAACCATATTTTGCCATCAACCCAGCATGTAAATTTGTTTGGGCATCATCAAATCCAACAACCTCATTTTTCTGAAACAAAGCCCCAACAAATGGCGCAACGGCGACATCTTCTATCTTCATATCATAACCAACACTAATCCGGCCATATTCAGACGCGCCCTTTGGGTTGTGTTTAATATCACCATTATCATATACATTTTCCGCATTGAATGATGTCTGTCCTAAACCAAAAACCCCAACAAACCACAATTCGTCCAGATAATATTTCGCACGCACATCCATACCATAAAACATACCGCTAAAATCATTGAAATCATCGCCATATGAAAAAGAATTAAAATTCAATGTAAATTTAAAATACAAATTATTAAATTTATTTCCTATAAACGCATGGCCACCGTAACTGGTTGTTTTATCAGACCAAATAAAATCGCCATTCGCACCAACCGCAAAATCAGATTCATCACCAAACATTTCAATCGTCCTGATACGATTCAAAGTTTTTATCGGATTCATCAAAATTATCGGGTTAAAATGATACGACGAATTCATCGCGGATTCGATTTGTGACTGATTGGTCGCCATATCCAGCGCCGGCAACATTTTATCATCAGGATGCGACGCACGAATATTTTCAATAAACGAACCACGCGCATCGTTTGCACCAAAGACCTTTTCATAATCCGTTTCACGAACCAGTTTCAGAAAAACCGCATTACTAAACGGCGGACTATATCTGGTAATTTTATATAAATTATAATTGTCTTTTTGTACTATATTTATAACATCTGTGCTGACCACATGCCGCAGTTGTTCACCATTATAACTATCGTCCAGATTTTTTATATACAGCGAAACATTTGGACCAAACACGACATTCGCTGCGTCCCAATTTTGCCAATCAGCTAAATCATTTATAACGACACCTGAATTGGCTATGTTATATGTATTTCCCGGGGTATTTTTAATCACATTAAAAACAACACTGTCGCAATTTTGTACATACACAGTCGCGCCGTCCACGGTTATACCCGCACGGGCAACCACAACAACTGACGCCAGCACAAAAGATACCAGGAATTTATTCATAACACCAATATGCTAGCATATTGCCGTTTTATAAAACAACAACAAAAAAATCCCGTATAAAACGGGATTCAAAGCGAAACGAGGAAAGTTTATTAGAACATATAACGGATACCAACATCAGCCCCGAAATTATGCATTCCGGACATAACATCGATATAGTTATAACGCGCGGCCACTTCAACATCAAAGCAACCAAATGGCATCGCTAAACCCAATGTTCCCATTGCAGAAAAGTTTGTGCTGGAATCGCTGTTGCCTGCTGCCTGCGTTTCCATGAACGCCAAACCAGCGCCCAAACCTGCGAATGGTTGGATATAATGGAATTTCCATAAATCCATATAAATATTACCCATCAATTCGATATTTTTTGATGAAACACCGACATTGAATTCATCACCAAAAGATTTTGTTTTGTTGCCTTTGGTGAATATAGAACCTTCAATTTCGACACGGGTCTTTTCATACAAAGACAAACCCAACGCAGCACGGGCCTGATACAGGTTTTGTGATACGCTTTCTTTGGTATCATTATAACTGTAATTCAAATTACCGTATGTTGCACCACCACGCAATGCGACATATGGCAAAATTTCCCAACCCAAAAAGTTAGAAGTTTGTTGTTCATATGCACGACCACCTGCGAACGCTGGTGCGGCTATCAGTACTGCCATAGATGTGGCAATAAGTTTTTTCATAAGTTTCTCCTTTTGTTGCTGATTAATCTCAACACTGTGTATTCTATCAGACTATATACGATATTTATATAGGCATGAATACATAGGAAAAACATCACAGTCCAAAGAATCCGCCGTATAGAAAAAATTTATGGAATCAGTTTTTTAATCACAAAATTTGCCAACATCAACCCAAACACGCCCGTCACAGTTATAACTGAACCAAATTCACGACCGCCATCTTTTTGTGGTGTGGCAACTTCTGTTGAATATACAACTGGGAAATCTTTTAATCGTTCACTTTTAACAATATGTCGTATTTTAGATGCCAACGGACAAACCGTGGTTTTTGATATTTTATCTATTTTTATTTTTATTGGGTCTGTTTTACGGGCTGCGCCCATACTGGAAACAAATGGTATATTATTATTAAAACACCATTTATAAAGTGCGATTTTTGATTGAACACTGTCAATTGCATCTATGACAAAATCTGGTTTTACATCTAAATCTGTATCAGAATCAAAAAACAGGTTAAAACTATCAACAACAATATCCGGGTTTATATCATGGATACGGCCAGCCGCAACATCGACCTTTGGTTTTCCCAGTGTAGAATCCAACGCGAACAATTGTCTGTTTATGTTTGATTCTTCGACCACATCAAAATCAACAACAATAATGTGCCCTATTCCACTGCGCGCCAGCGCTTCTATTGCGAACGAACCGACCGCACCACATCCGACAACCATAACTGTCGATTTTTTTAATTTGTTTACCGCGTCTGTACCCAACAATAATTTAATCCGATGTAATCTGTCCATTGTTTAAAATCCTTAAAGTATTTTTATATATTATATCACCTATATCCGATTCGTTTTTTACCCCAGATATTTTATTGACAATCGCACCCAGACAAACATCTTTATTACCATCTGATTCGACCAATATTTTATCAGACGGAATTCGCGCTATACGGTTTATTTCATGGTCTTTGTCGATTTTATGTATTGAAAATAATATATCATAATTTTTGATTAAATTATTCATTATTTCAATACTGCCATTAAAATCATGCGCAACAATAATAGGCAATTCTGATTTTTTATACTGTTTTAATATATGCAAAATTTTATCCCATGCGCCAACACAATGTAAAAAAACCGTGCGTCTGAAACGAATCGCTATACCCAGTTGTTTAACAAACACTTCTATTTGTTTTTCCATATTCGGTTTATATTTATCCAGCCCTATTTCGCCAACCATAAACGAATCATCTGATTGCAATAACAATGACAATCTTTTTTCAAAACCATCTGCCACAGCATCTGCGAACCACGGATGGATTCCAAACGCCCCCCATATATTTTTATCACCAGACATCATTTCAACCAATTTCTGCCATTCCGATTCGCAGGTGGCACAACAGACCGTTCCAACGACATCATTCTGATATTCGTGGCTGATATAATCTATATGGCTGTGCGCATCTATTATTTTCATAAATATAATTAAATCATAAAAATAATATTTTGCAAACAGACAAAAAAAGCCCCCGCAACCGCGGGGGAGTAAAAACATTCTTGCTGACATTACTTTGATACAGGTTTAAGTTCCATACCATAAGCAGCCTGAAAATCGAACTCACGCGTAGTATTGGTATACGCACCAAGGTTCTTCTTTTCTTCAAAAATGACCATACCAGTTGCTTCTTCTGGTTTTGTCACACCGTAATATTTTTCTGTTAACACAGCTCCCTCAATGTTGGCATTCGTTCCGTCATGTTCAAAACGTTTTGTGATTGTTTTATCGTTTGGTGTAATAAAGTTCATCTTACCATCTTCTATACGAACGTCATACCATTGAACGTTTGCGTCTTCACCTGTCAACCGAACATCTTTTGCACTTCCGTCAGATCCAAAAGGCATATATATGACCGTTTTTCCATTTGCATCAATTTCTAATTCTGCATTTTGTGTGACTAATTTCGCAGTTTCGCTTTGATTATAGAAAGTATGACCACTGTCGCCCCAATTATGACCATAGGCGACTTTTGCGGCAGAATCCCCTTTGATAGATGTGTTTATGACCCCTATCGCGGTTCCTTCGTATTTATCGCCAACACCAGGTTTGATTGTTTCTGGCAATATATCATATCCACCAGCAAAAACCATCACTGCTTCATGGTCTGTATCATGGTCAATACCCTGAACTACACCATTGGCATCAAAACTGATATTTTCTAATTTTGTAAGATTCGTCGATGTAAAGAATCCAAAATCAGAATAAGTTAAACTTTTATCTTTACCACTGGCATCGAACTTCCAATTTTGTTCTAAATAATTCCAATGACCGTTGGCCGCATCCGTTTCTAAAAGCTTCCCGTCTATGATAGCCTTGCTAATTGCAGCATCCAACGTTTCTTGATTCACAGGATTTGCATCACTGCCAATAACGGTTAAAACCTCCTTGTCGCTACCAGCCTTTACAAATTGGAATATCTTTCCTTTGAAAATACCAGTTTCTGTTGCATCGCGTTCTATGGTTTGTTCATTAGCAGTGGCAGCAACAATACGCCCAGCATTATCAATTTCAAAATTAAAGGTTGCATCTTCATCATCTGCCAATTTGAAATCAACATTGTTTAATTTATAAATAGTATAACCGGCAAAAGAAGTCTTGTCTGGGCTTTTTGCAGCACGTGCAACGTCACTATAAGAAGAACCGTCTTTGACAACAACAGCCGACGCCATAGAAGTTATTTCATTATTATCGGATGCACCCGATCCTATTAGTGTCGCAGCACGCAACATTTCTGGATTACCAGCACCTCCACCGCCAGAACCACCACCACATGCGGCCAATGCTAAAACTGATGTCAAAAAGAAATATCTTTTCATGGTTTTTCTCCTTGGTTATATATAGATGATTATAACACAGGCATTATAGCATCGCAACAATATATATTTTTCTCACTTTTATGGTATTTGTAAGACATGATAAAAAAATAACCAATCAAGATTTTATAACTATTAACGCAAAAGGGCTTTTTGTTGGTGGAAAAGCCACAAAACAATACCACGGCAAAACAATTGAAAAATTTGACGAAGTAAAGACTTTTAATTTTTGGTGGACGCACAGGGACTCGCTCGCACGGCACTTTGTGCCGGCTACGCGTCAATCGTAACGATTTCACTACGCTTTGCTTGTAAAATCTACTGCTTGTCGAACCAGGGTTCTCGTCCATACTGTGCTACAAAATAAAAACACCACCTGACGGTGGTTTTTATTTTGGTGGACGCACAGGGACTCGAACCCTGGACCCACTGATTAAGAGTCAGTTGCTCTACCAACTGAGCTATGCATCCAGTGTCATGAATTGTATATGCTTTTTTTGCTAAATGCAAGTTTTTATCGAAAATCTTCTCTATACGCATTGTTTCCTGGGGTTTAGGCATTCAAACCTGACGATATATCGCAAATAATATTATAGAATACTAATACGGCAACTAAAAAAGGAGACCTTTATGAAAACAAAAACTTCACTTATCTTGGCGTCGCTTTGCGGTGTCACACTTTTAACCGCTGGCTGCAGTTCATCTTGTCCGACTGGTTCACACACAAAATACGAACATCAGCACAAAAAACACGACAAAAAACAAAAAAAGGCGGAACCTGTCGTTTTTCAACAAAACTATGGTTCCAGTGATGTAGATAATGTCCACGCAAAAATGTTCACCCGTTCAGTCAATGGTGGCACATCAGAAATGGGTTATATAAAATTTGACGAAACAGACGACGGTCTGAAAATGAATGTAGATTTAATAGATTTGCGTCCAGGCAAAACATACACCGCCCAGGTTTACCAATGTTGGTCATGCAACGAAAGCGTTTGCTGTAATACAGAAGCGATGAATATAGATTTGCCACAAATCAAAATATCTGAAACTGGCCGCCTGCAACAGTCATACATTATTCGCGGTTTAACCGCCAGCCAATTAAACAACGCCAAATTAGTATTGACGCGTGACGGCGGATACAAAGCTGCGTGGGGTCAATTAAATCAGTAATTTTTGATTTACAAAAAACAGGCACCTTTCCGGTGCCTGTTGTTTTTTTATTTTAATAAAAGAATACTTTTAGTCTCTTTATCAAACCACACATCCTGTGCACCACCATGATTTGCCCCACCAATAATAGATTTGTTTCCAGTAAAAACCCCCATTATATTACCTTCATCATCAAATATACCACCACCAGAATTTCCTTTCCATACTTGACAATTTTTATCTTTACCATTACTAGAATATTCACAATATGACACTTTTAACACATCACCATTTTCAAAAAATTCGTTATAATAAGAATTTTCATTATTACTTAAATACTGCAAAAAATAACTAACAAGCGGAAAATCTACCCAAACACCATTTTCATAAAATCCCAGCATCTTTTCTTTTCCTGTTGCTTCAACACCCACTTTTTCTTTTAAATATTTAATATACTTTTCTTTAAACGACTGTATTTCTTTGTCGCTCATGATTTTAAGCGCACCATAGCCAATCACTCTGGCGTCATAATCAAGCGTGAATGGACCAACTCCGAATTTGTGCTTATTACTAATATTTACCGAATTTAATTCTTTTTCTGAGATTGTATAAAAGGTCCAATCACCAGAATAATTTTGAAAACCACGTTTTATAGTAACACCATTCACTACCTGCTTTTCCTCATAAAAATCCCCTACTTCTTTTTTATTTGCTTCAAATATTTTTCCATCTTGTGATTCTGATTTTATTTTATCCACAGGAGCATTTAAATCATCGATAACACAATGCTTAGCTGTATATAAATATAACTTACCGTCCTTTTTAACAATTGTTCCTGTGCAACGTTTATTTTTATTGTATACCATAACTACTGCATTATACGGTTTTTGTTTCTTTTGCTGATCGGTTACATAACAACGTTTATCCACAGTATATTCAGACGGATTTGTACACGCATCCTTTGCCAAAGATGGTGACAGGAACAAAAAGAATAATAAAGACACAAATATTTTTTTCATCTTTTTTTATTTTTATACCCTTTCACGCCTTCTATCCATCCACTTAACGATTCATAATAATATTCCGGTTTTATTCCATTTGAAGATGCATCTCTTTCTTGCCCTATAGCAGGTCTTGATACAGAACATAAAATTCCAACTATCTCGTTGCTATCAATATCTATCAGTGCCGAACCAGAAAGCCCTGGGGCGCTAGGACAACTTGTATGAATCTCGGAATCTATACTTGTAATTCTACATCCAGTACGCACTTTCATATTATGACTATCACCAAATATGCACATAAAGCTATCAGTAGGACAATCTACACAATTTGCTTTTTTGTCCACAGAACATGCATGATTTCTTTTCAAACTAATTTCTATATCTGCCATCGCTTCATAAGCATTACTTCCTGTGATTCTACCATTTTTTCGCAACCAATCAGTATATAACTGCTTTATTATTTTCAATTCATTATTAGATAATGGTTTTAAACTATCGTAACCAACAACCATTAAATTACTTGATTGCCTTGTATTGGCAGCAACTTTTAACACTTTCCCAGAAAAAGCATCTGGATTAACTATCCATGCAAAATCATGTTCATCTTTATTATCTTGCAAATATTGTCCAACCATACCAGAGTGTTTTTTCCCATCCGAGGTATAATAATCTATCATTTTTTCTGATCCGGTATTATCAACTACATGTCTACAAGTTAAAATTATATCTTCAGATACAAAAGTTCCTGTACCTGGGCTTCCGTTATCTTCAATCCTGACCACAGTATTATATGGGAACAAAGATTTCTCTTCTTGTGTAACATATCTACGCGAATCTCCACCATAACCAACCATATCACCCAAACAAAAACAAGGAAAAAACATAATAAAAAAAGATATATATTTTTTTATCATTTTAAAACCTCTTCACAACGCTGTGCAGATTTCATCAATTTTTTTGTTAATGTTATCAACGAGATATTGAAACCTGTTTCTGCGGCTCCTGTTGCTATGTTTGTACCCGCCATTATATTTGCAGTTGTATTTAACGCCTGTCCTTTCTTCTTGTCTTTTTCGCTTAAATTCATCCTGTTTTCCATATTTGTATATTTATCAGAGTTTGCAGCGGCACTGGTTACCGTCCCAACAACACCAACAGCCGTTCCTGCTATAGAAGTCCCCATAACGACTTTCATTCGATTTTCTATTTTTTCAATATCTTTTGTGTTTATTTGATTACACCACGTACGAACTTTATCTAACTGTTTAACAACAACACTCTCATTTGGGTTTACGCCTGCCCTTTTTAATTCTAAACTTGTATCAGAAACAGTTTTTATGACCGCATTACAAGCCGACACATGCTGAACAAGTTCTGATTGTTTTGTATTCAATCCAGACATTATTGCTGATGCTAAATTTGTACCGATTGTCCCCGCCAACAAGCCCGTCCGCCAATTACCCAATTTCTTTGATTTATCAATTTTCTTTTGCAATTCAGCAATTTGTGCCATTGGTTGTAAAACATTTGTAAAAAATTGTTCGTCACTCATAGCTTCTACACCTTCGGCCGTACACCCACCAGACGCACAAATTTGTTCAACCAATTCATCTATTTCTTTGTCTTCTTGTGATTTTTTAATTCCGGCGTACAATGCCCCACCTGCCGCAACCGTTCCAACAGCAGTAACTGCTGTATTCGCTTTTGAAATATTTGCCACTTTTCCTATTTCATCAGAAATCCCTGAACATGCGATTTGTGCAGCTTCAAAAACTTGTTCGGCTTGTTTTACTACCCCCATATCATCAGCAATTGATGTAAAAGGAATAAGGAATAAAAAGAATATATATAATTTTTTCATTTACGTACCGTTTTTCAATTCTTTAAATATTTTGTTGGGTTATATGCTTTTGTACCCTTACGAATTTCAAAATGCAGTTGTGGTTGGTCAACCTTGCCTGTTTTGCCGACGCGTCCGATTTGTCCCCCAACATTGACACGACTTCCGCGTTTAACCGACATAGAATCCAAATGCGCATAAATTGTCATCCAACCATCGGCATGCTGAATAATAATCAAATTTCCCATACCCTTTACTTCATTCCCAGCATACGCAACAACACCGTTTTCTGCCGCCTTTACCGCGGTTCCCAACCCGGCAGCAATATTTATACCATCATTAAATAACCCATTGTTTTTTGCACCATACGCAGACAAAATCCGTCCACGAACAGGCCACGAAAATTTAGACCCAGACCGCGCCGCAATTTGTGGCAATTGTTTTTTTGGATTTGACGATATCTTCTTTGTGTTTGTTGTTTTATTTGTCGCAACCTTAGGCTGCAGCACAGTTTTTGATGTTGTTTTGGCAGACGCAACAGATTTGATTTCTTTTGTTTTTGGCGCCTGTGCAACAGTTTTCTTTGCCGGTGTAATTTTATTAGTTGTTGATTTTACTGGCACCTGCTTCACATCAGACACAGAAACAGTTTTAACCTCTTTCAATTTTGGAACCTTGATTTTTTGACCAACTGCCAAAGTAAACGGACTGGACAATTTATTCATAACTGCCAAATCATTGACTGGAATTTCATATTTACGCGACAGAGAATACAAAGTGTCACCCTTTGCCACAATGATTTCTTGCAAATCAACGCGCGTTGTTGCATTTGGTTTAACAGGTTCTGGAACCACAGTTTTTTCAGATTTTATTTCGGCAACTTTTTCAACCGATATGACATTTGGCACATCTTTTTTTACAGTGACCGAACCACTTCGCGTTGTCAATTTTTGTCCGATGGATAAAGTATACGGTTCATGCAAATTATTTATCTCTGCCAATTCGGACATGCTGATTCCGTTTTTGCGCGCCAAAGAATATAATGTATCACCCCTTTGCACGACAATTATTCCAGCGTCGGTTTTTTGCACTTCTTTCTTTTCTGCGACTTCGTCAACCACAGTATTTCCACCATACAGCGGAACGACAATATAGTCATCAGGAATTTCAGAAACCACTAATTCTTCTGTTTTTGCATCTGGTATTTCTTCATCTTTTGATTCAGGAACCAAAACATAATCATCAACACTGGCATACAGAACATAATCATCTATGTTTGCAGAACCATACAATTCTGGTGACGCATAGACCCCGTAATCGGTCACCGCAGAATTATATATTTCAGGCTGAATATTTGGGTCTGCCAACAACGCCGGATATCTGTCTTCGATAAACATACCGATACTGTCAGGAATCGACGAAATTTTTGGTTGCAAATCACATGCGCACAACACCAGCGCACACATAACAGTCGCTTTAAATATATTTTTCCACATCTTCACATTCTGAATTATATCATAAAATCGGTGTAAAATAAAATACTTATACAAACTAGTCACGCATAAATAACAAACTGATTTCGAACAAAACCAACATTGGCAAAGCCAACAAAATCTGGGACATAATATCGGGCGGTGTCAACATCGCACCCAAAACAAACGCGCCAATTATCACATACCGACGGCTTTTAATCGCGCTTTCTTTGGATAATAAACCTGCCCTGTTCAACCCAACCAGCACCAATGGCAATTGAAACACCAAACCAAAAACCTTTAACAACCCAATTGAAAAAGCCAAATATCCCTTTATCGATGGCATCAGAACCGTTGGAACAGATACCGCTTCGTTTATTTCAACAAAAAATCCAAACACCACCGGAAACAAGACATAGAACGCAAACGCCGCCCCCAATACGAACAACAACGGCGACAACACAAATATAGGTACTAAAAATTGCTTTTCATTTTTATGTAATCCCGGTGCGATATATGCCCAAATATTCCACAACAACACCGGCACAGTTATAATCAGTGCGACCAATGTAGCCAATGAAAACTGTATCATTAAACCATCTGTTATTTCTGTGTACAACAACGCCGCATTATCCCACACATTTATCAGGGGCGTGGTCAAAAACACCTCTGTCCAATCAGATATAACCCAACCAAAAACGAACGCTATGATAAACACCACCGCAGTCCACAGCATACGACGACGCAATTCTGCAAAATGTTGCATCAGTGTCATTTTCATTTTTTACGCGTCCGTTTTTGTTTTTTTATTGGTTCACCAAAAATGTCGTTTGTCGCATTTTCCAACAAATCATCTATTGGTTTTTCCAAATCTATTCTTTGTTGTAAATTTTCTGAAAAATCGGTTATTTTCCAAACGATATTGCGAATATACTTAAATACACGCGCGAAAAACTTTACAACATCAGGCCAATATTTTGCCGGCACAACACAAATTGCGACCAATAAAATTACTAAAAATTCGGTCCAACTTATCCCCAGCATTTTAAACCTTAGTCATAAAAATCATCGCCTTCATTAGTAGATGCAGTCTTGTGACGCGATAATTGAAAATAGTTTTTTCCAAAATCAGTTTTTGTTTTCAAATCATTAAACACCACATCTGTTTTCGCAGATGTTGCATCAACCACAGACCAAGATTTTAATTTTACGGGCTTTTTATCAAATACAACATCCATGTGCCCCAGGCCTTCTTGGTCGCGCAGATTCATTTTTAATGTAAAAGTGTTTTTATCAGACGCTGTTTCGTAAACATTTATATCTGCATTTTGTAAATCTATATTTTTACGAACCAGGATACCTGCCGGCGTACTGGTCAATGGGACAGTTGTAATTTGGTCCAATGATTTATCATAAAAATATAAATCTTTACCATCAGAAATAAGTTGTATTGGCGCGTTTTTATAATCTAATCTGACACGACCCGGGCGCAACATTGAAAAAGTTCCGTTTTGTGTTTTACCATTTGCAGTCTGTGTAAATCCACCATTTAATCCGGTTATAGAATTCAGATACTTTTCTGCATCACGAACCAAATTTTTGTCCACAGCCGCATTTGCGACAGATTCAACAAACAACACACACAAAGCCAGTAATATTTTTTTCATTTCCTACATTCCCTTGAAAGCGTTTATTATTTTTGTACGAACATTTTCCAGACTGTCTTCAACCACAGCCCCCGCCGCACACAAATGTCCGCCACCACCAAAAGATTCAGCAATCTGATTTATCGGCGTTTGACGCGAACGAATTGAAATGCCTATGCGACCTTCTTTTTGTTCTTTTAACAAAACCACATACTGCACACCACGAATTTGCCCCAACAAAGACAAAACTATTTCACCGCGTCCGTCCAGTTTTTTATAGTCTTCGTGATTTAATGTCGCAATTGCCAGACGGCCACGCATTAAAAATTCTGCTTCTGACACTACTTTTGCTTCTACCAAGACAGTTTTCTTGTCTTTGTTTTTCAACAAATTTGTCAGGCGTGAAACATCTGCCCCGGCGTCCACCAACCTGGCAGAATCTTTAAATACATCACTGTGTTTAACAAATCTGAAATGACCCGTATCAGTAATTATAGCCAACATCAACAAATCAACGACATCACTATCGACATTGAAATTTGCCACCTTTACCATATCAAAAATTATCTGGGCTGTGGCGGCCTTTTCTTCGTTGTCAAAGCATAAATTTCCAACCAAATCGTCATTAAAGTGATGATCAAATTCAATCACAAAATCGGCAGAATTCACATATTTTTCAATTTCACCCAAATGCTTTCTGGTTCCATAATCGACCAATATATACAAATCAAATTTTGCGTTATCTGGAATATTTTTGTGAAACACAGCATCGGCACGCATCGGCACATTATCTAAATCGCGCGGAACATTTCCATCGTATATGACCGTGGCTTGTTTACCGAAATTTAATTCTATTATTCTTTTCAGCGCCAATGCAGAACAAAGTGCATCACCATCTAAATTTTTATGCCCAGATATAGCGATTGTTTTCGCATTTTGTACTTTTTCTATAAAAACCCGTGTTTTTTCCATCATATTGCAATATCTTCCAGTATAAATTGTGCGTTTACGCGACCATTATAGTCATTTTCTTTCAATTTGCCCAACATCATCATTGTAGTATTTGTATTCGCATCGTCCAGTAAAAAATCACCAACCGGGGTTCCAACCAAATTGAATCCAACAAATGGCAACTGGTTACCATTACTGCAACGAACCATGCCGCGCACATGCGCCCCATTTCCCATAACTGTCACATATTTCAACACGGCCCCACGCAACACCAGTGTTGGTTCAGGATTACTTTGACCAAATGGCGCCAGTTCAGATAATTTTTCAACCAATCGCATATCTGCACTGCCCGCGTCAATTTGAGCATCGACAAAAATTTCGGGACTGGGTTTATTTCCACCCAACTGGTCATAGACCGATTTTTCCAGAAAATCGCAAAAATCCTGTTCCCGGTCCGCGTTTAAAGTAAAACCCGCTGCCGCGGCATGCCCGCCGCCTTCTGATAAAATTCCCAAAGCCAACGCTTCATGAATAATTTTACCCAAATCGATTTCTGGTATCGAACGACCGGAACCATTTATGGTGCCGTCCCCGCGCGTTGCAACACATGTTGGTAAATTATATTTATCTTTTAACCGACCCGCAATAATTCCCATCACACCACCGTGCCAGTTATCACCACAAACGAACAAACTGCATTTACCGTTCCTGCAACATCTGTCTGCGATATCTGCAGCGTCCACCATAATTGCGTTTTGTATATCGATTCGTTCCTGATTCATTCGGTGCAATTTATTTGCTAAATCATTTGCAATCAACGGGTTGTCCGTCAACAGCAATTCCAGCGCCGGCGCTGCAGAATCCAATCGACCCGCTGCGTTCAAACGGGGACCCAGCGCAAAACCAACCGCATACACAGATGGTTTTTTAATCCCTGCCAAATCCATCAGTGTTCGCAATCCCAGATTTTGCCGCAATCCCATAACCTTTAATCCTGTTGAAACAAAAGCGCGATTTAATCCAATCAACGGCATCGTATCGCAAATTGTCCCCAGCGCAACAAAATCCATGTAATTTAATAAATTTATTTGTGGTCTGGACGCATTAAAAAATCCCCTGTTTTTCAATTCGCGATTTAAAGAAACCAATGTCAAAAACGCGACACCAACCCCCGCCAGAAATGACAAATCCGATGTATCATCGATTCGTTTTGGGTTCACAACTGCGTCTGCATTCGGCAATACCGAATCTGGCGAATGATGGTCAGTTATAACAACTTTTAATCCTAATTCTTTGGCACGCGCAACCTCTGCATTACCACTGATACCGCAATCAACAGTTATCATCAACGAAACGCCACTTTTCGCGATTTGTTCAATCGCCGCAACATTTAAACCATATCCTTCGCCTTCCCTGGTTGGCAGATGCCACGAAACATCAACACCCAACTTTTGTAAATACTTCACAAAAATCGCAGTAGAAGTAATTCCATCAACATCATAATCCCCGTATATTGCGATTTTTTCATTATTGCATATAGCATCTGCAATAACGCGTGTCGCGATATCCATATCTTTCAATACAGACGGGTCTTGCATATACTCTTTAATTGAAGGATTCAAAAATCTGGCCACGGCATCATCACCGACGATACCACGCGTCAACAATATATGTTTTACTAAATTTTTTGTATCGTTTGAATCCGTTCCTGGATTATAATCATCCGACACAGTCCATGCCTTACCCAGCATGGATTTTTCTACTATCTTACGCACTCTTCACTCTTTTTTTTATTGTCGGTATAATTATAATATAAAATTATTCAAATAGCAATGGCATGATTCCATCTAATATTGCCCCGGCTGTTGGCACCGCATTCCATGCCGCAGTTTTCCAACCTCCGCTTTCTTTTGTTCCCTGGGGTTCGTCCAGCATAATCAGTATTATATATTGCGGGGCTGACACTGGGAAAATACCGGTAAAGACCGTCATATTTCTGCTTTTATCTGCGCGTCTGTCGGCACCGCGTTTTTCCGCAGTTCCTGTTTTTCCGCCAATTTCTATACCCTGCACACGGGCCTTCTTAGCCGTGGTTTCTTCGGCTATATGGAACATTATATTTCGCAATTTCGCAGATATTTCTGAATTTAACACGCGTTCCCCGCGCACCGCACCTATGTTTCTTTTCAATAATGTTGGATAAATATAAATTCCACCATTTGTCATCGCATTTACCCCCAACAGCAAATGCATAGGCGTCACCGCAATACCGTGCCCGAACGACGCAGTTGCGCGTTCTGTCGGTCCCCATGTTTTATAGGTTATTGCCCGTTCGGTTTTTCCGAATTCCAATTGCAATGCCCTGTCAAAATTCAGCCGTTCAAAAAATTCTTTCTGGGCGCCATCTGGCAAATCCAGTGCGATACGGGCACTGCCAACATTACAGGAATGCAACATTATTTCTGGGGCTTTCAACGTTTTGTGACCACCTTTTTTCACAACATCGCGTTTAAAAGACGACACATCATCGATTGGTTTTTTCATGGCGGGGCGTCCAAACTTGTCATAAATCATCAGCGGTTCGTCAACCCGATATTCTTTGTTTTGCAAACCGTTTTCATATGCCAACGCAGTATTAAATATCTTGAAAATCGACCCCATTTCAAAATTATCACGCATCAGTTTAAAACGACGTGTATTCACCGGTATAGAATTTATATTATTCGGGTCAAAATCAGGAATTTGTACCATCGCTATCATTTCACCAGTACTGGAATTCATCAACATACCCATCGCACCCTTGGCATGATATTTATTCATGGCGATGGTCAATTGTTCATGGAATATATTTTGCACGCGCGAATCGATAGACAATCGCAGTGGCGATTTATTTTCGCGCAAATATTTATCGTATGTCATTTCGATGCCTTCCAGACCTTCATCTTTACCGGAAAAACCTATAACATGCGCAAAGACATTTTTTTGTGGATAGCGTCGCTGAGTAAATTGTTCTATTTCGAAACAGTCGTATTTTTTATGCGCCAAACGTATTTGTTTCATCTGGTCTTCATTAGCGTTCTTTTTTATATAAACCCCACGCCGACCAGTTCTGATTAAATTCAGCGCATCTTCTACACTGTAATTCATTGGTGCGATTTCATGGATAACATTTGCAACATCATTTACATCTTTTTCTTTGACCCGTGGCGGGAACAGTTTAATATTCCCAGATTTTACACTTTTTGCCAAAACGACACCGTTTCTGTCAATTATATCTGCACGGCTTTCAATTTGGACCCCGTTTCCATTGTGCCGTCTGTAATCATTACTTTGTAATCCCAACTGCAGGGTGCGTGCAATAAATATCACAAACAACACAGAAAACAGACCCTTAACCCAGCGCAAACGCGCCGCGCTTTCGTGATTAAAAATGGCGCCCTTGTATTCATGTGGTAAAATATCTTTGCCTATATTAAAGCGCATTTTTTTCACCCGCCATTGGTATATCATCGATATGTACAGTCTTGCTGTACGACACAATTTCTGCGTGCGGATTTACCCCAACCACAGAACCACGCAACAAATCAGCCGACGACAATGCAGAAAATATAGTTTTTGCCACATCATATTCATGCTGGGTATTTTCCATACTGCGTCGCACCATATTCAAATTAGAATTCTGTACACGATAACAAACCTGTAAAAAAACAGTCAAAAAAATCACACCGATTCCCATGATTGTGCCTATACTAAACATTTTTTCATCATCGCGCATAGAAATCCTTCCTTTATGAATAAGTATTGTATCATAAATTCTTGAAAAAACGAATCATAGAATTTATACCATTTAATCGACCTGCGCCGAAATTCAGATTCAGTGCATTAAATTCGCCAATTAAATCCATATTTTTTATCTGTTCAACGGTTTTTCCATCTGTTTCAGCCAAAATTATTGCAACAATTCCGCGCACCATCATCGAATCGGCACGACCATAAAAACGGCCATCTTTTTCACAGATTTCAACAAACGACGAACACCCAAAAATTTCAGTACATTTTGCACCATCAGGAACAGGTTCCAACGATTTTCCTAAATCCATCACGAATTCCAGTTTTTCAACTGGATTTTCAATCATAGACAAAGCATTTTTTATCGCATCATATGTCATTTTGATTTACCACCCCTGTTCTGTTAAATCCAATTCAAGACGGGCAACATCACTCATTCTGGACAAATCCCACGCCGGGTCCCAAACCAATTTAACATCTACATTCCGATTACCCGCGACAGATTCTACATTTGATTTAACCTGGCTTAAAATATCTTCCATCATGGGACATGTCGGCGAAGTAAAAGTCATTTCAATAACAATGCTTTTATCATTTATCGCGATATCATAAATCAGACCCAAATCCCAAATATTCACAGGAATTTCCGGGTCATAAACTTTTTTTATTTCGTTTATAACATCATCGCGTAAATCGGACATTTATTCCACCAGACCTTTAATCACATCGACAACATACTTTGCATCGTCCATCGTATTCCACGGGCCAATCGAAATTCGAATTGACCCATCAAGATTTAACTTTTTATGTATCCAACTGGCGCACATATTACCAACACGAACACAAATATCATGCGCGCCCAACATCGCACCAAAATCCAACACATGCATATTGGTCGGGACAAAACTTATCATCACAGAATCACGCGATGTTAATAATTCAATATTTTTTATCTTTGATAATTCATCATACATATAATGTATCAAATCTGTGGCACCATCCCAATTTTTGCAATAATCAATCGCATATGGCAAACCAATTATTTGTGTCAACGGCAGAGTTCCTGCCTCAAACTTTTCTGGTGCCTTGCTTAAAATCCATGAAGATTGTTCATTATCTGTGATATTATTTTTTACAATCATACCACCACCATATTTATCAGGAAATAAATTAGTATCACGAATATACAAAATACCCACACCTGTGTCGGCACCTATTTTATGCCCAGAAAAAACGCAAAAATCACAATCCCATTTTTTAACATTTATTTTTTCATGTGCAACGTATTGTGCTGCATCAACAATCGTTATAACTTTTGGGTTTTTCAAACGCGCTGCGCGAATAATATCTGCAACATCTTGTGCAACGCCCATTACATTAGACATCGCAGTTATAATTAAAAAATCGGTCTTTGGTATTGAATCAAGTTTTATATTGAAATTTTCGTCTAAATCACAAATAAATTCTTTGCGAATTTTCCCATCGTGCAATAAATTTTCCCATGGCAAACGCGCACTATGATGATCTAAATCAGAAACAGCAAAAGTGGACAACTCTGCATATGATGGTTGAGATGTTAAAATATTGACTATGCGGTTCATTCCATCGGTTGTCCCCGATGTAAAAACGATATTTTCTTTGTCCGCGCCGATAAAGTCCGCAACGCGCCCCCGCACATCGTCAATCATGGCATCAACACGCCCGGCGCGTGCACAAATACCACGTCCAGCATTAGCATAGGAATTACGCAGAAAATCTGCCTCAGATTCAATTACTGATTGAGGTTTTAACCAACTTGCAGCACCATCCATATAAACGAATTTTTTCATGTCGTTTTTCTCTTGCTTTTTGCTATGATTATAATAGACTAAATCGAAATATCAACAACATAAGGAGAAAAAGATGGCACTGAAACACGCTAATGATGAAACATTTGATTCGATGATTCAAAACGGTTTAACTTTGGTTGATTTTTGGGCTTCTTGGTGTGGTCCATGTCAAATGTTTGGACCAATATTTGAAAATGTATCGAACATAAAATCAGATGTCAATTTTGTAAAATTTGAAATCGACGAAACAAACCGACGCACACCTGCCAAATTTGGCATACGCAGTATCCCCAGCGTCCTGGCGTTTAAAAACGGCGAATTGGTCGAAGCCCGCACAGGATTGATGGACGACGAAACCCTTATCCAATGGATAGAAGAATTAAAAGGTTAAGACAAATGGCAAAAAAGAATTTTAAAAACATCGTTTTGGACCCTAAATATACACCGAAAAAATCGGAACCATATATGTGTGACGAACAACTGGCATATTTTTATCAGTTGTTAAACGCGCAACGTGACGAAATCATGCACGACCGCGCAGATGTATTAAACGATGTTCGCATGGCTGAAAAAAATGAATCTGCCGGGGTTGGTGACGAACAGGACCAGGCATCTGCAGAACAAGAAATCACCATGAATTTGCGTATGTCTGAACGCACAACAAATTTATTACAGAAAATAAATGCTGCGTTGGAAAGAATTGAAAATGGCACATACGGATTCAGCGTGATATCTGGCGATGAAATTGGCCTGCAAAGAATGTTGGCACGCCCATTGGCAACAATGACAGTCGAAGAGCAAGAAGAATACGAACAAAAGAAAAGATAAAACAACCGCCACACGGCGGTTTTTTTTGTGCGGATTACAGAAAGCAAGTTCCCCTCCTGCGGAGGGGTGGTCTTTTGTTGTCAAGGTTGTTCGTTTTTTTTCAACCCTCCCCGCCACTTCGTGGTCCCCCCGCCCCGGGCGGGGAATACAAGCAAGGTTTCGGAAACAAAGTACACCGAAACCGTTGCGGTATACGCCAGAGCGCAAGCGCATGGCGAATTTTGCACCGTTCTTGGCACAGTCTAAATTCCCCTCCCACGGAGGGGTGGATTGGCGGAACGCAGTGACGACAAGACGGGGAGGGGTCAAATAAAAATTTATTATTGAATTCATTTTTTTTCATAAATAAGATGTAAAACAAGATATGTCTAATATTTTGATATGGATAAAGCGAAATATAGATTTAATAAACTGAATTTAATTTGACCCCTCCCCGCCCTGCGGGCCCTCCCCTCCGGCGGAGGGGAATCTGCGATGTTCCTAAGACGACCTAAAAAAAAAGAACCCGGCAAGGGGTTCTTTTTTTTATGGAACACACACACATATTATTGTGGTGTATTGAATGTCCAACCGGTAAAGATTTTACCTGGTTTGTGGACTGCTTTCCGTGGCGTTCTGATATCACCACCGTATGTGACAGAACCGGCGTCGTTTGCCGCGATATCTTCCGCAGACGCGTCCGCCCATGTGATGCTGATAGTATTCGCAGTGCACGACGACGAACCAGCAGTCGACGAATACCCCGTTGCACAGGGTTCGATTCCTTGATCAATTGTTTCATTAAAAGTATATGTTCCACCAGAACAAATATTATTTGCTGGACAAATTGTGCACACATCAACCCCCGCTGGTAAATAATATCCGGCAGAGCAAGTATGCGAATTTGGTTCAAAAATCGCAATTATTTCGTGTGGCGCATTTGCAGCACAGGTATTGGTTAAATTATTTACAAATAAGTTTGGATTGTTTAAGCCCTGATTTTCGTTTTTTTTGAAATTAAAGACTCCTCCTGTGCAACTATAATCAATCGGACATGTACGACATCCAAGGGTATTTGCCGGTAAAAATTCACCAGAAAAACACTCGTATTGGTTTGGTGTAAACACAGCAACAAACATATCTTCTTCAGGACCGCCACATGAATTTGGTATTGGTTCGGTATAATACGTGAAAGCATTCAAAGAACACCAAGCAATAAAGATGACAAATATTTTTTTCATTATTCAACCTCGGGCCCAGCAATAAAATTACCTGTTCCTGAATTTGTGAAAAATATTTTTGTGACAGTATCATACATACCAACAGTATTGTTTTTTATTGCTGGTATTAAATTGTGTGAAAGATTTTCCCCATCCCAAATCTGACAATAATATATTCGACCACGAAAAGGGAATTCCATTCTTCCACTGGTATTACGTGCAAATAAAAACAAAGTATAATTGGCGAACCATTCTCCATTTGTAGGGAAAGTCCAAGTATGAATATCTTTTATAGACACCACATTTTTATTATAATATAGCTCGTATTTTATTCTTGTTGTATCGCCTTCTGAAATAGTAGTGACTGTTCCGCTTTCGTTTCCTCCAAAACCGATACGATTTGGCACCAACAAACGTACCAGTCCATTTTTTGAATTACTTGCGTCCCCATAGTCAGCACAACCCAAAACTGCCATATTTTGGTTAATTGTGTCTGTTCTCATATAAGCAATTTTTACAGACGTATCTTTGTTAGGAAAATAACCAGTATCGATATATTGTATTCCTGTGGCTTCTATATATTCAAGAGGCGTATAACTTTTTTCACGCCATCCCTGAAATGTATACCCGTATTTTGTTGGTGCTAATGGTAAATTTATATCACCGCCTGTTTGGCAAGTTGTTGTGTTGTATACGCTGCCATCAACATACCATTTTATCGTTTCTGTATCGGCGTATAATGCGGTTGTAAACAGCAACGACAATAATAACACTAATAATTTTTTCATCTCTCTTTCCTTTCGTTTGTTCATTTGCCCATCGCAGACTAATTCCCCTCCACGGGAGGGGTACGGCGCCAGCCGTGGGGAGGAGTCAAATTAAATAAATATAATTATAAAAAAATTACAATTATATTTATCGGTCCCCTCCCCGCCACGTTGTGGCCCTCCCCTCCGTCGGAGGGGAATTGCACCATTCCCAGTGCGAAACATCAAAATACCGCATTTGAAAATCAAAGGCGGTTGGAGGTTAACGACAATTTAGACTGAAAATTGTGCGCTTATTCATATATATCAGCGCCCTCCAACCTATATTCAAGTTGGAGATTCTTTCACGTCCATATACACAATGGACAACAGTCTAAACGGGTCGTTACACCCATCAGGAAAACACTTCCTGACGAAATTATTTTAACAAAAAACACTGGCAATCGCCAGTGCTTTTTTTACAAAAAATAATTTTTTATTTTGATTTCTTTTTTGAAACCGCCCTTTTGGCAACAGCCTTTTTCTTTGGCGCAGGTTTTACTGTTTTTTCAGGTTCTTCCTTGATTTCTTTTTTGAATGTCTTTATGCCACCTGCGATGTTTTTCATCATTGCCGGTATCTTGGCAGAACCGAACAAAATCAAAATCAAAACAACAATTAAAATTATTTCCCAAATGCCACCACGCATAATTTACCCCTTTGGTTATTTCGTCACATAACAATCCAGACCGTCGGATTTAGCATTTCTGCAAAAACCATTTGCGTCATTCGCATTCTGGAACGCAACACGCAATCTGTATGTTGTTTTTCCGTTGACCTGGGCAGCCAGGATAACAAACTGTTTACCCGAAAACAGATTCGCATGTGATGCACGCAATTTTTGTTCTGCACTTTGTGCCGCCGCGCGTGTTCCATACGAACCAAACTGGACATAAATTCCGCCATTCGTCGCAGTCTGGGTTGGCTTTGGCGTCGCCTTGGCCACTGGTTTTGGTGCCGGTTTTGCCGCTGGTTTCGCGGCTGGTTTTGCCACCGGTTTTGTTTCGCCTTTGTCTGGGTTAAATGTGACCTCTTTCCTGTCGGAAATCACACGCACAGGCGCGCCATTTGTTTCCACAGGTTTTGCATCAACTGGTTTTGCCGCCGCCGGTTCAATTTTAACCGGTTCTGGTTGTGCATCGGGTTGTGGCGCAACCTCAACAGGTTTTGCCGGGACATTCAAATCGTCCATTGGTGCCGGCGCATTATCAACATTTTGCGTTGGCGCATCTAAATCGATATTCACAGATGTCGACGAATCGCCCCCAACACGTGCGATTATAATCCACACAGCCAATATAATTATCAACAACCCCAACCCCATCAACAGCCATGGTTTCTTTGGTCGTGGTGATGTAAATGGCGTTGCCTCTGGCAATGCGTCAACCTGACCTGCGTCATCTTCCAGGTCTAATAAATCCAAATCTTGTTCTTGGTCCATGAATATCTCCCTTGCTTTGTGATAGAGATATTATATCACAAAAAAACGATATAACCAAATTATTTTGGCATATTTCCAAAATTAGGCGGAACAATCAATTTATGGTTTTCTTCTATGATTGGTTCGTTTTCACATTTACAGCATCCCGCAACGCAAACCACCAATGATGTAAGTGCCAATAAAATCGCTATTTTTTTCATGATTCTTTTCCTTTTCTTTCAAAAGGGGCGAAAAATCGCCCCCTGTTTTTATAACGGCATTTTAACTGCATCTGCCATATAGGCGACAAATTCAGACAAAGGTTTAACTTCCTGTCCGTCTTTGCCAAGATAACGCAGTGTGACCGTTTTGTCGTTCATTTCTTTTTCGCCAACAACTGCGATAATCGGTGTTTTTGCCAATGACAATTCGCGAACTTTGTAATTCACTTTTTCATCACGCAAATCGGCGCGCGCCATTATTCCGTTTTCACGCAAAGATTCAACAACTTCATTTGCATAATCCTTGTATTTTTCAGAAACCGGTGCAACAACAACTGGTTCTGGGGATAACCACAATGGCAAATTACCACCTGTCGATTCCAGTAATACCCCCATAAATCTTTCGATTGAACCCAACATTGCACGATGCAACATAATTGGACGATGTTTTTCGCCATCTTCGCCAACATAGGTCAAATCAAATCTTTCTGGCAAATTCATATCCAATTGCACGGTACCACATTGCCATACACGTCCCATAGAATCTTTCAAATAGTTATCGATTTTTGGCCCATAGAACGCCGCGTCGTTTTCTGCGATTTCATATTCGATACCATTTTTATCCAATGCGTTTTTCAGTGCACCTTCGGCTTTGTCCCAAACTTCGTCGGAACCAATACGGAATTCTGACAACGGGCGCGTTGCCAATTTCATTGTGATTTTATCGAATCCGAATTTTCCATAAACATCTTTGATAAAGCGCAATATTTTTACAACTTCGCTTTCCAATTGTTCTTCTGTGCAGAAAATATGTGCGTCGTCTTGGGTAAATTCACGAACACGCATCAAACCCGCCAAATCACCGGCTGCTTCTTGACCATTTACCTTGCCAAATTCAGATAAATACAGTGGCAAATCTTTATAAGATTTCATACCGTTACCAAACACCAACATGCCACCAGGACACGACATAGGTTTAACACAGAAAACCTTGCCATCTTGTGTTGTACCAGAATAATTATGTGCGCCATATTTTGCCCAGTGCCCAGATTTTTCCCACAAACATCTGTCCATCACTGACGGCGTAGAAATTTCTTGATAACCTGCCCTTTCTTGACGCGCACGAATGTATTCAATCAGTTTACGATAGATACGGAAACCTTTGTCATGCCAAAAAACTGCGCCCGGGGCAAATTCAGGTTCAAAATGGAACAAATCCATATCTTTACCAAGCTTTCTGTTATCGCGTTGGGCGGCTTCTTCCTGCATTTTCAAAAATTCAGCCAGTGCATCTGCATTTTCAAACGCATCGACATAAATTCTTTGCAACATTTTATTTTTGGAATCACCCTTCCAATATGCACCTGCGACATTACGGATTTTAAAACCGTCTTTTGGTAAATCCTTAGACGATGCAACATGCGGACCACGGCACAAATCCGTGAAATCACGGAAAGTATAAACAGACAACACTTCGCCATTTGCATCATATTCATTCAACCATTCCATTTTATAAGGTTGGTCTTTGAATATTTCTTTTGCTTCCGCCAATGATACTTCGCGTCTTTCAAAGCGACCGTCGGATTTAATCAAAGATTTCATTTCTTTTTCTATTTGACCGAAATCTTCTTCGCTGAATCTGTGTTCTGTGTCGAAATCATAGTAAAAACCGTTTTCAATCGCAGGACCGCCTGCAAATTTAACATCTGGATATAATTTTTTGACCGCTGCCGCCATTACATGAGCCAGCGAATGACGAATCGTTTCTATTGGATAAGACATAATAATACCTTCTTTGTTTATATATTTTATTAAATTGCTTGTTTATTATAATACGCGCGATATTTTTGCGCAAATAAAAATCTATACCCCCAAAGGGGTTGTAGTAGTCAATGTCAAAAAGAATAATTTATAAATCATGACGGGTATTTTAGTATCATTTGATAAAAAAGTCAAAAAAAATCCGCCCAACGGGCGGACTTTTTTAATTCAAATCATTTATCAGGCTTTGAATTCTGTTTGTGCTTTCTTCATCATTCAACGCACTTGCTATCGCAAAAGCAGACGCCAAATCTGATTTAGCAGCATCTGTATTACCCAATTTCAAATTCAACGCCGCAGATTTTTCGAAATACGACATCGCACTGCTGGATTGTGCTTCGCGTTCTTCCTGGGTTGGCGCAGCCTGAATTTGTTCACTGATTACGCGCACAGCCGATGTGTAATCGTTGATTGCGCTTTGTAAATCACCCAATGCAGTATATGCCTCTGCGCGTTCAGCATAAACATTCGCAGAAATACTGCCTTCGGCGCGCGCCAAAGAATTTGTATAATCAGCAATTGCGCCCTGCCAATTTTTCAACCACAAATTCAATTGACCACGTTTTGCATACAAATCACGCAAATTCAGAACATCAGACGGTTTCATAGATTGCGCTGCCAATGCATTGTTGATATCAGATAACGCCGCATCATAATTTTCCAGACGGGTATTTAACAAAGAACGGTCATAGAACGCAACTGCATTCACACCGTCTATTTCCAACGCTGCGTCAAAATCTGCCAACGCTTTTTGATAATCACCTGTTTGCATATATGCTTCGCCACGCAAAGTATATGTATCAGACGCCGCATTTTCATCGATTGCAGCATTCAGGTCTGCAATTGCAGCCTCAATATCATTTTCAACTAATTTAACCTTGGCACTTTCAACATAGGCATTTGGTTGCAACAAGGCTTCTTCTGTGACGGTCACATTCGTACGCGGATGCATAAATTCATGACTGCGCCCCAAAATATAAAATGTCGCCGCGATAAAGAACAAAATAATAAACCAATACGCATAGATTGACCAAGACAAAACATTTGAAACATTATCAGATGTCACTGTCTTTTTTGCGGTGGCTGTTGTTTTAACTTTTTTTGTATTTTTTTTCATGGATATCTCCCTTCCCTGTTTATTTGGATTCTAGAAATTTTTTAACATCAGGTCAATCGTTTTTTTATCAACTGGCAAAACTTCCCCAACCCTAAGTTTTCCAAGGCTTACAATGCCATAGGAAATACGATGCAATGCCTTTACCGGTGAACCAATATGTTTCAAAACGATTCGAATTTCGTTCTTTTTGCCTTCGACAACAGTTATTTTCAAATTGTGTTCGTCAATTTCATTTATCTTCATCGGGCGATATTTTATTCCATCAACACAAACACCACGCCGCGCCAGATTTAATCCCTGTTGTGTATATTTATCAACCGTCGCAATATAAGTCCGTTCTATATGGTTTTGTGGCAAAGACATTTTACGCGCAAATTCCCCGTTATTGGTCAACAACAACAACCCTGTTGTTTTGAAATCAAGTCGCCCAATATATTTCAAATTTTTATATTTTTTATCCAAAACATCATATATAGTCCTGCGCCCCATTGGGTCACGTGTTGTTGTCATTGTATTTATTGGTTTATGGAAAGCGTATACTTTTATATCATCGTCTTTTTTTATCACTTTGCCATTTACAGAAACAACGTCACCATCATTCACAAAAAACACAGGCGTATCTACAATCACACCGTTCACAGCGACAGACCCTTTTTTAATTAAATCTTCTGCCCCGCGCCGTGATGCGACCCCAGAATCTGCGATAAATTTAGACAATCTTTCATTCATGATATTCCAAGACCTTTGTAATCGCGACAACGGCGGCAGTTTCTGCACGCAATATTGTTTTACCAAGCGAAAGCCCAACAACACCTGCCCCGTCCATTTTTTCAAATTCAGAATCAGAAAAGCCACCTTCGGGACCAACCAGCAAACGATTGCCAGATATTTTTGTGTTTGCGTTTTCCATGCCATGCGCAAATCGTTCATCTGCGACAATTAAACCCGACAAATCCAAATCATCAAATTTAACAGGTTCCATTAAAACCGGCACAGAATTTCGGTTCGATTGTTCTGCGGCCTCTGCCATAATTTTTCTAATACGCGACCAATTTATATGATTTGCCACCGTGCGATTCGTTATAACAGGCACAAAAGTCCCCACCCCCATTTGCGTTGCCATATTTACCAATTCGTCTGTTTTTTTAATCGGCGCAAAATACAGAATTAAATCATTGGACGGGTCAAGATGTTGTGTCTGATTTTCAATCACAATATATTTATTATCACTGGACAATCTGGCGGCAAATTCAACCCCGTTGTTAAATACCAAACAATCGTCCCGTCGCATTACGCGTCGCAGATAATGTACAACATCTTTATCCACGGCAAAGGATTTTCCCACGGACAATTTTTCATCTATATAAATTCTTGGTATGTTTTGCATTTTTTTAATCTTTGATGTGTCAAAGCCTTCTTTTTTATGATATAATAACAACCATGGCAATAAAGTTCAACATTTTATCAAACAGTGATTCTGGCAAGGGTTTAAAGATTTTTGAATCCAGCGCATACAAAGAACACGAACAAACACCCATGGCGCGAAAATTCTGGGAATTGCGCTGGGATGTTGGCATTTGGTTGGTTTGTGCACTGATGTTTGGTTTGTCTTTTGCGATTGAACATGTCTGGCGATATGGATGGGGCCCGGCCAGTCAACACTGGGTGTCTATCTATATGAAAAATTTATTTATGACATTTGGGCTGTCCGCAATTGCAGAGGTTCCATATTGGATTATGCGAACGGTTCAACACCCTGATTTTGCGTCAATTACACCATTGTTGCCGATATTGGGGTATTTCCTTTTTGCAGACGATACATTTAAATCTGAATTTAACCCGCACAGCAAAGACAGATATGACGAAAAATCTGCCCGCAAGGCAACCGCAGACGACATCAAAAAAATGGGTGCGGACTACACGAACAAAGAGGGTTTATTCCATGGCTTTATGATGGTATTGGGGTATTTTAAATACAAAGGCAAACAAACCCCGCTTATGTTTGACGAAAGTTTGTCTGCGTTATGTTTGGCGCCTCCGGGAACTGGTAAAACCGAAGGGGTTGTTATTCCAACAATTCTTGATTGCGATAATGTGTCAATGATTATCAACGACCCGAAACCAGAATTGAAACAAAAAACATCTGCATATCGTGCAACGGTTGGTCCGGTGTTTATTATGAATTGGGCGGGTCAGGACGACCCAGAACGCGGGATATATTATCCGTCATGGAATCCGTTATCCCCCGACCATGTTCCATACAACCCTGAACAGCGCGATTTGTATATTGATTCAATATGTAAAGTATTGGTTCCAGATGCCAAATCTGGTAACGCCGACCCACACTGGGCAAATACTGGACGCGCAGGATTATCTGGTTTGGTGAATTTTATCGTGTCAAAGGTTGAACGTGCCAAGGCTGATGATTATTTCTATGCCCGTATAAACAACGGAACATTAAACAGCGACGATGCTGCATTATTGGGCGATTATTATTTATCCATGATGAACGACCCGAACGCGTATGCGGCATATTCCCTGTTACAGAAAGGCGAACTAAGCACATCGAATTATGTCCATGTTGGCACATGGGCAAATATCCCCGACGCATGGCGCGGTAAAGAGGCATCTTTTTCCATGATATTGGATTGGCTGACATCGTCCCAGGTTGCCATTGCCGAAGAAATGGAAGAACGCAGACGTCAGGGCGACCAAATGGTTGTTATGGCAGACCCAATGAAAGATTTGTTATTAAACGCGGTTGATGAAGCGCGCAGATATTCATACGCAAACCGTGCCGTATCAGAATTGACCCAATTGGCAAACACACCTGATAAAGAACGCGGTTCTATTCTTTCCACAATGATGGAAGGTCTGGCGATATTCCGTAATGCCGCGGTTCGCAACCGAACATCTCATTCTGATTTTCATTTTAAAGACCTGCGTGGAATACGCGACCCGCGCGACGGAAAAATCAAACCAGTCAGTGTGTACCTGTCCATCAACATGGTTGATGCCCAGGCTTTAAATCCAATCACTGCAATCTTTATCGAATTGATGTCCAGTTATTTGTTGGCACACAACACGAACCAGGTTGTTGATGGCGAAAAAATGGGGCCATATCCGGTATTATTTGTTTTGGACGAAATGCCAAAAATGCAAAAACTGGACGCAGTTATCCAGGGGCCAGACCTGGGGCGCGGACAAAAAGTGTCTTATTTAATTATCGGTCAAGATATTCACCAAATCAGCGAAAGATACGGGAACGATGCGGCATCTACAATTATTTCAACGACCGCGGCAAAAATCGTTCTGCGTCAAAACGACCCTGAAACCGCACGCATGTTTGCACAAATGATTGGTATGAAAATGACCAAGAAAGTCGAAGTCAAAGATGGCAAAGAAATTGAAACACCGAAAGAAGAACCCCTTTATACCGAATTCGACATTATGAAATTAGGCAAAGGAAAACAATTGGTTATTTACCAGGGCTGGTACCATCGCCCGATTGAGGCAGAACAAGTGTTCCAGTTTTATAACAAAACGCCTGTTGAACAAAAACTACACCAAAAAGTCATGATGGGCGAAGCGTCACCGTTACCAGAATTTTTAATTCCTATGCATCACGCAATTATGGGGTATTCGGGTACACCACGGGTTTTAAATCCAAACACCAATGAAATAAAAATATTGGAACCGCTGCATTAAGTGTTCTATAATACCCATATGCGAAAAATAATATGTTTATCAGTGGCGTTATTTTTGGGTGCATGTGCATCAACGATGCAATCACACCTGAACGATGTGCAAAACAATTTTGCAAATTCTAATTTTGCGACCACAGGCGATTCGTCCATTGAAAACCAAAGCAATCTGGATTTACTGATAAATGGCACTGCCCTATTTCTGGACAACAAATACGAACAAAGCGATAAAACCTTTGAAGAATTTAATAAAAGAAATTTGAACGAAACATCAACATCTGTATCACGCGAAACCGCTGGTTTACTGTTTGGACAAAGCGTGAATTCTTATAAACCGTATATGATGGATTCGTTATTTGTGTCTTATTATCAGTTGTGGGATTTATTGGCGATGCAGGATTGGGCTAATGCGCGCGTTGTTATAAACCAGTCCTATAAACGCCAGCAAGACATGTCAGTTGAATATAAAAAATTGATAGAAAACAACAAAAACGAAATCGCAACCGATTCGCAAATTTCTGAATTTATCGACAAAAATTCCAAAGATTGGTTGGCGTTTCGCGACATCATGAATCCAGCACTGATGTATTTATCTGGGATATATTTTTTGAACGACGGGGATTTTGATAACGCAATAACATACCTGAAACGCGCGAACGGTATGATGCCGGAAAACACATATATAAAATCAGATTTAGAAATGGCACAACGGCGAATTCGCCCAACAAATACAACATGGGTCTTTACAGAAACAGGTTTTGCGCCACGCCTGCGCGAAGAAAACGCATCACTGTATCTGTTTGACCTGGGGCTGATTCAGTTTACTTTTTCAGATGCATATTTAATGCCAAATTACACAGTGCCAAAAAATTCACAAATGTTGGCGAATGTTGATGCGCTGTTCGCGACAGAATACAAAGAATACAGAACGAACGAAATATTACGCGCCTATGCATCTGCGGTATCTAAAACAATGGCCCAGGCCGTGGCGTATAATTCCAATTCAGATTACGCACCATTGTTGGGCATAATGTCAACGATTTATACTGTGGCGTCAAACAACGCAGATGTTCGTACATGGGCAACATTACCGAAATATATTTATGTTGAACGATATAAAAATAAAAACGAAAAAAATAATTTGATTTACATTCGTGAAATAAATGGAAAAATAACAAATGAAAAAAACATTAAACTAACCAAAGGAGAACGCAAATGAAGAAAATGATACCAATGGCACTTTGCCTGGCGTTGGCTGCGTGTGGTGGAACCCGCGTGGTTGATTTGAATGACCCAGACGAAGTAAATGCCATGCAACATGTTATGGAATTGGAATATCGCGATTGGACAGCAACCGCTGAAAAAATGACCACATCCATGATAAATTCAGGCGTATTAAAATCACAACAAAAACCAGTAATCGCGATTGGCAACATTGTGAATGACACAACACAGCGAATCGACACAGATATATTGACCAAAAAAATCCGCACCACACTGATGAAATCTGGCAATGTACAAATCGCAACCAATTTTTCTGGCGAAGACACAACATCAGACAAAGTTCGCACACAACGCAACAATGCGGAATACGACCAATCCACAATCGCAAAGACAGGAACCCTGATTGCACCAAACATGTCACTGTCTGGAAAAATGATTCAAAGAAATTTGAAATTGGAATCGGGTTGGTTTTCATCGGTTGACACACGCGTAGAATATTATCTGCAATTGACATTGACCGATTTGAAATCAGGATTATCCATTTGGGAAGACGAACAACCAATTATCAAGGAAGGCAAAGACGCCCCAACATGGTAAATCCGATAAACACCACAAAAACCGCCGTATACGGCGGTTTTTATTACAGTAAAAAACAAACTAATTATTCGGTGTGTTAAATGTCCAACCCGTAAAAACTTTGCCCGGTATATGTATTGCCGATTTTGGCGTTCTGATATCACCACCGTATGTGACAGAACCTGCGTCATTTGCCGCGATATCGCTTTGTTCTGTATTATCCCAATTTATCTGGATTGTGTTCCCGGTACATTCTGATGCACCATCGTTTGACCAATATCCTTCTGGGCATGCTTCGATACCAAAAGTCGTTGTATGAACGACCGACTGGTTGCTGGAATTACAAATAACCCCTGATTTCCCGGGACAATACGAACCCGCCGTACATACATTTATTTGGTTGTAATATGCATACGTACCACACGCCGTTCTGCCGCGTAAATAATAACCAGGTTCCACAGCATACCAATATGTCAACCATGTCCTGTCATATTCTTGAGTGACAGTGTTATAATAAGCATAATCTACCAGCATCCCCCGCCTGTCTTTTAGATGACAAGAAATTCTGCAAGATTTTATACTATTTTTTCCGTTAGAATAACCATGACAACCTATTATTCCTGTGACATCATAAATATCTGGAAATGTTGTCCGAATGTGTCCTTCAACAGATGGGCAATCGTATGCGATATCATCACCCGGGCAATATTTAAAATCCGGGCATTGTTTACACAAACCGTTATCATTATAATATTCTGCATCACACACGGCGGCAAATGCGCCATTGTTGAATATCCCCAACAAACAAAATATTGCGAAAAACACCCGTCGCATAAAATCCCCCTTTTGAACAAAAAACCACCGGAAAAATTCAGGCGGTTGGAGGCTAGTAACAATTCAGTACGAAATTGTGTGCTTATTTATATATATCGCAGCCCTCCAACCTGCTTTGGTTGGAGTTTTTTACGTCACATGGACGCGTACCGAAACGGGCTACTAGACCCCATCGGCAAAACCCTTGCCGACCTTTGTATTTTATCAAAACAAATGTATTATGACAATAAAAAAACGGCGATTGCCGTTTTTATTTTGAACCGTTTTTATAATTTATTTTCTGGCGACCGACGACAATCGTACCATTTTCATATTTTGGTGCGACCTGTTTTTTGATTTCGCTGCGCCAATACACACCGCCAGTATTTTTATTTATTGCATACAAATTATTATCGGTTCCAACAACAAATATAAAATCATCAACCATTATAAAATCAACACCGACAGAAATATTCTGGCACCAAACAACACCACCATTTGATGATTTTAATTTGCAAAACGCGTCCCCCAATCCACCCGCATAAACATATTTATCATTCAAACCAACATGTGCAATAATATCAACCAGTGACGCACCACCGGTTAAATTATTCGCACGAAAAACATCTGTTGACCAAATTTGTCGTCCTGAATTTGCATCAACCTTTACCACTTCGCCTGTGGACAACCCGGTATAGATAAAGCGTCCGTCGCAAATCGGCGCCTGATTCGATTTTACAGGGTTATTTGTCGCAAACCCAGACCAGACCTTTTTATCCCCACGCCAAATTGTATTTCGTTCGTCCTGATGATAATCACAATTTGAATCACCCGAAATATTTGTTATGGTTCCAGACAATTGTGGCACATCACGATTTTGCACACTAACATCATTTGAACCAAAAATATCAAATCTTTCACCGGGCAAAATCGGGTCATGCTTTGCGCAAGACGCCAACGAAATCGCACATAATAACCAAGCAAACGAATTTTTCTTTATCATAATTTTATCTTAATGTTTGTGCAGTTGCAGAAATCGACACAGGTGCCCGTTCGTCGTTTATAATCATATCCAGAATTTTATCTGCCGCGTCTTTATCGCCGGTCGCCAGATATTTCTGCGCAACCATCAAACGCGATGTATAAAAGAACGGTGATTTTTTTGTATCCATGCAGGAAACAAACTTTTCAAATTCTTTGGCATCCATATTATCCCCATTTATCGTGGCCAGATGTAATTTTGCCAAATCTTTGAAATCGCGCGTATGGCCGTCACGCGCCAATGTTTCCAATTTTTTCACATCGCCATCTATCATAAACGATTGAAACATCGCCAAATCAGACATAGCGCCACTGCTGTCTTTCGCCATATTCGCCAGCGCATTTGCATCTACATTATTCAGCGCAGTTTCATACGCAGTAGCAGTTGCAATCTTTGACGCATAATGAACACGCACACCAATCTGTATTGCACACACAACAATCATTATCGCCAAAACAGCCGCAGTTATATGACGCCAATATTTTTTCAAAAATTCCTGGGTTTTTTCATTATTCACATCTTCCCATACTTCGCGGTACAGGGCGTCTTCGGCGTATTCTTCGCGCGTTTTTTTAACTGGTTGTTTAATGTTTTTCTTTCTTTCCAAGATACTTGTCATACCTAATCTCCTGTCTTGATAATTTGTAATTTATTGCTATACTATAAAAGTTATGAGCAAGGAAATCAAGACAACTTTACCATCGACCAAATCCAGTACCCCTGTTCCATACATCAGCGGTGCCGGTGATGATATCAGTTTGTCTAAATATATCAGCGAAATACAAAAATTCCCTATTCTGTCGGCCCAGCAAGAATATGAATATGCTACAAAATGGGCGAACGAACACGACAATATCGCGGCTGAAAAATTGGTTGCATCGCACCTGCGGTTGGTTGTGTCGGTTGCGTACGATTTTAAAAATTACGGTCTGCCAGTATCTGATTTGATTGCCAGTGGCAACATGGGGCTGATGCAGGCGCTGCAAAAATTCGACCCAGAAAAAGGCTTTCGTTTTTCGACATATGCGATGTTTTGGATCAAGGCGGAAATTTACGAAACAATTTTGAACAACTGGTCGATTGTAAAATTGGGCAATTCAGCAAACCAGAAACGCGTATTCTTTAACCTGACCCGGGCAAAACGCGCACTGGGCATAATGGACAATTCCCTGTCCAAAGACCAAACGAAACAAATTGCGGAATATTTATCTGTCCCAGAAAACGATGTTGAACGCGTCGCAACACGTATGTCTGCGCGTGATGTATCACTGAACACACCGTTAAACACAGATTCAGATTCTGGCGACATTTTATCAAACATGGCAGATTCGCGTGTCAATATTGCCGATGGTCTGGAAACAATGGAATTCCGTCGTCACGGATACGAATTATTAAAAAAACACTTGAATGACCTGCCAGAACGCGACCGGGAAATTTTACGTGCACGCCGCCTGTCTGACCCGGCGTTGACGCTGGAAACATTATCACAAAAATACGGCATTTCGCGCGAACGCGTCCGCCAAATCGAAGAACGCGCATTTAACAAATTACGCGATGCAATTTTATCTGATTCACAACCAAAGAAAATATCTGGGGACAAATAATGAAAAATAAAATATCTTTGATTGCAATATTTTGTCTGGCAACATCAGGCGCAAACGCATTGGATTACACAACAGACAAATGGCGTTTAGCCCTGGACGCAGATGGTATGGTCGGATTTCTGGAAAACCGTGATGACAAACCGATATTTATAAACGATTGGAATGTAAAGGCAACTGCAACATATCGTCTAGATTCGGCACGACGCATTGGCGCAGTTTATTCGATTGACGCAGACAGCGTTGACGATAAAAACTATATTCACGACGCATTTATTTTATTTCAAGACCGCAACCTGGGGCGTGCAGAATTTGGATTGACGCATTCAATCGCACGAAAAATGGGATTGGGGCTGCCAGATGTTGGATATTTAAAATTAAACGACAAATCGATATTGTATAAAAAATTTGATTTGAACAAGGTTTTAATTTCAGACACTACTGCGACCACCGGCCACGAATCGATTCGTTTAAACCTGGCGACGGTATCAACTGATTATGGTCAATACGGTTTATCTGTTGCCGGCGGTGGTGACGATTATGATTTTGCGTTGGATACAGCCGCAAAATTCAAACAATCACTGGGAAAAACAAAAACAGCATATTCGATTGCGCTTTCCTATATGGACAAACCACACGGATACGAAGAAAATTCTTTCACCCCACCTGTTTATGCAGACTGGCGCGCCCAGGCGGCATTGGGATTTAACCTGTCGTATAACAGTTTTGTTTTTGGTGCATCTGCCCGTTTAATTTATGATGAAAAGCCAGCATTTAAAACTTCGGACGGTTTGGTTGCCGGCACTGGGGTCAGTTATGATTTCCTGCAAAGCAGTGTTTCTTTGAATTATCTGTATTCAAATACAAACCTGTGGACACACCACGATAAAAACACAGGCATGGAATTAAATGGTGAATACATGAATACAATTATCGCATCATTTCGTTATAAATATACAGAACACACTTCGATGTTTATGTCGGGCGGACTGGCGCACACAGTACCATTCTTTGCCGTCGGATTGAAAAGCGGATTTTAAAAAACCGGCATTTGCCGGTTTTTTTACTTACATCAAACAACTTAATGTCGCGGAAGTATTCTTTATCAAAAACCATATATTACGATAATCTGATGTATAAACACAACACAACAACACCAGACACGCCGCCACAACAAACAAAACACTGACCCTGTTGCCGTGCATACAATAAACAGCAATATGATACAGCAAAAACGCCATATATAAATCTGTCAGCAAACTGACCACCCAAATCGAAGTGCAATCAAAAGCCAACGCGTTCAATATGACTGCCAATGAATAAATAAAGAAAATCGACGCAATACCCTTTACCGCGATTTCCCAATCGCGTTCCCCACCGGTAATTTCAGAAACCAACATCATCAACCCTGCAATCACAAACAACAACATCACTGCCACCACAGGGAAAATAACAACCGCTTTGAACAACGAAACCACAGAAATCGCAGCAATCCCATCGCGGCACAAATTTATTATCATAACCAAAATACCGCCAACGAATCCCCAAAGGAATGCTTTCAATATCGCGTCTTCCATTTTGCCGTCTGCGACAATGCGTGAAAAAAAGTACTTTGGGCGAAAAAACACATCTGACAATTTTGCCAACCAACTTCTTTTCTTTGATTTTGCTGATTTCATTTTTAGACTCCTGGGATTTGATTATTTATATTTTTACTTTATAATTATAAAAAAGCAATGGAAAAAGTCATGAAAAACATAGTTATTGTTGGCCGTCCCAATACTGGCAAATCGACACTTTTTAATGCGCTGACAAATTCGCGCGACGCACTGGTTCATGACAGACCTGGCGTCACGCGCGACACAATATCTGGACGCATTCCAAACCGCCCATGGACATTGTATGATACTGCGGGTCTGGAAAATGTAAAATCTGGTATTGCACACGATTCAACTGACATGGCGATAAAGGCCATTGAAAACGCAGATGCGATTTTATTCGTTGTTGATGGTCGCGTTGGATTAAACCCTATGGATTTAGAATGGGCAAAACTGGTACACAAAAAAACACGGGCACCCGGAATTTTATTGGTAAACAAAAGCGAATCGGCAAAACGATTATCTGATATTCATGATTTTTACAAACTGGGATTTGGCGAACCACAACTGATATCCGCAGAACACAAACGCGGATTTGATGTGATTTATAATTTAATGGATTCGCTGTATACGACAGAATCCGCCGTATACGACGATTCAAATAAAGAAATTAAAATCGCAGTTTTGGGTCAGCCAAATGTTGGAAAATCTACATTTGTAAATCGCGTACTGGGCGAACAACGGCAAATCGTCATGGACGCCCCAGGCATAACACGCGACACAGTAAAAATACCAACGCGATTTTACGGTCGCGACATTGTTATAATGGACACTGCGGGTCTGCGTCGCAAAGCGGGGGTAACGGACGATGTCGAAACATTATCTGCGTTAAAATCATTGGACGCCATTGAAAAATCAGACATTGTTATTTTAATTGTGGACGCAACCAAAAACATCGAAAACCAGGCACTGGGCATTGCATCGCGCGTATATGACGCAGGAAAAATATTATGTGTCGCCCTTAACAAATGGGATTTGGTTGACGAAGCAGAAAGGGATGAAAAATTATTAAAATTGAAACATCAGTTTACTAATTCTTTCCATCAAATTATAAAGCCGTTGATTTTGGCAATATCTGCCGAAAAAGGTACAGGCGTACAAAATTTATTTAAACGCATTTACGAACAATGGGACATATCGAATACAGACGCCCCAACCAGTTTGATAAACCGCATAGTTGAAAAACTGGTCGCTGAACGGCAACCGCCTATGTCGCGCCTGAAACGCCCAATGAAAATAAAATTCGCGCGTCAGACCGGACATCATCCGATTCGCATCACAATAAATGTTGGCGGGGCATCTGATATACCTGAATCTTATACACGATACCTGCGCCGCGGGATTGCAACGGCATTAAAGATGGAACATTTGCCGATTACAATTGAATACCAAAAATCCGAAAATCCATTTGACTAAAAAACCGCCTATACGGCGGTTTTTCTGTTGTTTACTGATTTGGTGTATTGAATGTCCAACCGGTGAAGACTTTACCAGCCTTATGCACGGCTTTGCGTGGTGTTCTGATATCACCACCGTATGTGACAGAACCCGCATCATTCGCGTCAATATCAGATTGGTCTGCATCCGCCCAAGTAATCGCAATTGTGTTGGCTTGGCAGGATGGTGCCCCAGCAGGAATCGCATTGAACACCGCAGCACGCCAATCGGGGTTTTCCACACCCATGTAATCCCGAAGGTAGTCCGCACAGATGTCCGGGCAGTATTCTGCGCAACTACTCGAGGAGCTGTAGCGATTAAAAAACACCCAGGGAGCAGATACGTTCTGGCTGACGCCATTATCATCTGGCAAGCCAGTATCCGGTGTATAACTATCAATTTGACACCAACAATTCGAACCGTTCGTAAAGTCCGCGGTCACAGTATTCGATGTGTCACCCCTAGAAGCTGCACTGCCTTGTGTACTACATACTGCTTTACCTGTTATACGACCTTTCTCAGAAAAATCTATACCAAAGGTATCCGTTGCAGTTATTCCGTATCTTGTTTGGCTTGTTGAACCTGCACCGTTATGATATGTGCCACTGTGGTCTATGTATCCGTATGCGGTGCCCTGGCTGTTTCCGATTATGCTTGCAAAATCTGGGTTGCCTGGGTTAAGTGTATACCCCGTATCACAGGTTGCGATGGCGCAGGTGTCGGTTTCATTTGCACCCTGATAATTTTTACCAGTTACACTTGCGATATGGGAATTTGCCGGAAAGTCAGATACTGTACAGGCTTTATAACACTGGTCGGTACTTGTTGCACCATCATCACTGTTTGGAAATCCGGTCGGACAGTCCGTATAACTTGCACTTGTTGTTGCTGTTCCGCTTGATACTTTCAAATTCGTAACATTTGCCTGACCAACATAAGTATAGTCTTCCGCCATTACCCCGTTACTGGGAAATGAATTTGAACTGTGTGATGGTTCTGCGATTGCTGGCACTGCAACCAATGCCAATATTGTTCCAAAACTAAATATTTTGTTCATAGGTTATCCCCCTTTCTTTGCTTTAAAAAACCACCAAAAGAAACTGGTGGTCGGGGAGTTCAAAAATCAGATTATCATCGATCCCGTTGCCTTTAGATATACGCTAACGGCTCCCCAACCTTGTTATGTCAGGGACAATAACGGTGCAAAAACACCGATAATAACACAAGATACGATGCCTTCGCACCGGATAATCTGGGCTTTTGACGACCCCGAACCCAATTCCCATTGGATTCAGGACAATTATAACAGTTTCATAAAAAAATGTAAATATATAATAATTAAAACCGCCGTAACGGCGGTTTTGTTATGCTATACACTTTTGCGCAAAATCTATAATCGAACCATAAAGCACCGCGAAAAAGAAACACACACTGCCCCCGATTACAAACAAATGCCACAATGCGTGCGCAAATTTCATACGGCGCCATAAATAGAAAATAACACCAAACGAATAAGACAATCCCCCCGCCAAAACAAACCACATTCCGCGCGCAGATATTGTTTGAATCATCGCTGGCAAAATCCAAAGCAAAGCCCAACCCATAACCAGATACAATCCAACCATCCATTTTGGTTGTTTGTGTGGATTATGTATTTTCATAATTGCACCAAAAATAACAATCGCCCACAATATCCCAAACATAGCCCAGCCCAAGCCTGCATGACCACAACGATTCAAATTTACCAATAAAAACGGCGTATAGGTTCCAGCAATCAGTGCATAAATCGCAATTGAATCCCAAACTTCGAAAAAGCATTCACTTTTATCGCCAATCGTTGCATGGCACATTGTGGAACCAAAATACAAAGTAAACATTGTTACGCCAAATATAGAACACGCAACCGTTGCCCAAACATTATGATGCACCACCGCAAACGCGACCAACAAGCACAGTGCCGCCATCGCCAGACCTATACCAATACCGTGGGTCAGGATATTTATCGCCTCTTCTGCACGGGTTGATTGGCGTTCCCAACGAAACAGACCGGTTGCCTGTAATACCTTTAACAAATGCGACGCGTGTTCATCTTTTTTTACAGCACGCAATTTTTGTTTAACAACTTTTTTATTTTTTGTCATTTTCCTTTCCTTTACATAATCATATTTATTCTGTCGCGAACGCGTGCACCACCCAACACATACATTATTGAATACAAATCAGGTGTATTTGTTCTGCCCGTCATCGCAACACGCAAATTCATCGCAACATCGCCCGGCTTTAAACCCAGTTTTTCCGCCGTATAGACGATTTTTTGCCACCATGAATCTTTGTCGTCTTGTTCATCATAATTTGCCAAAAATTCACGCAGGGCGTCTTTATTATATTCATATTCGCGATTCGGTTTAAACAAGAAATCCCAGAAATAAGAAACTTCATCTAATGTCTGTTGCCATGTAATAAAATCTTTGCGTATACGGCGCGGATTGTCGCGTTCAATAGACAACACAGATGTTAAATATTCAATATTTTCAACCTGTTTTTTATTATCGTCGTTTCCGTATTCTTTTGCCCAATCGACGACATTTTTAACCAGCGCATCAACCGTCAATGTCGCGATATATTCCTTTGCCCACCATTCCAATTTTTTCATATCAAACAACGCGCCAGACATTGGTATTTTCTTTGGGCGCATTTCATAATCCCAGAAAGTTTTAACAATACCTTTTGTTTTTGCTTCTTCGTAACCAGACGCAGCAATATTACCCAAATATTCAATTACCGATTCGGTCGGCCAGCCTGCTTCCAAGAAATATGCCACATTTGATTCTGGGTCTTTGCGTTTAGATAATTTTCTTTGTTTGCCACTTTCTTCATCTATTTTATCGATTGTCGATGTATGAATATAAAGCGGTGGCGTCCAGCCCATCATACGAAACAGTTGCACATGCAACGGAAACGAAGACAGCCATTCTTCACCACGAACAACATGCGTAGTACGCATAAAATGGTCATCAACCAAATGCGCAAAATGATATGTCGGCAATCCGTCATTTGATTTAATCAAAACCAAATCTTCGTTATTTTCTGGGAAAGATATAGAACCGCGAACCGCATCTTTGCAGAAAATTCTGTTATCAGGATTGCCGTTTGAATACAAACGAATTGTTGGCACTTCGCCATTATCCAGGTGTTTGATTATTTCTTCTTCGCTGATATTTCTGTCACGGGCATATTCACCATAAATTCCAGTGGCGAAACCCGCGGCATTTTGCTTGGCACGAATTTCTTCCATTTCACTTGCTGTTAAAAAGCAAGGATACGCCATGCCCTTTTCCAACAAATATGCCGCCACAGAATGGAAAATATCTTTGCGCTGCGACTGATAATACGGGCCATATTCTGGCACATTGTTATATTTCAATCCGAACTTTTCCAAAGATTTAATAATAATATCAACCGCATCTTTGACTTCGCGTTTAGTATCAGTGTCTTCGATACGCAACATAAACACACCGTTTGATTGTTGTGCCAATTTGCAATCTATCAAAGAACCATAAAGCCCGCCCAGATGCATATAGCCGGTTGGACTGGGTGCGAAACGCGTGACCATGGCCCCATCAGGCAGATTTCTTGGTGGGAATTTTGCCTCTAATTCATCCAATGTGTATTTAGGTGCACCACCCAAGACACGCGCTATTAAATCTTTTGATAATCCGTTTCGCATTTTTATTTCACCTTGTTTTTATAACAAAGTGATTTTATACTAAATATATGGAAAAACAAGAATTAAAACATTTTGAACATAACGATATCAGAACCTTTGGTCGGCGACACGGCAAACGGTTATCCACGCGAAAACAATTTTTGATGGACAATCTGTTGCCAAAAATTGCCCCATCTGATGCTGACTTTGCCGAAAAACCGGTGATTTTAGAAATCGGATTCGGTAATGGCGAACATTTACGCGATTTGGCAATTCAAAACCCAGATAAAATCATTATCGGCGCAGAACCCTTTGCGAACGGTGTTGCCGCCCTGATGTCAGGCATCTCAAACGAATCGGATAACACACTGAAAAGCGAATATAAAAACATTCGAATCCACCCCGACGATGTTCGTTTACTGCTGAAAAAATTGAACGGTAAAAAATTCAGTGAAATCTGGGTATTACACCCAGACCCATGGCCAAAAACAAAACACGAAAAACGACGCCTTTTGAATCATGATTTTTTAAATTTATTGTATGTTTTCATGGATAAAGATTCTGAAATCATCATCGGCACAGACCATTGGGAATATTACGATTGGATTGTTGAACAATTAAAACAAACCAGGTTTTCAATAAAATCAACAGAACTTGATACGATAAAAACCAGATATCAAATGAAAAACAAAGCCGGCACAACCAATCCTAAATATCTGATTTTGTCGATTTAGTAATCAAGAAAGAATCTTAATTTATCATTTAATGCCGGGCGTAAAGATTCTGTTAAACGAATCACTTGGTCGATTCTGTCAAAATTATTCCCCAGGATAAAATGCAATTCACCGTCAAAATTAAAATCTTGTAATAAAGCATAAACACGCCCAACAAAATCAGACCGGGTTCCTAAATCTTCGTTCAATGTCAACGCAAATGAATCTGCCCGAACATCGCGCAATTTTTGGAATACCATATCCAGGTTATTTATGTCTAAATCACCGATATCCATCGCAACCGATAAATCATGTCCAAAAAACAAATCGTCGCGCACCACCTTTAACGCGTTCATAAAGTTTTCGAAATCGTGCATTTTGACAAATATCTGGACACCTGCCGCCCCAGTTTTACAGACACCAGTTATGTCTGCGCCCAATTTATACATATCAGAATCTATATTTTTGGTCAGCGGGCTGAATTCATATCGCGTCAGTATTTTCACGCCCTTTTTTTCTAGATAAACCCACGCATTCGAAACAGCGTCCATCGGCACAGATATCAACCCCACACCATTGGTCACTATATTTTCACACATTATCGCCAAATCATTAGTATCGGACACATCACCGCACCATAATGCGATGCGATTATCCGAATCAGAAAAAATTTCGTCCATACAAATCATTTTGTTAAAGTTTATCATAAAATATGATAGAATAAAAACAAAATGAAAAACAAATTGGAACATATTTTATTATCTATATTACTGGGGCTGTCCGTTTTTCTGGGACTGTCTTTTTGGTTGAACACGGTATATAACTTTAATATTTTTTCTGGCGCACATTGGGACGAATTTGCACGCCTTCAGGCAACCAAGACACCCATATCGATTGGATTTTATATTTCTTTCTCTGTGGCTATACTTATATTTGTGATTGGTCTTTATTTTGTATATCGGACAACATTGAAACAAATTATCAAACCAACAATAAAAACCGATGAAAATCCACAACCGAAACCCACACCTGTACCAGAAATTGAAAAACAAACACCCATACCAGATGAAAAACCAAACGTTGCCACACCATTTGACAATCGCCCACCACGGTTAAATCTGCCGATAAATATGGCACAAATCGCGGCACAAAAATACAATCAGCCAAAGGTTGCGTCAAAAACAAACAATTCGTCAGGAAACCCATATAATTCCGTAATATCGGAAATATTTACAAATAACGGATACATTATCAAACCTAACCCAACAATGTCAGGATTTACACCAAACCTGTTCGCGATTGGCAATAACGAAGTTGTCTGGGTTGGTGGTGTTGATTGCGATATAGAAAAAATGATGAACGGTCTGCAACGATTGGATTCTGTATTCAAAGAAACGCTGGAAGATATCCAAATAAACATCTCTGCTTTCATACTGGACACAATGAACAGATATCCAGAAAACGAAAATATCATGATTTTCAAATCGGTTGATGAATTGCGCGAATTTATAGACGCCCATCCTGCCGACCAAATCACAAAAGAAGACCAAGAAAGTTTCGATTCGTATTCTGAATATATTGACACTATAATACAGTATATCAAGAATATATAAACAGGACAAAACAATGCAACTGAACGAACAATCTGCGATGGAACGCCTGGCATCATTGGGTATGGACGACATGCCTGTTATTGCCTATACACCCCAGAAATGTTCGTTGACATCAGATTGGTTTCAAAAATATTCTGCATTGCGTCGTGAATTTTTATCATCTTTAAGCGATTCGTTTGAAGAAATTGCATTTATGAACCTGCCCCAGGAAGAATTTATGAATTTAGTGATGGGAAAATCTTTGCCAGATAACACATCTATTCGTTTTCGCATACCGCTGTTATGGGGGGGGAAATTGGATATATCCAACATGTTTTTGTGTTGGACATTTCCACACTCTTTCAACCTTGACAGATTTTTAATAGAACAAAGCGACGCAACAACTGTGTACCTGCCTAATCCTGAAAAAAAGATATATTTAACTGCACATGGTGGCGGTGGTGGCGATGGCGGGAACGCAACATCGGATCGTTTAAGTCAATCTGCGTTTAACGCAATATCAGGACGCGGGAATGAATAAAAATGAATTTTTATCTTTAATAAAATCGCGTGGTGCCACAATTTATGGGACTGGCGATTTAACCACCATAAAAACGACAAACACCAATCTGCAAAGCATGCGTTCTGCGATGTTACCCGCATTTTTACAAGATTTTTATACAACCAGTTTTGGCATAACTTTGGGTTCAGCATGTATTTTCGGTCCGATGGAAATAAAACGCGGGAACAAATATCCATTGCCATCTATTACAAAGATAAATCACGACACGATTGGCAATAAAAATTTATTTGGCAAAACAGTATTCGGCAGAAATGATTTATTCTGGTTTGCATTCGACAGTTTTGGAAATTGCTTTATGTTGGATAATTTAACCCTGTCAGTATTGCGCAAATACGAAGACCCGTATCGCGCGATGCTGGACTGCCTTATTGTTGGGAAAATATAAAATGCGAAAAATATCAGTATCTTTATCAGGCCACCAAACCAGTGTTTCACTGGAAAACGAATTTTTTGATATTCTGCAACAGATTGCACGCGAACGCGGTATATCTGTTGCATCTATCATAAATGAAATTGACGAAAAACGAAATCCTGATTCTAATCTTTCTTCTGAAACAAGGATATGGATACTGAAACAAATATTGAAAACATCAAAATAAACACCATCCATAAATTGCGTCCAAACGCTCTATACGGCGTATTATGGGCGCCCCAGACGAACCCGTCCAGTGAACCAGTTTCCCCCACAGGCATCATAGATATAACATTTCCATCTGCACCGATAAAGGCACTTATCCCCGAATAATTGGCACGCACAACAGGCACCCCAGATTCTATGGCGTAACGACGCACCATATCCAAATGTTGATAGACCCCTGGGGTTAAACCAAACCATGTATCATTTGTAATATTTATAATTGCATCAGGATTTGTCCCGCGCGGAATCAGTGAATCTGAAAAAATAATTTCATAACAAATTGCCGGCACAAACACAAAATTATCGTTTTTCATGTTTATTGCTATCTGTTCTGCACCGTTCCCGGCCGTCAATTGTCCAGGCGTTGGTATAATATCACCAAACGGGCGATATTCACCAAAGGGAACCAAATGCGATTTACTATAAAGATGTTTTACAACACCTGTTTTATCTGCCACAACCATTGAATTATATACTTTGCCATCACGATATGAATTTGCCCCCATAACAACATTTGTATTCAACACGCGCGACAAAGGAAACTGATTATCAACCACTGTATAGGGATACGCAGTTTCAGGGAAAACAATTAAATCAGGTCTTTCGTTTGCGTCCTGTGTCGCCCAAACAAACAAATCACGGATTTTTTGTTTTGCGATATTTTGTGCCTCTGCCCGCGACGATGGAATCTTGTATACGGCAGATTGTGCGGGCTGTACGATTCTTATCAAAATTTCTTGATTCATATTATCGCTGATTTTCATATTATGATAACCTGCGACACACCCAATCAAAAAAAGAACAACAAACAAACAAAAAACAAACCAATTTAATATTTTACTTTTACGAACCAATTCAACAAATGACGCAATTAAACCAATTATGACAAATGTCAGCCCTATTGCGCCCCACAAAGACATAGAATTCGCAACCATTGGAAAATTCATTGTAATATTTGCAATTGGATTCCATGGGAAACCCGTTAAGAACCATTCGCGCCCCCACAAAACAGCCGCCCAAATTGCAGCAAACAAAATCGCCCTATACGACGGTTTTCGCGACACATAGCGAATTATTGCGAACGGAATTGACAATATTGCACCACACAACAAACCTATACCAACCAACCCCGGTATTGTCCAAATTGCAAATTGTTCGGTCAATTCTGGTATCACATATATAGAATGCAAAACCCACCAAAACATCGCAATACCATAAAACGCACCAAACGGGAAAGCCAATAAATATGCACGCCAAAAACCAACTGTTTTTTTATCGCCCGTCATCAACGCATACATTGTCCCAATTCCAAACAAAGACAAAAACCATAAATGAAACGGCGCAAAACCAAATGAAGTGATAATACCCAAAACAGCGGTCACAACATACCACCAAACACTATTTTCGCGAATTTTTAACGATTGTATTTTCTGCATAAATCTGCACGACGGGCATGACACATCACATTCTTCACAGGCGTACGGATTTTTATACCCCAATTTTTCCAATATTTTTATTTCTTTGCCTTCCATGACGCGCGCTTCATCATCTTTGATATGGTCATAACCCTGCAGATGCAACATGCCATGAACAATCATGTGTGCAGTATGTTCTGCGACAGAAATTCCGGCATCTTTTGCTTCGCGTTTAACGGTGTCCAGTGATATAAAAATATCCCCCAACAAAACATCGTCACCCAATTCAAAAGATAAAACATTTGTTGGTTTATCCATACCACGATATTGTTTATTTAATTCGTGGATTTTTTTATCATCGACCAGTGTAATTGAAACCTCTGAATTTTTGTATACGGCAGAAACCGCCGCATTGGCAATTTTATCAAAATCTATATTATATTTTTTCCAACTTTTATTTTCGATATTTACATATACTTGCATTTTGCGCTTCCTTATACACGATATTCATTATCAAACGGATAAATAATATTTTGTTTGTTTTGTTTTACTTTTTCAATTCCTTTATCAAATGCAGTTTTTTTAGACCTTTGTTGGCTTATTTTTGTTTTAACTCGTTTAATGGCAGTGCTGGCTTCCCTGTTTCCATTGGTCAACGCCAATTCATAATTTTTCAATGCCCGTTCCAAATTTCCTATATTTTCATACGCAACCCCTGCATTATATTGCGCTGCACCATATCGTGATACATCACAAATAACATGCAAAACTATGCGTGCATGTTCAATAGCTTTGTCATATTCACCAATTTTATTAAACATCAGCGACAAATCATTATGCAACAATGCGTTATTCGGATTTTCTGCACTTAACAATTCCAGTTCCTGGATTGCGGTGATATAATCCCCTTGTTTGTAATGTTGTATTGCTATCTCGTATCTTTCGGTATACCCAATTGTATAGGTTTTTCTTTCTATTTGTGCTGCGCGCGCGCCCTGCTTTACCACCTTGCCAATTTCACATTTACCATTCATACACTGGGTCAAAATTTCATCTGGGATAAAATCTTTAACTTTTCTGCGTTTAATCGTTGTCTTTTCCCCTGTTTTTGTGTTCAGTTGTTCTGGATTTTTCAGCCACTGTCTAAATGTCTTGTATGTTGATTTTATTGGTGTCAAATGATTGTCAGTTTTTTTCCACAATGCAAATTTGCCTTTTGGTTTGGGCCATCCACTAATCCAAATATAAAAATCATAAATACCACCTATTGGGCATTCCAACAAATCCTTTGGGTTCAAATCCCCTGTAATAAATCCTGCCTCCATCCAGCGACGCCAATGCATACCTGCACCCTCTAACATATAACCACCTAACGCATCGGCCATATCTTGCGGTTTATGCGAATTTATCCATGATTTACCAAAATTTGCCTTGTCCACAATCGGATATTTTACAAAGGCTGCTGACACGACAGAATCTGGTATTGCCACCCCATATTTTTTATATTCTTCCCTTAATAACATAAAACGATTTTGATGATTTTTATCGGTCTTTTCTTCTATAAAATTTGTTCCAGAATTATACATCACGGACGCCAAACCAAACGCTTCACCAGTATTTTTTACTGTCAAACTTTTATCTGCAACACTGTAACAATACAAATCAAAAAAGGTTTCGCGTTCTTCCAAATGCCATGCAGCCAAATCATATGCTTCTTCTGTTGTGATTGGTGGCGTATGTTCTGTAACTGGACTGCCGTCTTTAAGAACAGTACTACCAAATCCTATTGTCCAATTATTTTTGGAATCAAGATATGGTACATGCAATCCCTGACTGTTTGTTCGTACACCTTCTGCCAAAATCAATTCGGCAATTAAAAATGGTGTTATTGGTTGTAATTTTTCCCTGTACGCAGCGAATGTTTTCTGTTTTGCGTTTTCGATTTCTTTATCTATTTCATCATTCATCAGCAATTCTGTAGTGTTTTCTTTTTTATCTTCTTTTGTATCATAGGCAACCTTGGCACCAACCAACACAGATAATAACATCAGATAATATGCCGCGAACGCAGATTTAGTTGGATTATTTTTCATCTTTCTTTTTATCGCATTTATCACACGCCCCAGTTTTGTTTTTGGGGATTTTTTAATTTTCAGATTTGCGTTTGTTTCGTCTAATGTTTCAATTATCGGATTTTCAAAACCTATACGCGTAAACAACCAGGTCGTCAAATACAAACCAAACGCACCAACCAATGCGGGGAACCGCACCATTTGCCAATTTTCATCATCTTGTTTCCATTCATCAACATTTTCTAGCAATTTATATGCCAAATTTTGTGGCACATTCGCATATTTTTTATAATTCTGATAAGTTTTTGTCATAATCTGTGCCTTTTTATCAAGAACCTTGATAAACCTTTATTTTTTTACTACCATATATTATATCACAAATAAACACTAAATAAAACAAAAGTAAAATGACACGACCACTGGCAGATTTAATGCGCCCAAAAACCATAGACGACATTGTCGGGCAAACCGATTTATTGGGTGAAAACGGCATAATTCGTCGCATGGTTGATTCTGGACATTTATCAAATTTGATTTTATGGGGGCCGCCGGGTTGTGGCAAAACGACAATTGCGCGCGCATTGGCTAATTCTGTTGATATGGATTTTATCCCGCTGTCTGCTGTATTTTCTGGCACTGCAGACATAAAAAAAGTCATGGACGGGGCGCGTCAAAATACTGCAATCGGACGCAATACTTTGTTGTTTATTGACGAAATTCATCGTTTTAACAAAACACAACAGGATACATTATTGCCCTATCTAGAAGATGGCACTGTCACATTTATTGGCGCAACAACAGAAAACCCCAGTTTTAATTTGAATAACGCCCTGCTTTCGCGTTGTATTGTTGGCGTATTAAAACCGCTGTATACGACAGATTTATTGACATTGGTCGAACGCGCAGAAAATTTTCTTGGCAAAAAGTTGCCTTTATCTGACGATGCAAAAAACCATCTGGTTCAAATGGCAGATGGCGATGCGCGATTTTTGTTAAACACCATTGAATATATTACCGGGGCAAATTTCAAGAAAGAAATTGACGCAAAAAAACTGAATGAAATTGTACAAAAACGCGCACCAATGTCTGACAAAGACGGGGACGAACACTATAATCTTATATCCGCCGTTCACAAATCTTTGCGTTCATCTGATACAGACGCTGCGCTGTATTGGGTTGCGCGTATGATAACATCTGGGCAAGACCCGCGATATGTTTTACGCCGCCTTACCCGTTTTGCAATGGAAGATGTCGGATTGGCAGACCCAAATGCGATGCAAATCGCCCTGGCTGCATGGCAAATATACGAACGCATGGGTTCCCCCGAAGGCGACATCGCACTGACAGAATTAGTAATATATCTGGCAACCGCCCCCAAAAGTATCTCTGCGTACAAGGCACAAAATGCGTCGTACAGATTGGCGCGCGAAACAGGTTCACTGATGCCACCAAAAAATATTTTAAATGCCCCAACAAAAATGATGAAAAACATGGGATATGGCGCAGGCTATGTTTATGACCCGGAAACAGAAACCGGTTGCAGTGGTCAAAATTGTTTTCCAGACGATATGGACCGTGTCAGTTTATACAAACCCGTCGAACGCGGTTTTGAACGCGAAATAAAAAAACGTTTTGAATACTGGAATTCTTTCCGCAAGAAAGACTAGAACAATATTTTTACGTCTAAGCCCAGTTGAATTTCATTGTCTTCGAATTCATAGTCAAATCGACCAACATATTGGGTATTGCCGTATTGACGCAATAATTTTAAATTCAACCATTCCTGATTTTTCAACAAATGAGGGTTTGTAGATCTGCGAAAATCCAGTCCCAAACCTGCGCGCCAATCGTATTTAAAACGAAAATATGCCTCTGGGATAAAATCAAGATATGACAAACCACGCGTATCATCAAAAACCCATGTAGATTTTACCGTTCCTGCCAAAGACACACCTGTATATTGACGACCGAAACGCAATCCGGCGTAATATGACGAATCCGCATATTCTGGCGTTCTGACATGTGATGACCCCCAAACCTTTAACCCGAACAAAGCATCAGAAATAATATGATTCGCATTCATACCATGACTCATACGATATGTTCCACCAAATTCAGTACTGGAAAAACCGTTTTCATGTTTGCCTGACAAATCCCACTGATAAAGCATGTTTGCGTGAATAACAAAATTGTTATTTATGCCATACCCAACATATTGCCCAAAACGCAATTTTTTATCAAAACTGTAAATATACGAATCCGTTAAAAAAGTATTATCTGGAATCAAAAACAACGGGTCAGAAGAATCATTGAACAAAGTGCTTTTTGTTGCCGGTTTTACCTGTTGTCCGATATAAGAATCAGATTGGGTTGTTTGCACAGAATTTGTTGTCGATTTTTCAACCGGCGCATCAAATGGTTCTTCGTCAGTTGCGACAACACCGGCATCGTCATCTGCGACATAGGTATCAGACAAAACAACGCCTTCGCCATGCGCCCCCCCGACCATAAACAAGGCAACAAACAACAACAAATATTTTTTCATCTTTCTAACACCGAACTATACATTAAAAACCTTAGAAATGCAGGATTGCCTGAACCCCAATTTTCCATTCATTATAATCTTTGATTTTATAATTCCCGTATGTATACGCCAGTTTAGAATCCTGTGATGCTGCTGGAAAATCAGTGGTGACAGGATTTACATCATAATTATAGAAATTTCTAATTTTGCTTTTTGCAGAATCATAAATTGCAGTCGATGCATACAAATTCAATGCAAACATATCTGCCGGTTGCCATCCGATTGCACCCTTGATATTCAATTGGTTGTGCCAATCATAATGTCCGAATGTCGCTTCGCCATTTAATGTGAAATATTTATTCAAAACTGCGAACGCACCCAGGCCAGCCTCTGCTTGAAAGATATTTTTCGAATTTGAATTATAAGACAACATCAACCAATCGCCATCTGTTCCTTCTGAATAGACGCCGTATATATCGTTTTTTGTTAAATTTGTATATGCGATACGACCAATACCATAAATTGTTGTACGGTAAACTTTATATCCAGCCTTTACAGTACCAATCAGAGTATTTGCTGTATCTTTCTGGTGTTGAAAGAATGCTTCACCCATAACAATCCATTCGTCAGAATCAACGAAACGATTCTGCAAACCAACACCAAATAAATTCAGACCCGAATCCGAATATGTCATATCCGATTCTGGGATAGACCATTCAGAAAACTTGATTTTTGTTTTATCATATTGCGCCATCAAAACCAGCGACAAAGAATCGGTTAAACCATAACTCAAATCTTCCTTAACTGTGAATTGTGTTGTTGTCGCTTTACCACTTATCCCTGCGTCGCCATATCCAACAAACAACGGAGGATTTTTATCTATATCTAATATTGTACCTTCCATTATATCAAAATTGAATTTATTTTGTGCGTACCCCAAATCAGTCACAGAACCGACATGCCCCTTTAATGGTTGAAAGAACGGATTTGCCAAAAAGAATTTTCTTTCCTGGGTCGCATAGGATTTTTTCACAGTTCTGGTTTGTTTTTTGCCCGACTGTTTCGCAGTATAATAATTTCCCCCACTATATGCACGCGCGTTTGATTCATACGACCGCGGTTGTGCCACAGAAGCATTTTGCGCATTCCCAGTATAATAAAAATTATTTGTCACAGACGCACCGGTTTTCCGACTGGTGCTGACCTTTTTATATGTATTGGAATTTGTTTTTGCACTTGGTCTGTAATAAGATTCATATCCATACGCCGTCACAGAAATCATCGGCAACAAAGTCAACAAAGCCAAAGCACTTATATATTTTTTCATAAAAAAACTCCTTTCATTTTGAAGATATTATATCACAAAAAAGCCCTACAAAAAAGACAAAAATAACAAACCACGAAATTTTACAAAATATGCCGTTTGCCACCCGCATCTGGGGCACTGACCAGGCCTTCATTTTCCATGCGTTCGATAATTGTTGCGGCCTTGTTATAACCAATCGCCAATCTGCGTTGAATATAGGAAATGGTCGGCTTTTTATCACGCAAAACGATTTCTTTTGCCTGTTCATAAAGGTCATTTGACTGTGCGGCCTTTGACCCTGCGGCGCCGCCCCCTGTATCAACGGCTGCGCCACCGGAATCTTCGCCTTCCGTGACACCTTCGGCATATTCTGGTTCGCCCTGTTCGCGCAAGAAATCGCCAACCGCAGACAATTCTTCGTCTGCGATAAAGGCGCCATGTATACGCACAGGCACACGTCCAGCCTCACTAAACAACATATCACCACATGCCAACAGGTTTTCTGCACCCTTTTCGCCCAATGTGGTTATAGAATCGATTGCGCTGCGGGCCTGGAAAGAAATACGGGTCGGGAAATTCGCCTTGATAACGCCAGTAATTGTTGTTGCGTCTGGACGCTGGGTCGCCATAACCAGGTGAATTCCGGCAGCGCGCGCTTTCTGGGCAATTCTTTGAACACAGGCTTCTACTTCCTTGCGTGCCAACGCCATCAGGTCTGCAACCTCGTCAATAATAATGACAATGTATGGCATATCAGACATATCTACTTCTTGGGTTTCAAATTCCAGCGCACCTGTTTCAGGGTCTGTTCCAACCGCAACCTGGCGCGTCAATTGTTCGCCAGCATCGCGTTTTGCCGCCATTATTTCATTATAACTTTCGATATTGCGGGCATTTACAACCTGTAATTGTTTATAACGTTCTTCCATTTCACGCACAGCCCACTTTAACGCATTGACCGCCGCCGCAGGGTCCAATTTAACAATCGGGGTTATCAGATGCGGGATATCGTCCCAGAATCCAAAATCAACACCCTTTGGGTCGATAATAATCAGTTTGCATTTATCCGGTGTAAAATGATAAACAATCGAAGTTATAATAGATTGCACAAACACAGATTTACCAGAACCTGTGCGTCCCGCAATCAACATGTGTGGCATCTTTGCCAAATCAAAATACATTGGATTACCACCAATATCCACACCCAATGCCAACGGAATTTTATATTTAGAATTCATGAACAGATTATTGTCAATCAAACCCTGATAACGCACAGTCTGACGCTTCAGATTTACCATTTCGACACCAATCAGTTGTGTTGACGGAATGTGCGCAATACGAATATTTTCCGTGGCCATGGCGCGCGTCATATCTTTGACAGTCTTGCTGACATCAACCATACGGGTTCCGCTGTCTGGCATAAATTCGTAAAGCGTCACAATCGGTCCAGGGTGAATACCGACAACCTTTCCATTTACGCCGTATTCAGCAAAATGAATTTCCATTGCTTCGGCATTTCTTTTTAATTCAGGTGTAATAACATTTTTCCCAAACACAGATTTTTCCAATAATTCAGGCGGTGGCAATTCATATTCATGTGCTTCTGCTGCCCCAGACGCAACTGCGACAACGCGTTTACGTGACGCCTTGCGCCGTTTTGGTTTTTCCTGTTCTGTTTCTTCTTCCTCTTCTTCGTCTTCAACCTCTTCTTCGTCTTCTTCATATTCTTCTTCATCTGGCGCATCGACAGGCTTTATAATATGGAACACAGACAACAACCATTTAATTGCATTGTATGTATATATAAATGCCGCTTTGACATGTGCCCATTTTATATGCAACAGAATACCAGACATAATTAAAAACAACACAAACAGAACTATCCCAATTGGCAAAGACACCGCCCCCAGCATTGGCGCAATATCAGCACCAACAATGGCACCAAACACACCGCCAAAACTTTTAGACGGAAACATCAACCCCAACGCAGACGCCCCGATACATAATGTCACGAAACCACGCAAGAAATTATATTCTGGCGCCCTTTCTTCGTCCCAGCCAACAAACAGACTTAGCCCGAAACGCCCCAGACACATAAACAAAAACAACGCAGGTATAAAACCAATAACATAACGCGTAAAAACAACAATATTACCAATTATACCCTGGTTGCCAAATGTTCCATGTGCAGCAAATCCGGACAAATACGGGTTATAGAAAAACAATGCGGCCACCAACCAGACAGAAACCAGGCAAAACAAAACCCCCAGCGCACGCACTGACAAATTACGCAACATTATCGCGATACTTTCCGGCAAGAATTTAGACTTATTATTCATTACTGGCATTTTATCACAATTTAAGACAAAGTGCAAAAGCCTATTTTGAATTTATCTTTTTCAATATTGCCTTTGCGAAATCAGCGCATATCATACCGATAAACGCACCAAAGATAACATCTGTCGGCCAATGCGCCCCAACATACACACGCGACAACGCGATTATAATGGCCAACGACCATGTCAACCACTTTATCCGCGGAAACAACATTCCCAACATAACCAACCCAGCAAAACTGACCGCCGTATGTCCTGACGGCATAGAATTAAATTCATTTGAACACGAAAACATATTAAACAAATCTGGTTCTGCAAATATTGGACGCGCACGACCGATAATAAACTTTGCAATTGCCACAACACCACACGCCAGAACCAATGACATCAATACATAAAAGAAATAACTGTTTTTAATTTTCACAAATGCAAATCTGAAATCGTATTCATTTGTGACGGCCTTGTACACAAAAAATGCAGCAACAGCAAACACAGAAAACGCCAACCAAACCTTCCATGAAAATATTTTTCCAAACACCAACGCCACCAGACACATATTGTTCGACACATCTGGCAAATCAGTATTGCACGCAGGATTATTTATTAAACCAAACAACGGTTCGTCCAATGCAAACACCCCCAACAAAACCAACGCCAATGTCACCAGGGCGCCAAATCCAATCCATTTCCATTTCAAAGTATTATCTTTTCGTATAAACATTTTATAAATCCATTAAATTAGAATACAGTTTTTTATCGGTTAAAATTTTCATACTGACCGCAGTGGCCATATTATCTTCGTCTTCACCATTTGTGATATTGGGACACGCCTTGCGCAGTCCTTTGATATCGACATTTTTATCATTGTTATAATCATGGGCATTAAATTCACCATTTATTATATTCAGGAAAAAGGCTTCGCGTTGTTGTGAATTTCTGATATTAGACAAACAAACCAACGGGAAAACACCACGACCATCTATCATATTTCCCCGACCCGTCTTTACAGATTTATTCAACAATTCCAAAACACCACCATTTTTCAAATCCAGAAAGGTTGCAATTCTGCTGCGTCCTGCGGTTGGTGTACCAATCAAAACACCGCGTCTGTTTTCATAGAATGCCGCAGCAATTGCCTCTGCTGTGCCTTCGGTTGTATCAGAAATCAACACAACCACAGGTGCCTTGGTTATCGCATCACCACCCGGAACAATTTCTAATTCGTCCACAGCAGTTTCGTTTATCCGCATCACGGGGACCGCGCCCATAAACAGCCCTGCCATTTTTGCCGCAGCCTTTTCATCGTCGCCCTTGGCTGTTCTTAAATCCAAAACAATACCACCAATATCAGAATATTTATTCAGTGCTTCGTTCACAATATCAACCGCAGAATCAGATATTTTATGCACAACAATTTCCAAAACGCCGTCCATCGTCTGATTTTTCCCACGATGAATAACATCTGCATCTGCCAGTATCACTGTTGCGCGACGCAGTGTCACATTTCGATTACCAAACGGCGTCAATAATTTAATTTTTGCTGTTCCTGAATTATAACCAGACAATATTGCCCCCATATCTGCATCAGACATTTCAGACACGCGTTTTCCGTTTACTTCGGAAATAATGTCGCCTTCGTGAATGCCGGCGATATCCGCGGGCGAATCTTTATAAACACCGGTTATTCTGAAATTAGAACGAAAATCGCGTCCACCGTCAAAACCGATACTGGTCAGGATTCGTTTGTCTGCATCATTTATCGCATCACGCGATAAAACATATGTTCCATTTTGGTCAACACTGGACAACAAAGCATTCACAACGACCTGGTACAAACTGTCCTGGGGCAGCGCGCGCAATTGTTCGTCTTTTTCGCGCATCTTTAATATCAGCGCGGTTGTTATTTCGCCATATGCGTTCCAATCTTTGCTTTCTGGATACGGGTAATTCGCAATCAGTTCGTCGCCCCAAACCAAAACAGCCCGTTCACCAGTCGCAGCGATATGGGCATTTGGATTTATTTTTTCCAAACCTTCAATTGCAATATCAACACTTTTACCGGCCCAATTTACACCGTCCAGTTTTTCATAAATATCTGCGAACACGCCAGATGCCTGGCGCACATTTATTCCGTCCTGGATTGTTATATCATCATGAAATAATTCAGACGCCAAAACCTCCAGGGGCGCAAAGATAAAATTTATTGCTAAAATCAGTTTTAATATTTTCATCCTTTCCTCTCTTCCCTGGGGGTTTTGTTTTAGTATTGTGTTTCCCTTAAATTAAAGTGATACAAAATAACATTAGAAATATAGATACTGGTCAATGTCCCACTGACGATAGAAAATGTCATCGCAACTGCAAATTCGCGCAACATCTGACCGCCAAAGATGTAAATACCAACCATCGCCAATATGGTCGATACAGATGTCATTATTGTACGATATAACATTTCATTCACAGACAAATCAATTATATCAGAAATTGGCATCTTGTGATACTTTTTAATATTTTCATCGATTCTGTCATAATTCACAACTTTATCGTTCACCGAATAACCTACCCCCATCAGGATAACCGCAATCGCAGTCTGATTGAATTCCAGCCCTGCAATTGAAAAGAATCCAAACATCAAAATCAAATCGAATACCAACGATACGAATGACCCAACTGCATATCCCCCACGATATCTTATCCAGATATATACAGCCATCATAACAAATGATACCAATATCGCCAAAATACCGCCACGAATCAATTCGCCACCGATTTTTGGTCCAACAACTTGGATTTGCGAATAAGTTACCCGGTCACCCAAAATGTTTTTAATTTCTGCGACACGAACATTTTGTTCTTCATCGGTCGAACCCTTTGGCAAACCAACACGAATCAGGACAGAATTCCCATCAACCGCCTGTAATTCGGGCTTAAACGCCGCCAAATCATGGCGCATTTTATCCACAGTGTAATCGGCAACGACTGGTTGTACCTCCATCGAAATACCACCGGAAAAGTCGATACCATAATTAAAGCCCTTGAACACGATTGACAATATGGACAGCACAACACAGATTGCAGAAATCCAATATGACAATTTACGATATTTCATAAAATGCAGTTTCATCATTTTCCCCTATGTTATAATTGCACTTTCTTTTTATTTATTTTTGATATAGCCGATTTTCTTGCTTTTCCCATTCATGTACCAATCAACAAATACACGGGTCAACAACAGGCATGTAAACAAAGTTGTTGCCACACCAATCGACAGTGTCACTGCAAATCCACGAATTGGACCCGCGCCAAATTGGAACAAAATCAATGCACAGATTAAATTGGTCAATTCACCGTCCAATACAGTTTTTGTCGAACGCGTAAACCCATAATCGACCGCACGAAGTGTTGGAACACCGGCGCGCACTTCATCACGAATTCTTTCAAACGGCAAAATGTTTGCATCCACCGCCATACCCAGTGTCAACACGATACCCGCGATACCTGGCAAAGTCAGTGTTGCACCAAACAATGCAGACACACCGATAATCATCAGCAAATTCACAATCAAAACGATATCTGCGAACAAACCGAATATTCCATACAGCACGAACATGAATATCAAAACGAACAGCACGCCAACCACAGAACCTATTTTACCGCTTGCAATTGTATCGGCGCCCAGGCCCGCACCAACTGTTCTTTCTTCGATAACTTCCAATGGTGCAGGCAAAGCACCACTGCGCAACAGCACCGCCAAATCTTTCGCGCTTTGCAGTGTGAAATTACCAGAAATTTGACCGCGTCCACCCGGAATTGGTTCACGAATTGTTGGCGCAGACAAAACCTTGTCATCTAAAACAATTGCAAATCTTTCATTTACATGTTCGGTTGTCAATTTTGCAAAACGGCGCGCCCCAGACGCATCGAATTCAGTTGTCACAACTGGCATATTATTTTGATCGAATGACGCCTCTGAATTTTTCAAACTATCCCCCGACACCTCTACACGGGAATAAACAGGTATTTTTTGACCTGGGCTTTCCATGTATTCCAGGAACATTGTACCACTGGGCGCATGGCCTGACGCCAACTGTTCGCTGGTAATATTTTCATTTACCAAATGGAAAGTCATCTTTGCGGTTTTTCCAATCAGTTCTTTGATATGTTCAGGATTATCGACGCCCGGCAATTGTACCAATATATATTTTCCGCCCTGTGACTGAATAGACGGTTCTTTTGTTCCCAACGCGTCGATACGACGGCGAACAATTTCGATACTGCGCGACATAGCATCCGATACCATTTCTTCGCGTGCCTTTGATGTATATGTCAGGGTTAAATTTTTACCATTCGACGCAACATCCACAGCATTACCCAACACGCTGCGCAGACGACCCTTTGCCTTAGACACATCATCGTTTTCGCGCACGACCAATGTCACGGCATTACCAGTATTACGCAAATCAGAAAAACGAATTACGCCTTTGTTTCTGTCAATAAGCGCGCCACGCGTTTCATCGTATAATTGCGCATATTTTTCCTTTATCATAACATCAGTGTCAACTTCCAACAAAAGTTGCGCCCCACCCTTTAAATCCAGACCCAATGGAATTGGTTTAATCCATGACGGGAAATACGGCGCCAATTTCGGCGATAATGTTGGAACTGCTAACAAAATACCAAACAAAGAAATAAATATAATTGCTAATTTTTTAAACATCATGATACCCCAGACTATTCAATATTTGCGATTGCGTTTTTATTGACTTCGACAACGACGCCTTTGGCGATTTCCATTTCAATGGTTTTTTCATTTACTTTTTTCACAGTACCATAAATACCGGCAGCCAACACACGATTGCCAACCTTTATACTGTCTAACATTTTTTGATATTCAGCCATACGCTTTTTATTTGGTCGTATCATAAAGAAATACAATATTGCCATAATAATAACACAATATAAAATCATACCCCACATGCCGCCCTGTTGCTGTGCGATTGGTGCAGATTGTGTTGCCTGATTTACAACTTCAACTGTTTCATTCATGAAAAATCTCCTTTTTTATAGGGGAATATTAGTAAAAAAAAGAGAATAAGTAAAGCACCAATTTCCATTCACACGAATATAAATACATATTATTTATTTTTATTCTTTTATTAAACTGAACGGCAGGCCATATTGTATGTTTTTAATTTGCATTATGTACAAAAACACCCCTGAAACAGGGGTGTTTTTTTCCCAAAGGAAGGGAACTCTTTAATTGCCACTTGGTTTGACAAATCTCCAGCCTTTAAACGTTTTACCTGCATCGTTTGGCAATGGCGCAGAAGGCGTCACAATATTATCACCTATATCAACATATGAATATGTCGCATTATTTTCAATCGGTTCAAAATCGTAACCTTCTGGAATACTCAACACACCCAGCCAATTGATTGTAATGGCACGTTTGGTCCAATGCGCGTACAAAACCGGCGATTCAACGGTTTTATCCCACGTTTTACCGGCTATTGGCGAACCGGTACCCGAATAATATTGATTTCCACCAGTAGCCGCATCCCAATATCCAACAAATCTGTATCCTCTACGAGTAGGCATCGAACCCATCGCTGGCAAAGCGCTGCCAAATTCCATCCTGTCTGTGTATGTTGTGATACCTTGCCATGTACCACCGTTACCATCAAATGTCACATCATAATATCTTGCCTTACAATACCGGGGCGAAGAACGATATTGAAACAACAAAGAACGATCGTCTGATACCCCCCCAGCCATAAGAGTCTTACATGCAGCAAGACATTCCGACAATATTGTCGAAGAACTGGTAGTTCCTATATTAACCCACGCAGAAGTCATCGCCAAATTTTGATATGTATGTGCACTATCCTCAGTTTGGGTTGGTACATCAATATATCCCGTTATATTACAGAAACAATTTTGATTTGACCCCGTCGTAAAGGTTGCGTCTGGCGCCAACAATTTTTCGGAATTCGTACCAACTGCTGCACCACCGTAAAGAATACCGCTGTCACCAAAATCAACCGCCCAATACTCTTTGTGGTCGCTAGCCATAGCCGAATGTAATGTCGCACCATTTGCAGAAGGTGTCCCAGAAGAACTGGTCCACGACGAAGAAACGGCACCATGGTTATATATCGCCTCTTGTATATCTGTTGTCAACGCATAGCCCGCTGCACAACCAGATGTCCAACACATATTTACACCATTATAATAGCGCCCCCCAGACACAAATCCAGTACCGTGCGTCGCAATGTCAGAATCAGTACAATCGCGATAACAATAGAAAGAAGACACAGACCCTTCATCAGATTTCGTATACGGACTTGGACAGTCTGTCCTAATTTGATCTGTTAAACCATACCCTGCAGCAGCCGTCCCAGGACAATAAGATCCAGATGGACACACAGCTGTCTCATAACTTCTTTTTTTCAAATAATATCCTGGCAAAACCTCATAATACGCAGACGCAGTGACATTTCCACTGCTTGTCCCTATATGATCTTCTGTCGCCGCACCAATATAATTCGTGGATTTACCATTAGTAGGTTTCATATACCCACTGCCAGGGAAGGTATTCGTATCTACAACTTCATCAGCCGCAAAGGCACCACCTATGCCCGCAATTGCCATTACTGATATCAACAATATTTTTTTCATGCTGCCCCTTCCTTTTTTATGTTGTTAAAAATTCCTATGGTTAAAGTGTATCAAAAACCTAGGTTTATGGACCACCCTGTTTGATGAAAAATGAAAAATAAAAAATCCCAGAAATCTGGGAAAAAATTTTTTGAAATTTTTGAAAAATAATGGTTGCAATAAACCTAGGTTTTTGGGTACAGGTCAACACCCCGAATTTCTGGGAAATTTCGATTAAATCCTTTCAAACATTGCGTCCAGTTCTGATATTGGAATAACCTTGTAAACTGGGCGACCATGATTACATTCACCGCCCCGTTCCGTGCGTTCAATATCACGAAGCAGCGCGTCCATTTCCGCCATGTTTAATTTGCGACCCGCGCGCACAGAATGATGACATGCATAATTTGCCAATTTTAAATGTAATTTTTCCTGTATACGTGAAGAATGACCGTATGCACGCACTTCGTCTGCGATTTCATGGAAACATTTTTCCCAGTTCAAATCCCAATCAGATGGCTTTTCAAATATTGCTATTGCATCATCACCAAATGAATCTATCACCAACCCACATTGTTTCAAATCGTCCCTGATAACCAACACAGATATGGCATCTTCACTTTTTAATTTAACAACTATCGGTGCCAAAAGCGGCTGTGTTTTTATTTCGTGCTTTCTTAATTTTTCATATGTAATGCGTTCGTGCGCAGCATGTTGGTCAATTATAACAAAACCCGCCCTGTTTTCCGCCAATATATATTTGTTATTTAATTGTCCAATAACGCGTCCAAGTGGTAAATCAAATGCGTCTGGTTCAAATACCGTTTCGATTTTGTCCGGGGCGGTGTCCGGTTTTTGATTATTAAATGTTGGTGATGCAACAAAATTACGCGCAAAAGAATTATCTGAATGTGACGGCATAACCGGCGCAGAATAAAAACTGGTCTGGGTTGGTGCCAATCTGAATTCCGTATCGTCACCATCATTGTTTTGCACAACCGCGTCCGTGGCAACATTCTGATTCAGTGTTTTCGCCAACACATCACGCAAAGTCTTTATTATAAACGCGCGCACATGCGTCGGTTCCAGAAAATGCACCTCAGTCTTGGCGGGCGAAACATTCACATCAACATATTGTGGCGGCAATTCCAGATACAGCGCACACAGCGGAAATTCCCGCGCATGCATTACATCCATATACGCCGCGCGCAGGGCGGCAACCAAAACTTTATCCTTTACCGGGCGATTGTTCACAAACAAATATTGGTCAACACTGGACGCACGACGCAATGTTGGGTGGGAAATAAATCCATGAATTCGCATCTGGCCCGATGAAGAGGTCGCATCAACTGGCAACATTAAATCACGCACATCTTCGCCCATAACAGAAATTATGCGTTCCAACAAATCCTGATTCTTTGGGAAACGCCATTTGTCATTTAAAACGAACCCGACATCTGTACGCGCCATCGCCAATCTTTTCACAATGTCCAATATCGCCAACATTTCTGATTTATCAGAATGTAAAAACTTTAACCGCGCTGGTGTTTTTGCAAATAAATTAGCGACACGAATTCGCGTACCACTTTCCCAGGCTGACGGTTTAATTTCGCCAGTATTTGCATTCAACATCAAACCGTTTTCTGCGCCATCTTGGGCGGTGTCAATATTCATATCAGACACAGATGCGATTGACGGTAATGCTTCACCACGGAAACCCATAAAATTTATATTCAACAAATCATCATCTGGCAATTTAGATGTTGCGTGTCGCAAAATACAATTTGCCAAATCGTCCGCGTTCATGCCGTGACCATTGTCAATTACAGAAATCAGTGTTCGTCCACCATCAACAACATCAACAATAATTTGGTCAGCCCCCGCGTCCAGCGCATTTTCCACCAATTCTTTAACCACACTGGCGGGCCTTTCGACCACTTCGCCCGCAGCGATTTGGTTGATTAAAAAATCTGGCAACACGCGAACAGGCATCTTAGTCCTTGAATTTCACATCTATAATTTCGAATTCTTTTTCCCCACTGGGCAATCTGACCATACAGGTGTCACCAACACAGTGCCCAATCAGCGCGCGCCCAACCGGTGATGTACAAGAAATAACCAAACGACCATCAGATTCTATATCCGACAAAATACGGCATTCCATTTTATTACCGTCTTCGTCTTCGGTTAAAACCTTGGCCCCAAAGACGACACGATTTCCAGACAAACTGTCTATATCTATGACCTGGGCATTTTCAATGGTATTTTCAATAAATTGAATGCGTTTGTCGATTTGACGCTGTTTTTCTTTGGCGGCACTGTAATCTGCGTTTTCAGACAAATCCCCCAGGGAACGCGCCCATTGAACCACCTTTAAAATTTCAGGTCTTTGGTTTTCTTTCAAATCTTTTAATTCTGCCAGCAAACTTTCAAATCCCTGGCGCGATATTGGTTTCTTTTCCATAATTTAATCCTTAAATTTGGATATAAAGATATAACATAAATTTTAATTTTGCAATTCAATTCAATCTATTATAGTATATATATATTATGTATAGATTCAAACCAAATGTTTTGACTTTATTCCTGATGCGGCGTTTTTTCGTCAGTTTTTTGTTAGTTATGCTGACGACATGTGGAATTATATACGCTGTCACATTCGTGGAAAGATTGTCATCTAACCCAGATGCATTGGCAACACTGATGGATGCATGGGTTCGTTTATTGGAATATGTACCTATGTTTTTACCATTGGCGGTATTTATGGGCACATTGGTTGCTTTTTACAATCTGACCAAATCCAGCGAGATGATTATTATATCTGGCGCGGGTTTATCACCGTTTCAGATTGCGCGTCCGTTTTTAATTGGGGCATTTTTAACCGGTGTTTTTGCAGCAACAATTGTAAATCCTTATTCGGTCGATTTGACAACACGCAAATTGACGAACCACCAATTAAAACTGATTGACGACGCAATATGGTTGCGCGAATCATCAGACAACGGCTATCTGACCGCGCGTGCGACTGGATTAAATATGGCAAAAAACAATAACATCATATTTGATGACATAACAATTTTATTACAGGACGACCAGTTTAAATTAAAAGAACGCATATCTGCAAAACACGCCACATTGTCTGAAAACGGTTTTGATATCGATAACGCCAGCATTATCGGCGCAGACGGCGTCACACATGGCGATAACGCCCGTCATGTTGATACTAAATTGACCCCTAAAACAGTCCTGGAAAGATATTTACAACCAGACCAGATTTCTTTCTGGAAATTACCGGCATTTATACAAAAAATGAATGCGATTGGTGTTTCAACGCGTGGTCATTTGGTTCAGTTTTGGACCCTGTTGTTTTTGCCATTGACAATGATGGCGATGACCGTTCTGGGGATTGCATTTTCACAAACCAAACAGCGCAGAAATTACAGTTTTGGTATAAAATTCAGTCTGGGGATAGTCACATGTTTTGGTTTGTATTTTATTGTCAATGTGTTTAACGCATTGGGAAACACAGGTGCCCTGCCCCCGATTATCGCAATCGTTGCACCACAAATAATAATTATTGCAGGCGCATGCACTTTCATAACCAGTTTTGACACGATATAAAGGAATCAAAAACTATGCCAATTCACAGACACAGAAAAAATAACACAAAAAAATATATAATTTTTGCAATAATAATTTTGCTGGTTATTGGCATGTGTTTTTCATTTGCGAACAACCCTGTATTTACTGAAACGGTTCTTTATCCATGAATTACATAGACATTTTTCTTGAAGCCATGTCCGCCGAAAAAGGCCGCAGTCAAAAAACACTGATTGCGTATTCATCAGATTTGAACCAGGCGACCGAAAAAATTGGTGATTTGTTAAATGCCAGCGCAGACGACATACAAAACTATTTATCGAACCTGGACGAAAAGCCTTCGTCCATCGCACGCAAGGCCAGCGCTCTGCGCAGTTTTTACAAATTTTTAATGTTGGAAAAAATCATAACAAAAAATCCAACCAGCAATCTGGAATTGCCAAAGCGTGGACACAGCCTGCCAAAATATTTATCACCAGACGAAATAGAATTACTGATATCGTCGGCGGGCGACATAAAAACATCTGTTCGGTTGCGCTGTATGCTGGAATTGCTTTACGCGTCCGGCCTGCGGGTCAGCGAATTATGCGAATTACCCATGTCTGCAAATCTGGGTGACAGATTGCTGATACACGGCAAAGGCGCCAAAGAAAGACTGGTCCCCATGCACGAAGCCGCCCAGGACGCACTGCACAAATGGTTGCACGCACGCGGCGATGTTGATTCAAAATATGTATTTCCATCAAATGGTGCATCGGGTCATATAACACGCGACGGTTTTTTCAAGATTTTGAAAAAATGCGCTGTATTGGCGGGGATAGACCCACACAGGGTTTCGCCCCATGTTCTGCGCCATTCGTTCGCGTCACACCTGTTGGCAAACGGGGCGAATTTGCGCGTAATACAAACTATGTTGGGGCACGAAGATATTTCAACGACACAAATTTATACACATGTATTGCCGGAAAAATTGCGCGACACAGTTGAAAATGCACACCCACTGGCACATAATGAAATCAAGGATATATAAACAATGATAACAAAATGCGATCATCCGGGCTGCACCAAAGCAGGCACATGCCGCGCACCAAAAACGCGCGATTTGAAAGAATATTGGATGTTTTGTAAAGAACACGCCGCCGAATACAATAAAAATTGGAATTATTACGCGAACATGACGCCAGATGAAATCGACGCAGAATGGGAACGCGAAACATTTGGTATTGCAGACAAAGACCGCGACAAAGCCAACAAAGATGAAGCAGATTATGTAAACTTTATCAACGATTTCTTGTCCGGGCGCAATACATTTGACAAAATGCCGGCCAAGAAAACCGTATCTTCGCAAATTACATCTGCATTTGCAGTTTTTGGGTTACCTATAACTGCATCTTGGCGCGAAGTTGGAACCAAGTATCGTGCACTTGCCAAAAAATATCACCCTGATACAGCGGGCAACAAATCCTCTACGACTGAATTTACCCGTATCAACACTGCATACGAAACGCTGCGCAAATATTTCAAGAAATAAATACAGACACATATTTTTTATATTTGCACGATTGGCTTTTTATGCTATGATTTCGCAAAGCGAGTAAGGAAAAAAATATGTATGATGTTATTATTTTAGGTTCTGGTCCTGCCGGATTGACTGCTGCAATTTATACAGGCCGTGCAAACAAAACAACACTTGTTTTGGCGGGGGCGTCGCTGGGCGGACAAACAGGCGAAATTGCGAAACTGGAAAATTATCCGGGCTGGGCTGGTTCTGGAATGGAACTGATTCAGTTTATGGTTAAACAGGCAAAATCTTTTGGCACAAAAATTGAATTCGCGTCTGCCAGTGATATTAAATTTAATGATGATGGCACATATACAATTACCTGTGACAACGGCAAAAAATTTGATGCAAAAACTGTGATTTTGGCAACCGGTGCAACCGCACGACGACTGGAAATTGCGGGCGCACGCGAATTCTTTGGTCGCGGCGTTTCATATTGTGCAACATGCGATGGATTCTTTTACAGCGGGCGCGATGTATTGGTAATTGGCGGGGGCAACGCCGCATTGAACGATGCGCTGTATTTATCAGATGTTGCAAAAAATGTCACCATTGTTTATCGCAAATCTGAATTTTTCCGCGCAGAAAGTATTTTGCGCGACCGCGTATCTGAAAAACAAAACATAAAATGTATGTTTAATACAGAATTAAAATCCATAGCGCAAAAAGACGGTTCTGAAAAACTGATTGCGACAACAACTGACGGCGAACAAATTGAATGTGACGGAATCTTTGTTGCCATTGGACACGAAGCGAACACAGATTATTTATCTGAAACGATTAAACGCGACGAAATGGGCCGTATAGCACCCGAATCTTTGCCCAACGGTATGTTTGTCGCAGGCGATGTGCACAGCAACATTCAAATGCAAATCGCAACTGCGGTTGGAACTGGGTGCAGCGCAGGAATGCTTGCCATCGCGTATTTGAATTCAAAAGAATAAATAAAAAGGTAAAAACATGTTAGATTTAAAATTTATTCGTGAAAATAAAGATATAGTAAAAAACGCATGCGCGGTCAAAAATTTTCCAGATGTCGTTGATGATATTTTGGCACTGGATGTCCGCGTTCGCGAATTAAAAACAATTACACAAACCAAGACGGCTGAAAAAAACAAAATTTCACGCGAAATACCAACCGCCACTGATAAAGCGCCACTGATTGCTAAATCAAAACAAATCAGCGAAGAAATCGCGAACGAAATGGCGGAATTGGCTGAAAAAGAGGCAATTTTGAATGACCTGTTGCATCGGGTTCCTCAAATCCCAGACGCATCTGCCCCAATTGGCGCTGATGAATCTTCGAACATAGAAATTAAACGCGTTGGCGAACCCCGTAAATTCGATTTTACGCCACGACCACAATGGGAATTGCTGGAAATGAATGGCTGGTGGATGCCGGAAAAAATCGCAGGAATTTGTGGCACACGCGTTTATGCGCTTTGTGGTGAATTGGCAGAATTGGCATTGGCTGTTCAGACCTATGTTGTGCAAAACCTGATATCAAAGGGATTCAAATACATTGAATGTCCGTCCATAACAAAACCACAAACAATCTTTAATGCTGGACATTTTATGGGGTCTGATTTATCGGTTATGAATAATGATGTATTTATGCTGGCGGACACAGACAGATGTTTGGCAGGTACCGCAGAAATAATTATAAATTCCCTGCATGCTGACGAAATTTTGAATGAAAATGAATTACCATTGAAATATGCTGGTTATTCCCCATGTTTCAGAAAAGAAGCCGGCGCCGCAGGTCGTGACACCCGCGGAATCGTCCGTGTACACCAATTTAACAAGGTTGAACAATATGTATTCTGCACACCGGAACAAAGTGACAAAATGCACGAACACATATTAAATAACCTGTGCGAATTTATGGAGGCCTTTGAATTGCCGTACCGCGTGATTGCCAATTCTACTGGCGATATGGGATTTAACAAAACAAAAATGAACGATGTAGAGGCATGGTTCCCATCTGAAAACACCTATCGTGAATTGGGTTCTTGTTCGTCCATTGGTCAATTCCAGGCACGCAGAACAAACACCAGATACCGCGAAAACGCAACCGGCGAAGTCAAATATGTTGCAACATTAAATAATACTGCAATCGCCCTGCCACGCGCTTTGGTTCCAATTATTGAAAACCATCAAAACCCTGATGGGTCTGTAAATATACCGCGGGCCTTGCAACCATATATGGGCGGACGAACAAAAATCGGTGGCAAACATTAAAAAACGCCCAAGCGGGCGTTTTTTTTATCTTTGGCTTTCCGCAAAATGATATGCCGGAATCATGGCTTTGAATGGCGCAATCAGGCCATTTGTATTCCATAATTCCACACTGCGATTCATTTTTAATATGGCTTCTGCTTCTAAATCACCCGCGAAAGTATCATTGCCATAATAAACCCAATCTTTATTGGTATCTTTTTGAACACGGTTCACATGCTTTGCGATTTCTTCACTTAAACGCAGCAATAAAAATTTATTACTTGGGTCAAAGTGATGTCCCATTATTGGCAACAAATTATCATATAATCTTGTCCCATCTGGCAAAAGCGTATAAATAAGGTTTCTGCCAGAATACAGATATTTTTTTGGATTATCCGCAATATCCAGCAACAAAACAAACGCTTTTTTCGCGCCTTCATGCAATTCTTCGTCTATTCTGTTATAAGATTTGTTTAAAAATCTGCATTTTCTAAAAAAACTTTCATCTTTGTCCAAAATAAAACCACAATGCTGGGCATAGCCATGCAATAATTTTTGTATTGTTTTATCTATATTTTTAGGCGTCATAATTATCCTCTTGTTATTTTTAGCAAATTTATTATAGACAAAACTTGCAAAATGTCAATAGTCTTTATATAATTTGTTGAAATCTTAAAAATATGGTATAATCTATGGATTTGCAAAAAACAAGAGATAACACATGAAAATAAGAAACATTGCTATTATTGCACACGTTGACCATGGGAAAACAACCCTGGTTGATAATATGTTAAAACAAGCCGGAACTTTCCGTGAAAATGAACATGTCGAAGACCGCGTCATGGACAGTGGTGATATCGAACGCGAACGCGGGATTACAATTTCTGCAAAACCCACATCTATTCAATGGGGCGAATACAAAATCAACATCGTTGATACGCCTGGACACGCAGACTTTGGCGGCGAAGTGGAACGCATTTTATCTATGGTTGACGGGGTTGTGTTATTGGTGGACAGTGCCGAAGGCCCCCTGCCCCAAACTAAATTCGTGTTATCAAAGGCATTGAAATTAAACCTGCGCCCGATTGTTTGCATCAACAAAATTGACCGTGGTGACGCACGCCCAGACGAAGTTTTAACAGAAACTTTTGATTTGTTTGATAAACTTGGCGCAACAGATTCACAACTTGATTTCCCATATTTGTATGCTTGTGGAAGGGATGGTTGGGCAATCCGTGATTTGAAAGACATCGATAATCCTAACAAAGATTTAACACCATTATTCCAACTGATTGTTGACCATGTTCCTGCCCCAGATTGCAACGGAACAAGATGCCAATTGGACGCACCTTTTAAAATGTTGGCAACTACATTAGAGGCAGACCCGTATGTCGGACGAATCCTGACTGGTAAAATTGAATCAGGCACTGTAAAGGTCGGTCAAAGTGTTAAAGCAATCAACATGGCGGGCGAATTTATCGAAAATGCAAAAATCACAAAAATCATCGAACATCAAGGCGTTAACAAGGTTTCGCGCGAATCTGCTTCAGCTGGCGACATTGTCGTTATCGCCGGATTCACCAAGGCAACCGTGGCGGATACTTTATGCGACCCAAGTGTCAACGAACCAATCCCTGCGATGCCTATTGACCCACCAACCCTGACGATGACATTCTTTGTAAACACTTCACCATTGGCGGGTAAAAGCGGTAAAAAATTGACATCGCGTATGATTGGCGAAAGATTGTTCCGCGAAGCCGAAACCAACATCGCCCTGCGCGTCAGCCAAAGCGCAAACAACGAAGCATTCGAAGTTTCTGGTCGTGGCGAATTACAATTGGGTATTTTGATTGAAACAATGCGCCGCGAAGGTTTTGAATTGAGTGTATCCCGCCCACGCGTTGTTATGCAAACTTCCGAATCTGGCGAAAAATTAGAACCAATCGAAGAAGTTGTTATCGATGTGGACGATGAATTCAGTGGTGTTGTTATTGAAAAAATGACTAAACGCAAGGCCACCATTACCGAAATGAAACCATCGGGCGTTGGCAAAACGCGTATCGTGTTTTCTGCACCATCGCGTGGTTTGATTGGTTATTTGTCTGAATTCAGAACCGACACCCGTGGCACAGGTATTATGAACCGCGTATTCGATAAATATGATTTATATCGTGGTCCAATTACTCAATACCGCCCTGGCGTTTTGGTATCTATGGAAGCAGGCAGCACAACAACATACGCCCTGCACAATCTGGAACCACGCGGTGTTTTGTTTGTTGGCCCACAAACCGAAGTTTATTCCGGCATGATTGTTGGCGAACACAGCAAAGAAAACGATATAGAGGTCAACCCTGTGCGTGGCAAACAATTGACCAATGTCCGCAGTGTGACCGCAGATGAAAAATTGTTCCTGGCCCCACCACGCAAGATGTCATTGGAAGAAGCGCTGTCTTATATCCAAGATGATGAATTGGTAGAGGTCACGCCCGCAACAATTCGCCTGCGCAAAAAAGAATTGGACAGCGGTAAACGCAAAAAAGCATATCGCTTTGCCGAAACAGACTAAATTAAAAACCGCCAAAATGGCGGTTTTTTTAATATTCGTATTTCAATACTTTCTTTAACCATTGCCGGAAATGATTTCTGCGTATACGCCCAGGCACAAAACACGAAATATATTTAATGATATATTTTTTTACTGACTTTGTTGCATATTGTTGCGTATCACATTTAGACAACGCGATTTCGTAATCGGCAAATTCTTTATCCCAACCCATCAAATCTTTATCTGTATATTTAAAGCCATTTTCGTCAAAGAATTTTTTCATATACTCTGTCAAACCGATAATTTGTGGCGTCAAAGACCAATGGTCTGTTGGCACAGATTCCATTGACCCGACAATAAATATCGAATCTAATCCCTTTGCCATGTCTATAACATATTGCGTATCTGCATTATCTTGCAGTGGTGTATTGCGTTTAATTTGAATAACCGTTCCACCCGGTTTCATAAACAAAGCAAGATGCAACGCGGTCCCCGCGCACCCCGCCAAAACCCGACAATTTTTAACCAGCGCAATTTGTTCCACCAATGGCAAGGTTTCAGGATAAATTATTTTAAATCCATTTTTTTCGAATATTTTTTGAATTGTCTTTTCACCATAGGTCAATCGGTCCAACGGCATTTTTGCACGCGACAGGTATATTTTTTCATATATTTCGCCATCATCCACACTGACCGCCATTTTATCATACATATCGCGATAGGCATTTGTGTAATACGCACTTAAATCAAATCCAGGCGTTGGAATAAAGACATTTTTAAACCGTGTTGTTTTATCTAATAAAATAATATTTTCTTTCTTTACCCCCAGCAAGCCCAGCAACACATAAATATAGTCATTTATTTTTTTGGATTTGGTTTCGTCGATAATAACCACTTTTGCATTTTTATATTTCTTGTCAATCAAACACCAACCGCGATTTATGTGTTCTAATAAAAAATGCCCAAAAGAATTTTTTCCCAAATGGCATAAATAAATAACTTCTTCATCAACATACGGTATATTTTTATGGTTAAAGGTTGGAACAAATTGACCCTTGTGCCCCTTGTGATTTTGCATGGACGATTTTACAAATTTGAAATTATCATCAAAAACACCGAAACCGTTTTCGTGTTCGTTGGCAATAATACCATTTTTGATAACTTCAACCACAGGTTCTGATTCTTTATAATAATGTTTTAATTTTTTTGTTAAATATTTGGTATATTTGCTATCAGCATATATTTTCATAAACCCACCTTTTTTATGATACAAATCATATTATAAATTTGTTATAATGTAAATAATATAAATAAAAAAGGACTATACAAAAATGAAAACACCATTGATATCAGTTGTAATCCCAATGTATAACGCAGAAAAATTTATTCGAAAACCATTGGAACATTTGATTCATCAAACATATAAAAACCTGGAAATCATCATTGTGGACGATGGCAGCACCGATAACTGTGCCGACATTGTTAAACAATATGCAAAACACGACAAACGCATTAAATTGATTCAGCAAAAAAATGCAGGCGTATCGGTCGCATCTAACACTGGGATAAAGGCAGCAACCGGGGAATATATTCATATTCACGACCACGATGATTTTGTGAATTTGGAATATTTTGAAAAAATGGCAAATGCTGCAATTTTGACCAATGCCGATGTTTTATGTGGCGAAGTAAACCAGCCAGAATATAATTTCCCAAAATTTGATTCAATTGAAATTTGTGTATCGTTGGCCGACAAAATAGAAAAAACACGCGCAAACAGATTTAACCCTGCATGGCGCTATGTTTATAAAACAGCCTTTATCCGTAAATCAAAATTATTGTTTGAACCATCTGTTTTAGGTGCCCAGGATATATTGTTTTCAAAACCCGCGATTATTTTAGCAGATACTGTCGCGACGGTTCCAGGTGCAATTTACAATGTTGTAAACACACCAACCGCATTGGGCAAAAACAAAAAGAAATTAAAACAAAGTATCAGCGAAGAAACCAAACGCGCATGGAAAAAATACGATGAATTTATAACGGAGCACCATGCCAAAGAATTACTGGAATCACCAGAAAGACCATTTGCCCAGGAAAAATTCAAAATATTCAACAAAACTGTTTTCCGTCGCGATATATATACCCGTAAAATAAAATCTTATTTATTCGGTATAAATATCGGAACAAAACATATAATTTAATCTCGTTTTAATTTTTCAATGAATTTATCCATAACCGTATCATAAACTTCATTACGGTTGTGGATATTGAATCGGTTTAATGCTTTTGCTTTTGGTGAATCGGCCATATTTTCATAACAGGCATCACCTTTATTACAACGCGTCATAAATTCATCAAATGATTTTGTCACATAATGATTACATCTTATTATATCGCAAGACGGCGGATTATTTGTTTGATCTATAAATCCCAATCTTTTTCCATTTTCATCGATGGTAAAGCCTGCGACTTCGCTGGTGTGTGGATTATTCATATCCAGTATCATTCGCGGATTAAATATAGATTTTACCCCCCATGTTTTATCCGCATGCATTTTGAAACGTTCGATAACCAAACCTGGCTTTTTTTCTTTTTGATTTGACGAACCATAAATCATCCAACCAACAACCAAAGCACTAAACTGTGGCAAAGTCTTTAAATAATCCACTAAATTATCATATTTCAATGAAAATACAAATTCATCTAAATCTATAAAAGCCATCCAACGCGTTTTATCAGAATATTTATTTACCGCATCTTTATATGCCACCATTTGCTGTGCAAGACCTGGCCAATAAATATGTTCAACAATACCTTTTTTTACATAAGGTTTCAACACAGCCGCCGTATCATCAGTTGATTCATTATCATAAAGGTAAAATTTTTGCACCCCATTCAAAATATGAAAATCAAGCCATTCTTTTAAATAAGGTCCTTCATTTTTCATAATCGCAACGACAGATAATTCATTTTCAAATTTTTTAATTTTATCTGTACGAACTGTGTCTTTATACCGTTTGACCCCAATCAGCAAGATTCCACGCAGGGCCTTTCTGTATTTTTTTACCGGAATCCAAAAAGTACACAAAGTCGCTAAAAATTTCCGTTGTTTTGATATTTTTGGTAAAGCCATTTTTATTCCCTGTTGCATTTAATAATATTATAGAGCCTAAACCCTTGAAAAGCAAATATAAACAATGTATAGTTATATCAAAGTGATAGCATTATGCCGGATCGATTATTTTTATTTGCAGGTTTCGACAAAGATTGCATTATTGACGATGCGCTGATTTATTATGTAAAAACACTTTCCAAATATGGCGATATTATTGTGTGTATGGATTCCAATTGCCCAAAATCTGAAATCGACAAAATCAAAAGATATACTCTGCATACCATAGCCACGCGACATGGCGAATATGATTTTGGTTCATACAAACGCGCCTATCAGTATGCCCGCGACAAAAAAATACTAAAAAATTATGATTATTTATATCTGGTCAACGATTCAGTATTTGGTCCCACAATAAATATGAAAAATATTTTGAAAAGCATTGAATCGAAAAATGATGATGCGGTTGGTATGGTTATATCAAAACACAAAACACATTCTTTTATGGAATCTTGGTTCGTAAGATTGAACAGGAAAATTTTCTTGTCATATTGGTTTGATGAATTTATGTCGTCTGTATGCGCCGAACCTGACAAATCTGCAATCACTATAAAATACGAACACGGACTGACTAATTTAATACAAAAACACAATTGCACATGGGGCGGAATATTTACTGTACATGGTCGCGGAACATACAACAAACCAAAAAAATTATTTCAATCTGGCATGCCATTTATTAAAAAAATGTCATTCACACGACACAACGGGGCATTGGGAAATCAAATTAAATACATATTGAACAATTGCAACAGTGCGGCAAAAAACGCTATATTAAAATCGGCACACAGATTATATGGCGCGGAATATATGGAACAATTTTTAACTTCAAATGCTATAAAGATATTTATGCGAAACATAACCTATATAACCCGAAAAATATGGAAATAAAGAAATGGTAAAAAAATTAAAAAAAATCGCAGCAATAACGATGGCACGCAACGACGAATTTTTCTTGTCCCGTTGGATTGCGTATTATGGAAAACAATTCGGAACTGAAAATTTATACATTATATTGGATGGCACGGACCAAATTGTTCCAGAAAACGCAGGCAACGCACACATAACAAAATTACCACACACAAACATGTCGCGCGCGGCGGGTGATAAATATCGCATAAATCAGATTTCACAAATGGCACAAAAACTGTTGCAAAACTATGATATAGTCCTGGGCTGTGACAGCGATGAATTTTTAATTGTTGACCCACGCACAAATCAAAACCTGCACCAATATTTATCCAATCGAAAAATCCACACCAGCCTTTCTGGACTTGGACTGGATGTTGGTCAACACCTGTATTGCGAAGCGATATTGGACCCCGACGCGCCGTTCCTGGAACAACGCGAATACGCCCTGCTTTCCACGCGTTATACGAAACCGGTTGTTATAAACAAACCGGTACAATGGGGCAGCGGTTTTCACAGCGTAAAGAACCATAATTTTCACATAGATAAAAATTTATACCTTTTGCATTTTGGTTCGGTTGATATGGACATGTTGGAACAAAAGGCTAAAAACCGTGGCGCAGATTGGGTAAACCACCTGAAACGGCGCGGGAACGGAACCATCAACGCCGTCACAAAATCAAAACCAAAATCCGAAAAATGGTTGCGCATAGCACGCACTATTCAAACATATTGTCGTCCGATTTATGCCCTGCGTAAACCGGCGATGTTTGGATTAAAAATTGTTGTAAAAATACCCGCACGGTTTAAGAAATCTGGGATATAAGTTTTTCAATTCTGCGTCTATACCGCCATGCGTGAAAATCAGGCACATTGTCAAACACGCCCAATTTTTTCAAATCCAATAATCCAGATTTAATTTTGCGTAATTCGTCTTTATCGTCTATTTGTTTAGCATAAACATAAACCCGTGACAAAATATCCCACATAAAACGCGATTTCCATCTGCGCCTATTCAACCAAGACATATTTGTCGACACCATATATTGGTAAGACAACCCAACAGCGGCGATTAAATTTTTAACAGATTTAATATAATCCGCCGTATGCAAAATAGACCCAGGATTCGCCGTATAACTATACAAAGGCAATTTTATTATACAAACAGTCGGGGTTTTAAACAAAACACGCGACCAAAAAACAAAATCTTCCAGCACACAAATATTTTCAGGACATTTTATATTTTTGATTAAATCTGTTTTATATAAATTACGCCAAACCACACACTGTTGAACATACCAAGAATCCATACCTTTGTCCCGGTTAGTAGCCCAATATAACAAATGATTGGTAGTTTTTGTTTTAATATTTTTTACATCATATCTTTTATCAAACCAACCTGGGATATCAGCCGATGCATCACCACGCAAATACCGGAAAGAAACAATATCAGTATTTTTTTCTTTTGCCAAATTATACACTATTTCAAAAGCCTGTGGATGGATACAATCATCACTGTCTAAAAACATAACATACGGTGTTTTAACTTTTTTCATTGCTTCATTACGTGCCGCAGACAAACCACCGTTTTCTTTGTGAATAACGACAAATCTTTTGTCTTTTTTTGCGTATTCGTCCAAAATTTTTCCACAATTATCCGAACTGCCGTCATCAACACAAATTGCTGTCCAATCATGAAATGTCTGATTTAACAAACAATCCAAACATCTGTGCAGATATTTTTCAACATTATAAACCGGTATAATTACAGATATTTCAGCCATTTAGTTTTCTTCCCCAATAAATTCATAAATTTTTTCCCGCAAATCATACCATTCGTTTGGCACATCATCGAACACGCCAATTTTGTTCATTTCAGAAAATTCAGCACGCGCCACATCGAATTCAGCATCAGATTTCAAATACTTTAATTTTCTAAACGCCCAATTCACAAACAACCACATAAATTGTTCCTGCCATTTTTTCATTTGGTCATTATCTGCCTTTTCTTTATACAATTGAAAAGATGTTTTTATCCCGATGCATAAACTTTGCATAATTTTTAACTGTTTTGCAGACAACACAATCCCACCAAAATTCGGGATATAAAAATACAGTGGCAACGGCACAACGGTCACACGCGGTTTCTTTAACATAATCGCAGACCACCACGGAAAATCTTCGAACAAAATACCCTTGATAAACGGTGTATCTGCAATCAAAGATTTTTTATAAAGGTTTTTCCAAACCTGACAATGTTTAATCAGCCATTTACGATTTGGATTCAATTTATTATGCGTGCGTTCTGTGGCAAATTCGAAAACATCATCTGTTGTCCGCATTGGAATTTTATTCAAATCATATTTTTTCTTGATACCGAACGGAACGACATTATCAGTGTCCAAACGCAGAACATGTCGCACCATCAGTTGCGGCCGATAAAACCGGTCATAGGTAAAAGACACTATATCAGATTTATTTTTAACCAATGCATTATACGCAATTTCCATAGTCTGGGGATGAATAAAATCATCACTGTCCAGGAACATTATATATTCCCCAGTCGCATATTTCATACCGAAATTACGCGCATCAGACAAACCACCGTTTTCTTTGTGCACAACAACAAACCGTTTATCGCGGGCGGCATAAGATTCTGCGATGCTACCCGATTTATCTGGGCTGCCATCATCAACACAAATCGCCTGCCAATCTTGAAAAGTCTGATTTAATACACTGTCCAAACAACGGGGCAGATATTTTTCCACACCCCACATTGGAATAATTATGGATATTTTTGGTTTCATAAATTATACCTTTACATCTTTGAAATTGCCTCTGCAAAGGTGCCTGGTAACGGCGCATCTGCATAGGCGCATTTTTGAAAGAATGAATCTTTGGTTAATTTCTTGAACAGTTTTGCATCATATGGTTTATGTTTATATTCATGCCACAATGCGTGTGTTGGGTCTTGGTCAATATGTGGCATTTCTGCAAAGTATTTTATTGCCCGCGGATCATTTTCAACCAAAGTTCTGAATAACAATTGGTGCATAAAATAATCAAAACTGTGATTTTCGTGCATCCAATAATCCAAAATCATCGCACGCCACGCCGCCAATAAATACGCCCCCTTGCGCGCACGGATAAAGCAATTTTGCATATAAGAATATTTTTGCCCGACATTACCAACCATAAAAACAAAGAAATCCAAATCGATAATCCAATCTGGAATTGGTTCTGTCACAAATGCAGTAGAATCCAACCAAATCCCCCCATGTTCATAAAGCAATTCAACACGGACAATATCTGCAAAATGTGCGCGTCTGATTTTCCCAGCACGATATTTTTCAACAATTTCGCGTGGCAAATTTACATATTGTTCGAAATTATTATCGTCCAGAACAACCAATTCTTGCTTGCAGTGTTTACGCACGCTGCGAAAGCACGCCTTTACCAAATCAGGGGCTTTTTCTTCGCCCTGTTGCCACATTGTCCAAATTTTTTCATTTTCATCATCTTTGACAATCGGCATTTCTTTGACCGCGGCGGCGGCTGGCAAATATCGCTTGAAATAACGCACTGCGATTTTTGCGAACACATCACATCGCACGGCACTGCGCACCGCGCGCGGACGCCACACCCAATTTAAAATATGTGCCCGAACCACAATCTGTGTCAATGCCCATGCGCGCGATATATTCATATTAAACCCCTTTGGTTTTATTATTCTGCATCAACGCCTTCGTCTTCATCGTCCATTGGACCAGTTGTCATTTCTTCGGCGATACCGTTTGCGCGTGCCATAATTTTATCCAGCAATTCTTTCTGGGCATCTTCATGGTCTTTCAACCAAGCACGTGCATTGGCTTCGCCCTGACCTATTCTTTCATTATTATAAGAATAGAACGAACCAGCCTTTTCAATCAGGTTATATTTCACACCCATATCCAAAATTTCACTTATTCTGGAAATACCTTCGCCATACATAATCTTGAAATCGACAGTACGGAACGGTGGCGCAACTTTATTTTTTACAACCTTGACTCTGGTTTCATTACCGATAACATTTTCTTTATCTTTGATTGCACCTGTACGGCGGATATCCAGGCGTACCGACGCATAGAACTTTAACGCATTACCACCCGATGTTGTTTCAGGTGACCCGAACATAACACCGATTTTCATACGAATCTGGTTGATGAAAATCAGCAAAGTATTACTGCGCGACACACTGCCCGCCAACTTTTTCAAAGATTGTGACATCAAACGCGCAGTTGTTCCCATATATGTGTCACCAATGTTTCCTTCCAATTCAGCCTTTGGCACCAATGCCGCCACAGAATCGACGACCACAACATCAACCGCACCTGATTTGATAAGAGTATCAGCAATTTCCAGTGCCTGTTCACCAGAATCAGGTTGTGATATAATCAGATTAGAAACATCGACGCCCAATTTTTTAGCATACGATGGGTCCAGTGCATTTTCTGCATCGATATATGCGCAAGTGCCACCCTTCTTTTGTGATTCAGCAACCGCATGTAATGCCAATGTTGTTTTACCAGAAGATTCTGGACCATAAATTTCAACAATACGACCCTTTGGATAACCGCCAATTCCCAACGCGATATCAAGCCCAAGCGACCCAGTTGAAATCGCCTCTATATTTTGTTGGGAACCATCACTCATTTTCATGATGGCTTCTTTGCCAAATTGTTTTTGGATTTGCGCCAACGCCGATTCCAGTGCTGGATTTTTGGCAGGCGCGTTTTCTTTAACTACTTCTTTTTTTGCCATAAAATACCCCTTTCGTTTTATACCGAAATCTTACTAAGAAAAAACACTTAACGCAAGGGCTATTATTTACGGCCCGACCACAAAATTATTGTGGACAAAACACCCATAATTGCGGTGATTATCCAGACCGCAGATGTTGTTCCAAACAATGTAATTGCCAAAGTTCCCATAATTGGAATCAACACACTGGGGAAATTTACAGATGTTCTGAACACCCCATAATATTTTGCCTGTTCGCGTCGTGGTATATCGTTAAAGAACAACAAATCATGCGACGATTCCATAAACGCACCAGATATCTGCCACAGAACAAACACAGCCAACAACGCATATCCAGACAACATCATCGCCATAACAGACAATCCTGCAAACGATAAAAATCCGATTGTCATCCAAATTCTGACACCATATTTTTGTATCAGTTTACCAATGAACAAATTCATTACTATATACGGAATAATTCCAATCGACAAAACTATACCCAATGTTTCGTTTGAAAAACCATTTTCAATAACAACGATTGGCACATACAGTAATCGCATCGCACGAAGTGCGAAAAATCCAAAATTCACCATATACGCCCGCAACATACCCGGCATTTTAAAGAAAGATTTTGCAGTTATACGCAACGCACGAATTGTTCTGTGCAAATTCACAGGCTTTATAATTTTGTCTTCCTGGACAATACCAAAATGTTTAAAGAACAACAAACCAAAGAAATAAATCATGCCCGCCGCCAAAAATGGCATTCTGTAATTTCCACCAAAATACCCAACAACCCACATCGCGAACATTGGTGCAACAAACGCCCCTACATTTTCCCACAACAACCGACGCGCATTTACACGCGCCATACCAATACCGCGCGAAAATTCAGACATAAACAACGGCAACAAAATTCCAAACATAGTCGATGCAAAACAAACCACATAATCCAGCATAATAAATGTCGATGGTTTAACAGAAAAACTCATCATCGAATAGCACGCACCCATCGCCGCCATGGATATATATAACAACCTGGTTTTTGTGAACCAATGTAAAATTTGCGCAGAAAAAATTCCAACAACCACAGCAAATGTCGCGTATAACGCAGCATACACACCAACCGCAGCGGATGCCATTTCTTCATTAAAAAATTCTTTAAATATTCCCAACAAAACCAGGGAATACACAGCATGCACGACACCCGAACCAAACCCAGTAAACAACCCCAGATTTGCAAACGAATATCCAGTGACATTATTATTTATAGAAAGATATTTTTCTTTTCTCACTTTTTCCCCTGCATAATAAATGTATCATAAATAAATTATTTTAAAACATATTTTTTAAATATCGAATCTGGAAGTATTCGCATGCGTCAGCGCAATCGCAATTGCGTCACTTTCATCTGGTGTTTTTGGATGCGCGGTCGGCAATAAAATTGACAACATTTTATATATTTGGTCTTTGTCAGCATGTCCAACCCCGGTCAACGCTTTCTTTACTTTGTTTGGTTCGTATTCAAAAACCGGGATATTATTCACAGCAACCGCAGTTATCGCCGCCGCACGCGCGTGTCCCAACAACAAAGTAGTCTTGCCATTTTTATTTACAAAGATAACTTCGATACTGCATTCTGTCGGATTAAATTCGCGGCACAATTCCTGGATACCATTAAATATGAATGCCAACCTTTCTGGTAACGGCGATTTTACCGGGGGCAAAATAACACCGCTGGCAATATATTTACGATTTGAACCTGCGACATCTATAATCGCCCAACCAGTATGCAAAAGTCCAGGGTCAATCCCAATAATTCGTTTCATATTTTTTATTTCCGTATTGTTATTTTATTGACCGCATCACGCCCATAATAATTATCTATTTTATTTTTTATTTCGTCCAACTTGTACGACAATTCCAGCGCAAACGCAGGCGATATTGGTCGCAAAGCGATATTAAATTTTTTATCACGCGATAATTTTATTGCAACAACATTTGATATTTTTGCGACATCGTCACCGACTATTTTTTTCCAGTTGTTTATCAAATCGGCGTCACCCACGCGTCCACCAAACATTTCAATCAGACAACCGAACGCGGCTGCCAGCGTCTGTGGGCGCGATTTGCGTATATCCATTTTTGTTTTTTTATCTTGGTTTAACATAACTGTATTCTTTTGGCATCAGTATAAACATTTGACCCTGGGAATGTTGTCCGTGCGCGACACGGTACGCATCGTCCCCAGAACCGAAAAAGATATCTGCGCGTATCCAACCCTTTATCGCACCACCTGTATCCTGGGCAATCATCAAACGATTAAACGCGCGTCCATCAGACAGTGTTGTATTTATATACACAGGTAAACCCAATGTGTATAAACTATCGTCCATCGCGACACTGCGAATTTTGGACAGTGGTGTTCCCAATTTTCCAATAACACTTTTTTGTTCTGTTTCATAGAAATAGACATAGCGTGGATTGTTATAAATAACCTCTTTCGCCAATTTTGGATTTTTCTTCAAATGCGTCCACACTGCATCGGCACTATATCCACCATCTGGTTTAATACCGCGGTCCTGTAATTGTTTTCCAATGGATTTAAACGGCATATCATTCACTGCGGCAAAATTTAATTTGACCATTGTGCCGTCTTCCAGTTTTAACATACCACTGCCCTGAATTTGCAAATTTTGTACATCAACAATATTTGCCCAATATAAAACACGCCCTATTTTTTTATTCACGATATCTTTTTTTGATACACCCTTATATGAACGACCGTCTATTGGCACCCCCATAATTGGTTCATTACAGGTTGCGGTTCTGGTCTTGCAACCTGGAATCACAGGTGAATAATATCCGGTATAGGTTCCCGTTTTTCCGCCGTTTTCATTATAAACCTGGTACGGTTGAAAATTAGATTCAAACCATGCACGCACAGTTTTCACATCAGCCGAAGCACTTGGCAACATATTGCATTTTTCCCGCAATAATTCTGGGTCTGGGATAACAGAACCCTTGTATTGAATTTTCGCATTACAAGTATTCCGGAATGCCTGCAAGGCATAGCGCACATCGTCATCACGCCAGCCTGGCAATGCCGAATACGACACAGCAGTAAAATTAGACGGTATTTTGGAATTATCACCCTGGTGCGTCGGGGCAGACAAATCACAGCCAGAAACCAGCGCAACAAAACCCACAATAAAACTAAAACGAACAAAATTATTAAATATTGACATTTTAATTATCCCCCCACTTGTAAAAACTATTTCTTAGTGCTATATTATCATAAAACGATGGATAAAAAAAGGAGCAAATATAATGCCAAAGTTTAATATTATATCTCAATTCTTGAAAGACATCTCTTTCGAAAGCCCAAATGTACCTGAATTATTCTTTAAACAGGACGCCGGCCCGGCAAAAATGGAAATCAACATAGATATAAATATCAAAGGTGCCGAAAACAATTTATTTATGGTTGATTTGATAACGCGCGTTCATTCTAAATTGGAAAAAGAAGACAAATCAGTATTTATGATTGAATCCACCTATACAGGAATGGTCCAATACGAAGAAAAAGACGAAGAAACCAAGAAAAAGACATTATTGATTGATGTTCCAACATTGTTGTTCCCTTATGTTCGCGCATTGGTAACCAGATTGACCGCTGAATCAGGTTTTCCACCACTTTCCATGCCATTGGTTGATTTTGCAGACCTGTACGAACAAAGACAAAAACAATCGGCAGCGCAACAACCTGCAAATCAGTAAAAATAAAATGATAAAAAACGCCGCTCAACCGAGCGGTGTTTTTATTCGCAATATTTATTTTTATAAACTTCTATTGCTGTATCAAACCAAAAATATGGTTGATTTCGTGCACATAATTCCCGAACAAAAGAATCATAAATATCTGGTCTAAAAACCAAAAAATCACAAAAATACGCATTTACCAAATTCCATTCTGACGCAAACAGAAAAAGTTCGTCTGTGAATCCGTCCGCATAATCTTCCCTGTCCATAAAAAAGGTATCGCCATCTGTAAAGAAATAAATCGTACCGCGCCTGTCCAGTGCACCAGATTGTGATATCATAAAAAACAACATTTTTGATGAAATGTCTTTTCTTACCGCACCTGGTGTTGTTCTTTGGAAATTGACGCGCTTTATACAAATTGAATTTTCCATATTATCCCTGTCTTTTGTAAAAAACAAAGACCACTAAAAAATAAGTCGTCGGGGGTTAGAACAGCATAGTAGTGAATGCTCCACCAAAGTGGCACCCCGCCCATAAGTCAGGGATATGGCACAAAAGCACCATAAACAGATTACGATGCTTATTGCACCGCACTACTACGGGATGTTCTAAATCCCTAACCCAATTCCCATTGGATTCATGTATTATTATAATTGTGATTATTCAAAAAAGCAACTAAAAACGGCGCATCTGCGCCGTTCAAAAAACAAATTAGAATGATAAAGATGCGAAACCGTTGGTAAGCGTAGTGTAGTAGACCTACATGAGCGCACCAACGGCAAGCAGATTTATTATTATAATTTGTTTTTACGCTGCGGCAGTGAATACTTTCTGAACATCATCATTCGCATCCAGCGCGTCAACCAATCTTTCAATTTTGGCATACGCTTCATCGTCTAAATCCATCGGCATATTTGGAACCCATGTGATTTCTGCGTTTTCTGGTTCACCCAATTTATCAGCCAATGCCTTTTGAATATTCATGAAATTATCTGGTTTTGTTGTGATTATGAAACCTTCTTCTGACGATTCCAGGTTATCTGCGTCAACTTCCATAACCAATTCCATCATTTCGTCTTCGCTTTTACCAATGGACGCCGGATACATAATCTGACCAACATGTGAAAACATGAAAACAACAGAACCTTCTTCGCCCATATTGCCACCGTTTTTGGCAAAAATATTACGAATTTCTGGCACTGTACGGCGTGGATTATCGGTCAAGGCTTCTACAATAACAGGAACCGCGTTTGGGCCATAACCTTCATAACGCACTGCAACAAAGTTATCAGTATTTGCACCCGACGCCTTTTCAATTGCGCGTTTAATGTTATCGTTCGGCATAGACGCCTTGCGTGCCTGCAAAATTGCCAAACGCAATCTTGGGTTATTATCAGGATTTTTATCACCCAATTTTGCCGCCATAGTTATTTCACGCGCCAGTTTAGTAAACAAACCACTGCGTGCCGCATCAACCAATCCTTTTTTGTGTTGGATGTTGTGCCATTTACTGTGTCCACTCATATTTGACCTTTTGATTTAATTATATTAAAATTACACCAAAAGGATAACAAATGATTGGAAAATTGCAAGGCGTAATTGACTATATCGGTTCTGATTTCGTTATTTTGATGGCTGGACCCGTTGGGTACAAGGTCTATACGCCGGAAATCTTGACATTAAAGTCAACTGTCGCGCTTTGGATTGAAACGATTGTGCGCGAAGATTCTATAAGGTTATTTGGGTTTTCAACCATTGCCGGACAAAACCTGTTTAATCAACTGACCACCGTGTCTGGCGTTGGGCCAAAGGTTGCCATGGCGATTATGGGAACAATAAAAACAGATACACTTATGTCGGCGATTGCAACCGGCGACGCAAAAACAATCGCAACTGCCCCGGGGGTCGGGAAAAAAGTTGCTGAAAAAATCATAGTTGAATTAAAGAATAAAATGGGTGGTGCTGCGTTTGATTTTGGCACCGACAACAGCGGCGCCCTGCCCGATTTATTGGCGGCACTGGAATCCCTTGGTTATCGCCGTATGGATATTATCGACATGGCACAAAAATTGGTATCCAATAATCCAGACGCAAATGTTGCAAAACTGGTACCATTGGCATTAAAAGAAATAAGCGGTAAATAAAATATGAATAACGATACAATATTTGCTTTATCAAGCGCACATGGAAAATCTGGTGTTGCAGTTATACGCATCAGCGGAAATGATTTGTCTGGTTTATTTAAACGCATTATAAACAAACCAGAATTTGAATCGCGTCACGCCTATTTCACAAATTTTCGCGATGATAACGGCAATTTAATCGACCAATGTATTGCTATATTTTTTGCCGCGCCAAATTCTTTTACTGGCGAAGATATTATTGAAATTCATTCACATGGCGCACCGGCTGTTATAGATAAAATATTTGATTTTTTGCGCGGGCTTGGCGCACGAATTGCACAGCGCGGTGAATTTTCACGACGCGCATTTTATAACAACAAAATGGATTTAACAGATGTCGATGGTTTAATCGCCCTGCTTGATGCACAAACAGATAAACAACGCGAATCCGCCCTTAAATCTTTAACAGGTGGCGATTCAATCATGTATAAAAATTGGCGCGATAAAATGATTGAAATATCTGCCTATGCGGCGGCAATCCTGGATTATGACGCAGATGATTTACCAAAAGATATCGATAAAAAAATATTACTGGAAACACAAAATTTATTAAAAGAAATCACAGAATCGACATCTAATTATCGCGCGTCGCGTGCAATTCAAAATGGGTTTAATATCGTTCTGGTTGGTGAAACAAATGTTGGAAAATCGTCCATCTTTAATAAATTGGTTGGTTCAAATCGTGCGATAGTTTCCGATATTGCCGGAACCACACGTGATGTAGTGTCCCAACAAATAGATATTGACGGATATCTGGTAAACCTGTCCGATACGGCGGGAATCCGCGAAGCAACAGATGCTGTTGAAAAAATTGGCATTGAACGCACTCATGAAGAAACAAGAAATGCAGATTTAATTATCCATGTTTATAACGAATTGCCAAAAACAATAAACGAAAATGAAATCATCGTTATAAACAAAAGCGATTTATTAAAAAACAAATCAAACAAAAATGTAATTTATACATCGGCGAAAAATGGCGCGGGTTTTGATGAATTATTAAACGCAATTAAAACAAAAATGCATGAATTGATGGGCGGGGCTGAATCTAAAATCACAATCAACGAACGCACATACGAATTATTAAATGAAACCATTTCCGAACTAAGAAATGCAATAAATAAATACGACGGCAATTATGATATCTTTGCAGAACATGTCCGTCGTGCAGGTGATGCAATTGGAAAGATTTTGGGGGTAATAACAACGAATGAAATCGCCGATGCTACATTTTCAAGATTGTGTCTGGGGAAATAAATACATTTGCTTTTCTAAATAATCCAATTTATAATAATATATGAATCCAATGGGAATTGGGTTTGGGATTTAGAACATCTCTCTATCTAGGCGGTGCATAAAGCATCGTAATCCGCTTATGGTGCTTTTGTGCCATATTCCCTGACTTATGGTCGGGGTGCCACTTCGGTGGAGCATGCCTAGATATGCTGTTCTAACCCCCGACCGCTTGTTTTTTTCAGCGGTCTTTGTTTTTTACAAAAGACAGGGATAATATGGAAAATTCAATTTGTATAAAGGGCGTCAATTTCCAAAGAACAACACCAGGTGCGGTAAGAAACGATATTTCATCAAAAATGTTGTTTTTTATGATATCACAATCTGGTGCACTGGACAGGCGCGGTACGATTTATTTCTTTACGCCAACCGGCGCTTACTTTATGGAACTGGAAGATTATACAGCCGAATTCAAAGATGAACTTTTTATATTCACATCAGAATGGAATTTGGTAAATGCATATTTTTGTGATTTTTTGATTATAAGACCAGATGTTTATGATTCTTTTATTCACGAATTATGTGCAAAAAACATTCGTGATTTTTGGTTTGATACGGCAATAGAAATTTATCGAAATAAATATTGCGAATAAAAAAACGCCCAAACGGGCGTTTCTTTATTCTTTTCTGTCTGGATATTTACCATTTATCAAATTCTTGCGCACTTCGTGGTGTTTAATCTTTTGAGTGCTGGTCATCGGCAAATCTTCCGTTGTCATCGCAAAATGGGTCACCCATTTATAGGATGCAACTTTTTTATTTTGTTCTGCGATTTCTTTGGAAAGTTTATCCATTGTCATATCTTTGTCGACACTGAAAACCCCATATGAAACAGTCTTGTCCCCAACCTTGTGTTCAAAGACAGCAACATTTTTAACGCCTTCGATTTCCAGATAAAGTGCTTCCAATTCATCAGGATAAACATTTTTACCGCTGTCCAAAACAATTACTTGTTTTTTACGGCCGGCAAAGTGCAATTCGCCATTTTTATCCATGTACATCATGTCCCCAGTATTAAACCAACCGTCTTGGTCAAATACAGTCGCATTGACTTCATCATTATTCAGATATCCATTAAACACCTGATGTCCACGCAACCATAAAACACCAACGCCATTTTCATCTTTGTCGCGAATTTCGCATTCATTATTAGATGTTGGCGCCCCAACTGAATAAGCCAATCTTTTATTTGTTGGTTTGGAAATACAGATTGGTCCAACAGTTTCAGTCAAACCGTATCCCTGAATAAATGCCAGACCAAGCGATTCATAGAAATTTTCAACCTCTGGCTTGGTCGCGGCACCACCTGCAATCAGCAACTTTGCGCGTCCACCAAAAACATTTAACAAAGGTTCCTGAACTTTACGGACAAAGAAATCCAATCCCATATCTTTCAATGTTTTTTGGTTTCTTAAAATAAATGATGCGACACGCCATTTATTTTGTTCTTTCATTGTTGTTATAATCTTGTTACGGAACAATTCCCAAACACGTGGAACGGCAGGTATAACATGCGGTTGGAATTTCTTGAAATCGTCCAAGATATATTTTGGATTTATTGTTGGCTGCAAAACGAGTGACGCACCATAATGAATTGTTGCCAAAATACCGATTGCAAAACCGAATATATGATACAGTGGCAAAAATCCATACATAACATCACCAGAATGGAAATATTCAGACATATCTTCCAATGAATTTGCGCATTCTGTTAAATTAAAGTGTGTCAGTGGCACAACCTTTGGTGTTCCGGTTGACCCAGATGTAAACGACAGCGTCGCAACATCTGTGGATTCAGACGGATATGGGCGCAAATCATAATCTATGTCGCCATCTTTTTTTGTTATGTCATAGAATTTAAATTTGTCTGTTTTATAAAAGAACGATGGTTCTGCGCACACAAATTTGCACCCCACGATTTCACACATTTTATCATATTCGATTGGTGTTAAATTTGTATCCAGCATCAAAACCGTTCCACCCAAATACCATACCGCAAACAAAGTCAATGGGAACTGGGGCAAATTATGCGATAAAACACCAACAATATCGCCATGTTTGATACCCATTTTATTTAATGTTGCTGCACGGGCGCGAACCTGGTCTATAAATTGTGCATAGGTCACATTTTCACGAACCAGAAACAAATTTTCCGGCCATTGGTTCACTGCGTTTTCTAATTTTTGATACATATTCATTTTAATATCCTTTTTGTTTACTTTTTCGCTCGACACACAATAAAAAAAATCAAAAAAATCTTGTGAACTTCAATTTTTTAAGCTTTTTTTAATTGTGTGTTCTCGTATTCGCTCGCTTGGCACAATTTGTGCCGGCTGCGCGGATAACGCAACGATTGCGGAAGCAGTATTCACTGCTTCCGCAATCTGCTTTTATTCATGTCTGTTTGTATATTTACCGTCTATCAACCATTGACGAACAACATGATGTTTAATTTTTTGAGTACTGGTCACCGGTAAATCGTCGGTTGTCATCGCAAAATGTGTCACCCATTTATAGGACGCAACTTTTTTATTTTTTTCTGCGACTGCGGCGGCCAATTTATCCATTGTCATACCTTCTTCGACACTGAATACGCCGTATGCGACGGTTTTGTCATTTACTTCATGTTCAAAAACCGCAACACTTTTTACACCATCGATTTCGATAAACAAGGCTTCCAATTCATCAGGATAAACATTTTTACCACTGTCCAAAACAATTACTTGTTTTTTACGACCAGCAAAATGCAATTCGCCGTTTTTATCCTGCCATACTAAATCACCAGTACAGAACCAGCCATCTTTGTCAAACGATTCTTTATTCGCAGCATCATTATTTGCGTACCCGCCAAAGATTTGATTGCCACGAACCCACAGCATACCAATACCATCTTCGTCTTGGTTGCGAATTTGGATTTCAGTATCACCCATCGGCGCACCAAATGCGTATGGCACACGTTTTTTCAGCGGGCGCGAACAACAGATTGGCCCCACAGTTTCGGTCATACCATAACCCTGAACGAATGCCATTCCCAGTTGAGTATAGAATTTTTCAACCTCTGGTTTGGTCGCGGCACCACCTGCAACCAACAGACGCGCGCGTCCACCAAAAATTGCGCGAATTTGATTCAAAACTTTATCAACCAGTTTTGACATACCCATTGCACGCAACAATTTTTGATTATTCATTACAAACGATACCAATCCCCATTTCTTTTTTGCCTTGATACCATCGATAATTTTCTTGCGGAAAATTTCCCACAACTTTGGCACCGCAGGAATAACCTGGGGTTTATATTGTGCAAAATCCGCCATAATTGCATTTGGATTTATTGTTGATTGCAACAAAATTCCCATACCAAAATGCAACGGTGCCAAAAATCCAACTGCGAATCCAAACACATGGTACAATGGTAAAAAAGCATAGAACATTTCACCAGGGCGCAACCACTGATTCAAATATTCCAAATTATCAGAACAAGAAACCAGATTAAAGTGTGTCAACGGCACAACCTTTGGCGTTCCAGTTGACCCCGATGTAAACGACAATGTTGCAATATCGCTGTCTTTCAATGGGTATGGCTTTAAAGATTCATCGTTTTTTTCGTCTTTCGTTTCAATATCAAAAAACTTAAAGCCCTTTGCATCATAAAAGAAAGATTTTTCTGCACATACAATTTTACAACCTGTTATTTCGGTCATATTATCATATTCTGCAGAGGTTAAATTCGTATCCAACAACAAAACCGTTCCGCCCAGGTACCATATAGCGAACAAAGTTATTGGAAACTGTGGCAAATTATGCGCCAACAAACCAACAACATCGCCCGGTTTTACACCCGCATCACGCAAAGTTGTCGCACGTGCCTGAACCAATTTCACTAATTCTTTAAATGTGACATTTTCACGAACCAAAAACACAGTTTCTGGGTTTCTTTCCACATTTTTTTCTAATAACTGATACATATTCATTATAAACGCTCCCGTAATTTACTGGTATTTTCTGGATATTTGCCATCGATAAGATTCTGGCGCACTTCATGATGTTTAACCTTTTGTGTACTGGTCATTGGCAAATCATCAGTAGTCATCGCAAAATGGGTCACCCATTTATACGGCGCAACCTTACGATTAGCCAGCGCAACTTGCGCCGCCAGTTTCAAAAAACTCATCCCCTTGTTCACCTGGAATACAGCATATGTGACGGTTTTATTTTTTTCTTTGTGTTCAAAAACTGCGACATTTTTTACGCCATCTATTTCCATGAACAATGCTTCCAATTCATCCGGATAAACATTTTTACCACTGTCCAGAACGATAACTTGTTTTTTGCGTCCTGCAAAATGATACTGTTTATTTTTATCCAGATAGACTAAATCACCGGTATTAAACCAACCGTCTTTGTCGAATGATTCAGAATTTGCCTCTGCATTATTCAAATATCCATTAAAGACATTTGGTCCGCGCACCCACAGTGTTCCAATACCTTTTTCATTGGCATCACGAATTGTGCATTCTGAACAACCAATTGGTGTTCCAAACGCGAACGGCACACGATGTTTCGACGGACGCGAACAACAGAATGGCCCAACCGTTTCAGTCATACCATATCCCTGAACAAAGGTGATTCCCAATGATTCATAGAATTTTTCAACCTCTGGTTTTGTCGCGGCGCCGCCCGCAATCATCAAATTCACACGCCCACCAAAGATGTCACGCAACGGTTTTTGTACCTTTTTAACCAGTTTACCCAACCCAATTGCACGCAAAAACTTTTGCCGACGCAATACGAAAGACACAAACCACCACATATGTTTTTCTTTGACCCCGCTGATGATTTTATTACGGAACACTTCGTAAAGGCGCGGCACCGCCGGAATACAGTGTGGTTTATAAACCCTAAAATCTTCCAATATATTTTTTGGATTTACGGTTGGCTGTAATAAAATTCCCATGTGGAAATACATAGGTGCCAAAATACCACCTGCAAAACCGAATATATGATACAGCGGCAAAAAACCATACATTATTTCGTTTTTATGAATCCATTGTCCCATATCTGCGTAATAATCAGACGAACTTTTCAGATTTCCATGCGTCAGTGGCACAACCTTTGGATTGCCAGTCGAACCTGATGTAAAGGACAGCGTTGCAATATCATCAGATTTCAAATCTGCAGGTTTCACATTGGCATCGGCTGCATCATCAGTGCTTTGTATATCAAAGAACTTAAATCCCCTGGCCTTGTAAAAGAATGATTTTTCGGCGCACACGAATTTGCACCCCACCCTTTTGGTCATATTATCATATTCGAACGGTGTTAAATTTGTATCCAACAACAAAACCGTACCACCCAAATACCATATCGCGAAAAGTGTCAATGGAAATTCTGGAATATTATGCGCCAACAAACCAACGACATCGCCCTGCTTTACCCCGGCGTTATGCAAAGTCGTCGCGCGTGCATGAATCAAATCCAGCGCCATTTTAAATGTGATTTTTTCGCGTACCAAAAACAAAGCATCTGGCGATTCTTTCGCCACTTGCTTGAACACTTGATACATATTCATAACATAAAATCCTTGTTGTTTTTATATTGGACATCGTGTATTATAGTACCAGAAAACAAAGATTGCAATTATGAAAATACTTACATTAAATATAAACTCTATCCGCGCACACATCGAAAGTTTTATGGATATTTTGGCGCACGGCGAATACGATACTGTCTTGGTTCAGGAATTAAAGGTTGAAAATGCTAATTTCCCACACAATTTATTGGACGAATACGGGTATAATGTAAAGGTTTTTGGTCAAAAATCTTGGAACGGCGTTGCAACTTTTTCTAAACAATCTATCGAAGATGTCACAATGGGAATTCCGACATATCCAGATATAAATTCGCGTTTTCTGGAATCTGTGATTGACGGACGCGTTCGTTTAATAAATGTATATATGCCAAATGGCGATTGTATAGAATCACCAAAGTTTCAATATAAACTGGAATGGATGCGCGCATTTACACAATATATATCACAATATTTAAACAGCGAAGAACCAGTTATCATCGCCGGTGATTTTAATGTAGCGATTACCGATAAAGATATCTGGAACCCTAAAAATTATATTGGTTCATCTATATCTGCCCCGGCGGCACGCGACATTATGCAACAATGGCTGGATGCGGGTTGGATTGACGCATGGCGCGAAACACACCCAAATGATATAGATTACACATGGTATGGATACCGTGGTCGTGATACGGTCGGCAACAACCAGGGATTACGCCTGGATTATTTCCTTTGTAATAAGACTGCAATCAAAATGGTAAAAAACTGCGAAATAGATAAAGAACCACGCTTAGCAGACAAACCAACCGACCATTGTGGTTTAATGTTGGAAATCAAAGATTAATTTATTCTGGTGCGTTAAAGGTCCAACCGGTAAAGATTTTTCCATTAATATGTTGGGCCTTTAGCGGTGTATGTATATCCCCGCCATAGGTGACGTTGCCGGCGTTGTTTGCGGTTATGTCCGCCGCATCAGCATGATCCCAAGTGATTGAAATAGTATTCGCAGTGCAAACCGACGAACCCGCAGGCGCAGAATACCCCGTCGCACAGGCACTTATACCCTGGTCGATGTTTTCGTTAAAACTATACGTTCCACCAACAGAATAACTATTCGCGGGGCATTGTGTGCACGCATCCACGTCGGCAGGCAAGTAATACCCGACTGAACAAGTATGTGTATTTGGGACAAATTCTGCCACCAGATTACCATTATAAAGTAAATCCCTGGAACAACCCTTTTCTACATTTTCGACAATAGGTAAAGTATAAACAATTCCTTGGTCAATATTTTGGTTAAATCTAAAATTTCCACCACTGCAAGTGTGTCCAGATAAACAAGATGTACACCCGTCAATATTTGCGGGCAAATAATAACCGGACGAACAATTATACAGCGTCGGTTCGAACAGAGCGGTCAGTGTTGCTGGGTTATAATCAAAAGAGCAACCGTTCGCGGTATTTTCTGAAAATATTTCAGCGTATGCAAAGTTTGCATATGATATAAAAACGCCCAAGATAAAAACTAATTTTTTCATCTTTTTTTATTCGGACAAAGACCAACTTTCTTCCACCGGTTCCGCCAACGGGTAATAACAAGTGACTGGTTGACCGGCGGCATATCTTTCCGCCAACCACGTATTAAATTCTGTTTGATTTGCAAATCTGCTATCTGTGACATTAAATTGAATTGTATTATTTTCACTTGCACCTAAATAGAATGTGTTATTTTTGACCAGTCCCCATTTCTGATAATTCGAATAATAATTGCAAATAGGGACATCTTGTTTTATTGAACGTTGAACATTGCTTGTTAAGGTCCCTGAGATACAATAAAAACTATCTGGGCCAAACCAGTTTTCTCTCCAGCTTTCGTTTCCTTTTAGTATTAATACTCCGACACGACGTGTAATTTTTTCACTGGAAGGATTATATTCGTCAGCTACGAAATCTTCCCCACTGCCCAATGCGCGCAAAACAGTATCGCCCAGTTGATAAAATACTGGTTCTATGGGATTTGTCGGGGTTGGCGTCCCAGATTGTGACCAAGTGCCGGTTATAACACCATAATTCCATCCGACAAATGTATAACCGTATTTTGTTGGCGACGTTTGCGGAATTATCAGATTGCCACCTGATTCACAGGTGCTGGTTGAATATGTTGTGTCTCCTACTTTCCAATTTACATTTATTGTTTCGGCAAATACGATATTGCATATTAAAACCACACCAAAAAACACGAAAAACTTCTTCATCCTTGTCCCCCGTTTTTGCAAACAAAAAACCGCCAAAGGAATTTTAGGCGGTCGGGGAGTTGGTAAATCACATTGTTATAGATTTCCGCGCCTTACGGTAAGCGGCTCCCCAACCTTGTTAGTTAGGGATGATAACGGTGCAAAAAACACCAAAAATATCAAATTAACGATGCATTTGCACCGAACAATGTGGGCTACCACAGCCCCGAACCCAATCCCTTGGATTCATTTGTATCATATCATAAAAAAACTGTTTATACAAGACTAATCACCGACACGCGCCAAATCATCAAATTCATGATATTTTGCGCCAACACTTTCGCGGTATTCGTATGCCGCAACTTTGTCTGTGCTGTATTGACCAAATAATTCACGCACCTTTTGCACACTGTTATCTATCATTTCTTGTGCGATTTCATCACTATATTCTATCAATTCAGGATTGCCGTTTTTCAGTTGCAAAAACTGTATTATTGGCGTTATTGAAACATCTTTCATTTTTAATGGAAAACCATTATTTTGCATCATGAATGCTTCCAATGGCAACTGTGGCATAGTGCCCTCCATCAACTGTTTTTTTGTTGGTGGGTTGCCGGTTTTTATATCCATTACAACACCGTCCCATACAATATCAGCGCGCGCCCGAACATTGCGCCCCATAATATTTACAGACCCCAATATTTCTTTGTATTCAATCGATTTGTTTTGAAAGAATTCTTCAACAAATGGCGCAATTTCACAAAACCGTTTATGCCAAAAATAAAACAATATTGAATCAGACGGCAAAACCTGTTTTGCCCGTATATCCATTTCATCTATCAGTTTTTGTGCATTGAAATCACGCGCGTTTTCAATCACATCATGTACCAAAATCCCAAAATTACGCGCATCTGGCAAAACCCAATAATCGTCCAGTTTTTTCAATCGCAAAATATGTTTTACATAAAACGCATACGGGTTATGAATCAGCAATTCTAAATCTGTCACAAAAACATCACTTTTATCGATTGGTGGTGTTGGCGGCGAATAATCCAGTGGTTTGTACGGTACATCATCTATCGCCCGTACAGATTTCAACATTTCGTTATCAACGAATATATCACCAACCGCGACGCGAACACGGGAAATGAATCGTGATTCAGTGGTCAGTGTTCCGCCTGATTGTTTTGAACGCAACCAATATACTTCATTTCCACACGACAAATTCATAAAATCCAGTGCCATCAAAGATACCTTGCGATTTGGTGACGGCAGTCCTATTTTCGCGGCAACATCACGCGGCAACCATGCGTTTTCATACCCCAGCGACGGAAACATTCCTTCGTTCAATCCAGTCAGTATTATTACATCTGCGCCCTGCATACGCGATTCTATTGTACCCAAAACACAAACATCACAATCTTCGTTTTTAACCGGACGAATTGAAACACCACCAATTGCATCGGCAATAAATGCGCGTGCATCATAAACATTTAACACAATATCGTTTGCACATAAAATATCTGCGGTTTCTTTTATCGCATTCCAAATTGGAATATCACTGTCATTTTCAATTGTAAATGTTGGCTGAAAAACAGTTTCACCATGTTCATCAACAAACGCAACCAACATATTAAACAAATTGTAATTATGTTGTGCATATAATTTTTCAAATTCTTTTTGATTATTTTCAATCCAATCATCAAACAAATTCAATATCGCGCGCCCCAAATCTGTCATTGTCCCAGATATACCAGACGAAAAATCTGCATCTATACCCGCACGCGTCATTTCTGATTTTATTCGCTGATTCGCGGCGGCATCAGGCGTAATTATCAACACAGATTTATTTTCATAAACCGCGCGCTGTGCAATCTGTGTCGCGGTCAGTGCCTCTTCACTTTCACGGACGCATTCTATAATTTTACAGTTATTCAATTTTTTATCAGCATGCGCCCCAGTATTTCCAAACGCGATATTCATTGTATCGATTTGGCTTTCGCCGACATCTATGGTCTGCACATCGTCCGCATTTAACCCCAAACGATTCAGAAACAAATATTCGCTGTGATACGGGTTAGTGTCCAATTCAAAATCTTCTATTTCGCCCGATATTTTTCCAGACAAAATAATTTTTCCATTTGATAATTTTGCGACGCATTCCATTAAATCAGCCGTTGCCGGAACAGACGCGGTTGACCCACACACAATCACGCAATCATATTTATTCAGGTGATTTTTCCATGCACGAATGTCAGCATTTCTTTTCTGGGTTGTCGTCAATCGGTCATTTGGTAATTGCTTTAAAATATCCAGTATGCGCGCTTTATTTTGAAAATGCGTTGCATATTTATCGTCTATCAGTGACAACCAATCTATGTCGGCAATCTGAATACCTTCGTTTTCCAGATAATCCTGCATACGAACGAAATCACGGGCAATCGGCAATGCAGTCGCAATATTTCCAACATTCGCGTCCATCGACAAAAGCCGCGCCAAAATAATAATTCTTTCACGATTTGATATTGTACCGGGATATGTTTCATCTGTTTCTTCGTCGTCCACCCCATCACCCAGCGGAACAAGATTTGGCAAAATAATCGCATGCCCTGTTTTTTCAACAATAAATCTTTCCATGCTTCTGATTGCGCGACGCGACGGCAAAAAAATCAAGACGCGCGAAAAATCATTTTTATATTCCGCAATCATATCCCACAACGCGTCCAAAATACGCATTGGATTTGAAACATTAAAGATATTGTTATTTGACACCGATAATATCCCGTAATTCGTCCAGACCAAATTTCTTTTCTGCAGATGTTTCCAATATTTTTTCCACCATCGCAGGATGGTTTTCATGACTGATTTGCGATTGTTCTTTTTCACGAATTTTTTTATCTTTCTTTGTGTAAACAATTTGATAGCAAATTCCGTTTTTATCACAAAAATCCATCAGTTCAATATCAGATTCTTTTGGTCCAACACGCGAATCTATTAAAACAAACAGACGCCGCAATTGCGAACGATTTAATAAATATTCTTCCAACCGTTCCAGCCAACGCAGTGCTTCTACCTTGGACACGCGGGCATATCCATATCCCGGCAAATCAACAATCATGGATTTATCATTCATATTAAACAGATTCAAACTTTGCGTGCGCCCCGGCGTATTAGATGTCCGTGCAACCTTTTCCCCAACGACTGCATTTATCAACGAAGATTTTCCAACATTACTGCGCCCGACAAAGGCATATTCTGCGAATTGAGTATTCGGCAAAGATTTAACTGTTTCAAAAGAGCCAACAAATTTAATCATTATTTATTCACCAATTTTTTATATGCTTCTTTTTTTGATATACCCGCGCGCGCCGCCAATTCTGCCGCCGCGGATTTAGTTGAATTCGACACAATATCATTCACGATTTCACTGATTTCGTCATCACTCATTTTTTTATCCGGCGCAGGCGCAACGACAATAACAATTTCGCCACGCGGGGGTTCTATATTTATTAAATCAGCGGGATAACCAATAATAGTTTCTTCATGAATTTTTGTGATTTCACGAACAATGGCAATTTTGCGTTCAGGCATAACATTTGCCAGGGTTTTTATTGTGTCCATTATGCGATTCGGGCTTTCATAATAAATAATAGTGTGGCGAATTTTATTATCTTCGCGCACTTTCTTTTCATCAAAGAACCCACAGAAAGTAAATCTGTCTGTTGGAAAACCCGACAACACCAGCGCAGATATCGCCGCCGTTGGCCCCGGAACCACGAACACCGGAACATTTGCAGCGCGCGCTGCGCGTATCAGACGAAACCCAGGGTCACTGATACCCGGCATACCTGCATCAGATACTGTCGCAATTGCTGCACCATTTAGCATTTTTTCAACCAAAGAATCAACAACTTCGCGTTCATTATGTTCGTGACACGAAACAGATTTGGTTTTTATATCAAAATGATGCGCCAATTTAGAAAATACGCGTGTGTCTTCGGCTGCGACCAAATCGACAGATTGCAAAACTTCGATTGCGCGTGGCGACATATCTGACAAATTTCCAATTGGCGTACCAACAATGTAAAGCCCTGATTGCATTTTGAATCCTTTTATAGTAAAATGATACATATAAAAAGTAGGATTTTCAATGTATAAGAATAAATTTTTAGTTTTGATGGCTCTTTTTCTGGCGTCCTGTGGCGCAAATCAGACAACAAAACCGACGATGATTGCAACATCGGCACCAACAGATATTCAAAACGGACCCTATTCTGTGTCAATGTATGGCTATGACGAAGCGGGCCCCAGCGCAAACATCGCAGTGTTATTGCCAATGTCTGGGGCAACAAAAAATGTTGGCAACGGAATAAAAACATCGCTTGAGGCCGCCATGTTGCGCAAACCCCAGGAAAATATTCGTGTTTCGTTTTTTGATGTATCTGGCGATAAATCGCACCGTGATTTGATAATACGCGACGCATTAAATACAAATCCAGATATAATTATCGGTCCACTTTTTGCCGAAGATGTGAACACATTGCGCAACATAAAGCCTGCAAAAACACCTGTTATTTCCTTTACGTCTGATATAACCGCATTGGGCAACAATGTGACAACAATGAATCTGATACCGAACCAAAGTATTGAAACAATCGTGCAACAAATGCAAAATGACGGCGCAAAAAACATGTTGGTTTTGGCACCAGATGACAATTCTGGCAAACTGATGGCGTCCACTGCAACAAAGATATCAAAGGCATACAATATTCCAATCAAAGGTCTGTTCTATTACACATCTAATAATTCAGAATCCATCAAAGATGTCGCAATGCGCGCATCTATGTATAAAACGCGCAGCGCAGCAAACACCCGCGCCAGAGAGGTTTTATCCGACATCTTGAACCACGAATCGTTGGACAGTGCAACACGCAGCAACCTGCGTAAACAATTGGAAAAATTATCGCGCACAGAAACACTTGGCACATTACCGTATGACGCAATATTATTCTTGGGCTCTGGGCTGGACGCAAAAACAATCGCATCATTTTTGCGCTATTACGGCGTTGGCAACAATGACGCAGCATTTTACGGAACAACACTTTGGCACGGTTCCGACATCGCGTCAGATTTCACACTGGCGGGCGCAAAATATGCAACGCTGCCCCCGATATCAGACAACTTTGTTGCACTTTATAATATGATGGCTGGCCGCGACCCAGATTTTCTGGACGCATTCGGGTATGACGCCGCGAATTTGTCATTGGGCATACTTTACACCAACAAAGACCGTGATGCATACATGTTTGACCCCAGTGGTTTTATCGGGACAACCGGCATGTTCCGCATCCAGCCATCTGGCGAATCAGAACGCGCCCTGCGTGTAATGCAACTGGATGGGTCTGGTACAGTTGCAACAATCAAAGAAGCCCCAACAAACTTTAGTGTTCCATTGTATAACATAAACACATCTGGATTAAACACTGTCCCAGAACAAGAATTAAATACGCGCGGAATAAATCCTGGGGATTATATACAAATCCCGGAAAACCTGCGCTATAAATCGCAATACCGCACAAAAACAATCGGTGCAAATTATATTGCAGATTCTGAAACAGTGAATTTCGGCGCCCCAGTTCAGGTATACGAAGACGACGGCGAACATATCACAAACGAAGAATATGAATCAGCCAAACCAGAAACAATATCGCGCAAATATATCGACAGCGTTGAAATAACAGAATAAATACTTGCGTTTATGAAAAAATAAGGTATAATGACCGAGCTTAGAAATCGTTGCGAGCATAGTTCAAAGGCTAGAATGCAAGCCTTCCAAGCTTGAAATGAGGGTTCGATTCCCTCTGCTCGCACCAAGGATGTAGCGGGCAGCGTATGAATCGGGTATCCTTACGACGCAAACATCAATTCGTTGCTAATAACGCAACTCATTGTGTTTTTATACGTTCGGATTCCCTCTGCTCGCACCAAGGACAAAATGAAAGTTCTTGCGAGATTGGGCGTGCGCCGGAGTTGGAGAGCCGGGGCAGACTGTAAATCTGTTGTCTTACGACTGAGGTGGTTCGAATCCACCCACTCCCACCAAAATAGAAAATGACCCAAAAGGGTCATTTTTTATTTTGTTAAAAAGGGAGTGGGTGGATCGGTCAGAGCCCGCAAGGGCGCATGACCAATACGAGAATACACAATTAGAAAAATCATAAAAACGGGGGCTGGTATGACGAGTTTTTATAGATTTTTATTATTGTGTATCGAGGCACCACCCACTCTACATTTATCGTATATCAAATTTATTTTGATATTAAATCCATATATGCTGCATTAAAAACTTGTTTTAACAAGTCTTGGTTTTCGATATCTGTTATCACAACCATTGGTTTACCGTTCGGATACGGTATTTCTGTTTTTGCATTTGGTATAATTTTTAATACAGATTCTGTCGGTTTTATCAACAAGCGATTATCATAAATTCCACCAACTATTTTTCCGTTATAATAAATTATAAATTCCCCCATCATAGACCTATAATCTATATCGGACAATATCGACAATTGACCCAAAACAAAATCTAAAAAATCTTTACTGGAAGACATAAAAATATTATACTTAAGAAAAAGTTGCAATCAAAGGATTTATTATGCAAAAAATATGCCAAAGTTGTGCTATGCCAATGAACGACGAATCTGTATTTGGAACAAATAAAGATGGTTCTAAGAATTCGGATTATTGTATCTATTGTTATAAAGATGGCGAATTTCTTCAGCATGCAACAATGGAAGAATATATCGAAATGATGGTTCCTTTTGCATCTCAGGCAAATATGACTGGCGACCAAATGCGTGAATATTGTCAAAAAGTATACCCGACATTAAAACGATGGAAAAAATAATAAAAAACACCGGCATTTGCCGGTATTTTTTACTTTTTTTATTTCATTGGCGGAAAACAGTTATCACCCCCATCGGGACAACAAACCATCCAACCATCACCTGCGTCAGTATAAACTTCACCACTGCAACAACCATTTTTATCCGGTCGCGCGCCATCTGGACATGTGACAAAGAATCCGTTCCAATTTGTCACCAAATAATATGTTGCGACACCCGCGCCACAGCCCAGTACAAACGCCAAAATAATCCACAACCATTTACGGCATTTTGTGTTTTCTTTTACTGATTTTTTCCCAGCGATTTTTGCTTTCATGATTTCCCACCTATTCTTCAATTATTTTTTCCAACTGTATTATAAAGTCAATAGCAGGATTAGTCAACTTTTTTGCTTTTTCAATCATTCGTTCCGCCTCTGCCTGCATTTGCAATCTTTTATATGTTTCAACGATTTCAACAGATTCTTCTGGGTCATTTTGTATATTATCGTCATTTAATGCACGCGCGATTTCCAATTCTTGACGCGCCAATTGTTTATATTTTTCAGAATTTTCAGGGCATCCGCGTTCAGATAAATTTGCATATATTTTTGCATTATTTATATGAATGTTTGAATTTCCACAGATCATATATCCATCCGTGCATTGCAATTCAGGAATCAACACGCGTTCAATTTGTGCACAGGTTGATATATTAACCTTTTCCCCTTTCAATGCATTTGCAATTTGTAATTCTTGACGCGCCAATTCTTTATACTTTTCAGAATTTTCAGGGCATCCGCGTTCAGATAAATCCTCATAAATTTTTGCATTATCTGTATGTGCTTCTGCATCTGGACTATCAACAGGATACAAACGCTCTGTTAACAACATTTCTATCTTTCCACACGTTGTTTCCGGTAATTTTTCTTCCGTTTTTGGTTGTGGTTTAGGTTCATCAAAATTTCTGTCCAGACAATTTTCAGAATAGATTTTATTTAATTGCCCTATTGCTTCATAATTGTTGTTATTTATTGCAGACCACATCTTTGATGATAATTGTTTACATTGTTCTTGTGTCATTATCGAATGATTTATTCTGTCAGAACCATTCAACATAAATCCGATAACAACACCCATTAAAAACAGCCCAACCATACCGATTATGCCGTATACGCGATATTTTTTATATTCATTATTTTGTTTTTTCATTTTTCTCTCCTCTGTTTTTTGTTTTGTCATTTTATTTCACAACACCATCTTTGATAGTGATAATTCTGTCTGCCCGTTTCGCCAGGTTCATATCATGCGTCACAAACAACATAGACATTTTTGATTTCTTTACCAGATTCAGCAACAAATCAAAAACAACATTCGCATGATTTGGGTCCAAAGAACCAGTTGGTTCATCCGCCAATAAAATTTCAGGATTGTTTGCAATTGCGCGCGCGATTGCGACGCGTTGCTGTTCACCCCCGGACATTTCTGTTGGGAAATGGGTGGCACGATGTGCGACATTTGCCAACTTTAATAATTTCATCGCGCGGTCATTTGCCACATTTTCACTTACGCCATTTGCCATCATTGGCATAACGACATTTTCCAATGCGGTAAAGTCAGATAACAAATTATGTTTTTGATAAACAAAACCTATTTTTTGCCGACGCAACATAGTGCGTGTTTCTTCGTCTATTTTGTCACTGGGGTGCCCATTTATAAAAATATCGCCACTGGTTGGTTTATCCAACAAACCAACGCACTGTAACAATGTAGATTTTCCCGAACCGCTTTGTCCGACCAGTGCGACAATTTCCCCACGATACAAATCGAATCCACCCCCACGCAAGATGTGTAATGGTTGACCACCTTCTATAAAAGTTTTCTTGATATCGCGTACAGACATAACAATGTCTTTTTTTGATATTTTTGATAAAGAATTCAATATACTTGCCATAATCAACCACCTTATTCATTACGCAATGTTTCAACCGGGTCTGTGTTTGCTGCGCGCCATGCCGGATACAGCGTTGCCAAAAACGATAACGCAATCGCAATCAACGCGATACTGACAACCGTTGACGGTACCAACTTTGACGGCAATTCAGACAAAGAATAAAGTTGCGCCGGGAACAAATCGCGTCCTGTGATAAATTGGAAAAACTTTCGTATTGGTTCAATGTATATCGCCATCAACACCCCAAACAAAGTTCCAAACGCAGCCCCGATTACACCAATAGATGTCCCTGACAAAATAAATATCTTCATCATAGATTTACGCGACACACCAAATGTCCGCAATACTGCGATATCTTTGTTTTTATCTTTGACCAACATAACCAATGACGAAATTATATTAAACGCCGCGACAATCACTATCAGCAACAAAATCAGAAACATAACACTGGATTCGACCTGAAGCGCGCCGACAAACCCACGATTTAAATCACGCCAATCGCGAATGACGAAACCGTCTGGCAACAACGCGTCCAGCGCCCTTACCACTGTTTCACTTTGTTCTGCGTCACTTAAATACAAATCAATATGCGTCACAGAATTTTCAATATTCAAATATTTTTGGGCTGTGGACAATGGCATAAATATATACCCATTGTCATATTCATACATTCCAACAAAGAACGAAGAAACCACCGGATACGCCATTATTCGTGGCATTGTTCCAAATGGCGTCGCAGTTCCACCATTTGCAGAAATCAGTGACACTTTATCACCAGCCGTCACATGCAAATTCCGCGACAGTGACGAACCAATTACCAATTCACCATCTTTGATTTTATCCAAACTTTTACCGTAAATACGCGTTCCAGAATTTGTCTTGGAAATCAAATCTGGCATACGAATTCCACGCACAATCGCCCCAGAATTATTACCATTTGCAGATGCCATAATTTGACCTTCTGCGATGGGCACTATCGATGTTGCATATTTTTCAACCACTTTGTTTTGACGCATTTTATCTATCAAGAAATCATAATCAGAAATCGTACCGTTTTGGTGATAAACAACAACATGTCCATTCATACCGATAATGCGCGATAACAAAGTATCATGGAACCCGCCCATCACAGACATCACAACAATAAGTGTTGCAACCCCCAAAGTAATCCCTATCAACGACACCCACGACACCACAGAACCAAATCCGCGTTTTTTTGCACGCAGATATCGAAAGGCAATCTTTTTTTCTAATGCACTGAACAACATATTATCCCCACTTATTTATTCAAGAAATCGCGCAATTCATCACCGGATAAAACCTTACCTGCCCTGCCCGCATCAACAATTGAAATCAAACGCGGCGACATAAACACAACCAATTCTGCAAACGGCGATATCAGTGTTTCCGGCGTTGTGACGAACGAATGTGTCGGAATACCAACAATCACATAATTATCCCCAACATTTGATGGAATTTTAAACGAAGACAATTCGCCGTTTGTTGTGGACAGAACGATTTTTGCATCTATCTTTTTATATCCGCCGTAATCACCATAGGTACCAGTTGCACCAATTATTAAATCCGTTTCCAACCTGTCTTCTTTACCACATTGACCGATATCAAATCGTGACTGCCAACCGTTTGGAATTGCAAAAGTTCCCTGGGACACCAAAACCATATTTGCCTGTTGTGCTATAAATTCTTGTAATGTTTTAGTATTTATTTCAGGACTTACCACCAACGCGCGTCCCACAACCCCTGGAATAGACATACGAATATTAGATTCCCCGAACGCCGGCAACATATTCATCCATATAATTGGATTGTCTGTTTTTGGATACACACGATAAACATCTATATCCCATGCCAGGACATATTTCTTTGACGCAACATCTGCGATTATTTTGGACACTTCGCGTTCGGTCTGATAATTACCTTCGAATACAACGGTTTTATCCTGCCAGTTGACCAGCAAATTCAGCACATCTGCCCCCCGCATTGCGTCCAGTATCGCCATTATCATTGTTTCATCTTTTGGCATTTTTATCATCCATTTACCGTTGCCAGTTAAATGAATTTCGCCAAAATCTTTGTCATACGAATAATAAACGCGCCCCAATTTAGCCATCAGTTCCACCGCGTCAGCCAATGAACTGGTCGAAATAGTCCCAGATATTTTTTCAAAAGTTGCCTGGTCTTCTATGACAGAGATATCTGTATCTGCCAACAATTTTTCCAGTGCATCTTTGACATACATTTTTTTGAATTCATAATCAGAAACCTTTAAATCAGGCAACGGGTCACCTGTATTCAGACGCACGATTTCAATTTTTTCTTCGGGAACAACAGTGACAACGCTTTGGTTATCCCAATTTACCGTACATCTTTTTGGTAAATCCAGCGCAAACCTTTGTGCAGTATCGGTTGTCAACGCAGCCTTTTTCGGAAAAATTGGCACAGAATTTTCATCTATCACCGTATTTTCAACCACATTCACAGTATCATAAAGCGGCATATTTTGTTGCCGATTTGCACACCCAGAAACAATCCCTGCACACAATGCAACAAATAAAGCAAATATTTTTTTGATATTGTTTTGCGCCATTTTTCTTCCTTTTTTTATCTTTGTACCATATTTATACTAGATATTCATAATTTTTTCAAATTCTTCCAGCGACATTTCATAAATTGGTTTTTGGTTTGGGGTCACCAAACTTTTCACATTTTCGAATTGTTTTTCGAACAAATTCATCACATTTGAAATATTTGCGTCGATTTGAACCCCAGATTTTTTCAACCGATTTCCATATTCAACAATATATTCCAGAACATCAGCAGCAAAAAATCGCCCGACATAATTTTCCAGCGCAATCCCGCCCTTTTCCACACAAATCGCAGATAAAACGCGCGACATTTCATTGTAAAATCCCGCCAATTTCAGATAATTTTGAACACTTAAAGACATTGCCTTCCCCTGGTTTATTTTTTTACATTATAAAAACTATTGCCACACAAACGCAATTAAATTATAATATAAAATTATGAGAAAAAGATTTTTGTTTTTATTGCTAATGTTATCCGCTTGTGCATCTGCCAATCGCGGGTCCATAGACGACGCCACGATATTAAATTGGGAAAACGATGCTGTGACCACAGAACAATTTGTTCGCGACCATAAATCATGCCTGGGGATAAAAGACACCAATTATGTTCCGCGTTCCCGTATCGCAAAATTATTGTCCCCGAATCAAAGCGCACAAATGCCAGATTGGGACGGATTATGGGTGACATTTCAATCAAATGAATACAAAGATGTGGGGCAACGCGCCCTGTTGTCTGTGCCACCAAACAAGGCATCAAAAACCGTCGGATATTATCGCAAATGTATGTTGCGACGCGGTTATTTATTGCGCGCAAAATAATATTGTTTGAAATGTTGGCGTAATCCCAAAAATGTGATATAATGAATCTGAAATGAAAAAGACCATATTCTTTTGGCTGTATTTTGTTGCGTCAATTATACTGGCGGTGTATTTTTCTGTCCGCGTAATAACCAGTATGATGGGCCGCGGGCCGGTATCTTATGTTCATCACATTTCCATATCTGGCGATTCAAAAAACACAGATTTTGAACAAATCCGCATGGCAATCGGGATAAACAGTGGAACCAATATAAAATCTGTGGATTTGCGCCAAATAAACAACCGTATTTCGCATATTCCGGGGATAAAAAATTCATCTGTACGGCGCCTGGCAAATGGCGACATTATAATAAAAACACAACAGTATAAGGTTGCTGCGCAATGGAGTGACGGCGAATTATTCTATCCATTATCTGTTGATGGCGTAAAAATAAACACCCCGTCAAATATACGCAATGAAAATACCATTGTTTTTCGTGGCGAAATCCCCCAGGATTTATCTAAAATCATAAACGATGTATCTGCACTGTCCAAAGACATAGATTATATGACAATAATCGAAAACAGACGCTGGAATATACGCACACATGGGGGCATAACAATATATTTGCCTGAAAACAATCCATCGGTTGCCATAAACAAAATCAACAGATTAAACCAAACGCATAAATTATTATCGCGCGATATTGAAATTATCGATATGCGTGACGATGCCAGAATTTTGGTAAAAACCAGAAAATGAAACTGTCTAATTCGTCTTTTTTATGCCTGGATATCGGAACATATGGTGTCCGTGGTCTGGCGCACATGGTCAGGGACGCGCGCATTGTTCAATCTGCGATGCATTTTGTAAAAAATCCAAACACATTTTTTGCATTAAAAAGCGTTATCGACGAATTGGAAAACCAATTAAAAACGCGATTTGATTCTGCGTTTATCACTGGTAATTTTGGCGTTGCAGATTTCAAAACTATATCCGATACAATTTCATGGAATGACGAACACAAAATAACTGAATTGGATTTGAAACATCAGATTGCAAAAATATCAGTCCCAGATGATTTCTATGCGATGCATATCATACCTTTATTTTATGGTACACCAAACATAAAAAACATCAGCAACAGCCCCATTGGTCACATCGACACACAATTGAAATCTATATTCAGTGTAATTTCATACGAAACAGAAACAACGGCATATATATCAGATATTCTGCGCCGTTCACATTTACAGTGCAGCGGATTCCTGGACCCCAGTTTTTTACAGAACGCCGTCTATCGTCGCACAAATGAACGCGTTATGTTTGTTGATTTGGGCAATGAATTCACAACTGTTTCTATATGGACAATGCGCGGGCCGTTGTATTTCAACAAAATAAAATTTGGCGGGCGCGATATAACAAATGCTATTTCACACGGATTGAATATAAAACCAAATGATGCAGACACACTTAAAATATCGGTTGGTTCTGCAATTCCAAATGAAATGGACAGATTTACCCCGGCGGACGCATCTGAAAAATTTGCATCTTTTTCCCGTGCAGATATAAATGACATTTTTATACCAACCCTGAAAGAACTGATTAAAAATATTTATGAACAATCTGGGAAATACATAAATCAGTATAAACCGGAAAAAATTATCCTGACTGGCGGTGGGGCTACTATAAATAATATAAACACAGTTTTTGAGGGCGTGTTTGATTTACCGGTTGAAAACCTGGGCGACAGCGCCAGTGTAAATGCGTTGTCTGAATATATCTGGAATACATACCTGCCGGAACGAAACGATTATATTCAAAACCAGGAAAGAATTAAAAACATAATTGGAAAAATCACTGCTTTTTGCAAACCGAAAAAAAAGACAAAAAAACAAAAATTCGTACCAATCATGCCCAGTTCGCTGTGTTTCAACATGAATGACATGACAACATATACCATGTTTGCCAGCGCAGGTATTTCAACAATTCATGTTGATATCATGGACGGTTTTTATGTCGATAAAATGGCAGGCAGTATTTCTGAATTGGCAAACATCAGAACAAAAACAAAATCACACCTGCATGTACATTTAATGACAGAAAGCCCGTCTGTCTGGGCAACCGATGCAATAAACGCAGGCGCCGATACAATCATACTTTCAACAAACACATCGGGTGTAAAGAACGCCATTAAAATCGTTCATGATGCTGGCAAACGCGTTGGTATCGCATTAAACCCAGATTCAAATGTTGAAATTTTAATACCAATTTTAAAAGAAATTGACGAAGTTATGGTTATGGGTGTCAAACCTGGGGCTGCCGGCCAGAAATTTAATGATGATGTTTTGCAAAAAATCAAAACATTGGATTACACACGAAAAAAACACTGTTTGAAATATTTAATCAGTGTTGATGGCGGAATAAATCCAGACACCGCAAAGTTGTGCTGGAACGCTGGTGCCGATTTGTTGGTCAGTGGTTCTTACCTGGCACACGCCAACGATTTCCCATTGGCAGTGCAAAGTTTATTGAATCACTAGTTTTCGTCCTTGCCCGTTTTGGGTTATATAAATATGAATTGTGTTTTTCGGCAAAAAATCTTTTGCGATATCCGGCCATTCAATCAGGGTGATATCATTGTCGATTGCATACGGCAAACCGATTTCTTCCAATTCAGACGCGTCACCTATTCTGTATAAATCGAAATGTGAAATTCCGTCATAATTTTGAACAAGTGTAAAAGTCGGACTGGGCACCACAGTATCTGCCCCGCGCAGGGTTTTAATTATTTCGCGCGCAATTTCACTTTTTCCCATTCCCAAATCACCATGCAACGCGACAGCCACCGGCGCAGACAAAGTTTTTGCAAATTCGCGCGCCCACGCACGCGTTTCATCAACATTATTTAATATATATTCTTTCATTTTATTCCACCAATAATAAATCGTCTTCCAGTGCATGAATCAAATCGCGAATTTGTGCAGCCTGTTCAAACTCCAGATTTTCAGCGTGCTTTTGCATTTCTTTGGTAAGTTTTTTAATTTCCTTGCGCAAAGATTCTGCGTCCATCACACCGCCATTTTTATTATACACAAATTTTCGTGATTTGTCTGTTTTTTCTTCTTTGGCTTTCACTTCATCGAACACAGACTTCGAAATTGTTTTTGGCGTTATACCATGTTCTTTGTTATACGCCATTTGTTTTTCGCGACGCCGCGCAGTTTCGTCCAGTGCCGCCCGCATAGATTCTGTTATCGTATCCCCATACAAAATCACCCGACCGTTTGCATTTCGTGCTGCACGACCAATTGTCTGAATCAGCGAACGCGTCGAACGCAAAAATCCCTCTTTATCTGCGTCCATAATCGCAACCAATTCGCATTCTGGTACATCTAATCCTTCGCGTAAAAGATTTATTCCAACCAAAACATCATATTTGCCCAACCTTAAATCACGCAACAAATCTATGCGTTCCAATGTTTCAATATCAGAATGCAAATACCGCGCACGAACATTGTTTTCCACAAAATAATCGGTCAATTGTTCTGCCATTTTTTTGGTCAATGTTGTGACAATAACACGCCCTTTTGTTTTTTTAACTTCGTACAATAAATCATCAACCTGATGTTCGGTTGGACGCACTTCGCATATTGGGTCTAATAATCCTGTTGGACGAATAACCTGTTCAGAAACGATTCCGTTTGATTGTTCCAATTCCCACTGTGCTGGTGTTGCAGACACAAATATGGTCTGGGGGCGCAACGCGTCCCATTCATCAAAAGTAAGTGGACGATTATCCACACATGACGGCAAACGAAACCCATATTGCGCCAATGTTTCTTTGCGCGCCCTGTCGCCGCGCGACATCGCACCAATTTGTGGCACGGTCACATGGCTTTCGTCCAAAAACAACAACGCATCTTTTGGTAAATATTCAAACAAAGTTGGTGGTGGTTGCCCCGGCAGGCGTCCGGTTAAATACCTGGAATAATTTTCAATACCACGACAAGTCCCTGTTGATTCCATCATTTCGATATCAAAATTCACGCGTTCGCGCAATCTTTGTTCTTCGACAAATTTCATATTGTCATGGAAATATTTTAATCTTTCTTCTAAATCTTGTCGTATGTTTCCAATCGCCTGTAATACAGACGGCATAGGCGTTGCATAGTGAGTATTTGGATAAACAACTATGCGGTCCAGTTTGTGTAATTTTCCACCGGTCAGGGTATCTATTTCCCAAATTTCATCTATTTCATCACCAAAGAAAGATAATTTCCATGCCCTGTCTTGGGAATGCGATGGAAAGATATCCAATGTATCGCCACGCGCACGAAAATCACCGCGCGCAAAACCCATTTCATTTCTTTTATATTGGATATCGACCAGGGCGCGCATAACATCTTTTTCTGATATTTTATCGCCAACATTTAACACCAATTTCATTTCAGAATACTGTTCAGGCGAACCAATACCATAAATAGACGACACAGACGAAACAACAATAACATCGCGTTCTTCCAACATGGCACGCGTTGCAGAATGGCGCATACGGTCCAGTTGTTCGTTTATGGCTGCATCTTTATCGATATATGTATCGGTTGTTGGAACATAGGCTTCTGGTTGATAATAATCATAGAAAGAAACAAAATATTCCACATGATTATGCGGGAAAAAAGCCTTCATTTCAGTGTATAACTGTGCTGCCAGAATTTTGTTTGGTGCCATAATCATCGTTGGGCGCCCCAATTCTTTTATCACATTTGCCATGGTAAAAGTCTTACCAGAACCAGTCACCCCCAACAAAACCTGGGATTTGCGGCCCTCTTGTACACCCGCAACCAATTCAGATATCGCCGTTGGTTGGTCCCCCATCGGCGCAAAATCAGATTCCAGTGAAAAAATACTTTTAACATCTTTCATTTTTTTATTCACATACCCTAATATAATTCATTATAATGAAAATACAAGGGAAAGAGAATATGACCAGCAAACAAAAACACGCTAACAAAATTTTAATATTTTTATTGGGCTTTATCGCGGTTTTGATATTGGCCATTATCACCATTCCGACCAAGATAACCCTGAACAGCCTTAAACCAAAAATTGAAGAGGCTATTTTGTCCCAAACCGGTATCGACGCAAAAATTCATGGAAATGTAAATTTCAGTCTGATGGGTCATGCTGCCATTGTGGCACATAATATATCTGTGCCAAACGGGGTTATATCTTCGATTGAATTTGGCATACCATTGTTAGATATGTTTGATATAAAAAACGCTAATATTTCTGGTGACATTCGTGTAAATGGCGCGTCGCTTTATATTGAAAAAATTGTACCATTTAAAATAAACAATAAAATCATTGTGAAAAATTCGTCTGTAAAATTCCTGAACAAAGAATATCAAATTATTCATGCAGACATGTCCAAAGACAGCACAGAAGCATTCGTTCGTACCGACCAACACAAATACGAAATAAAAACAAATGGCAACAAATTTCACATCAAAAATAAAAATAACGATTTGAATTTAACCGGCGAATTATTTGATGACGGAACAGCACGGGGTCACATAGACATAATTGCGCAAAACATAAACAGGTGGTTTGAATTCGAAACCCCGCGTATTACTGGACAGTTTCCAATCCAGGCCGATGTTTTCTGGAACGGCGGATACGGAATAAAATTCGATAATTTATCTGCGAACGGCGTCACCGGCAGCATTGAATTCCAAGACGACGGATATAAAATCATAAAACTAAAATCGGACGATGCCAATTTTGACATGTCGTTCTTTGTTGACACACCAGAAATATTAAAAACAGCTCTACTTGATTTAGATTTTCACGGCGATATGAAATTCTTGAATCAACGATTCAATAACTTAAAAATTATGACACATGGTTCTGACAACGAAATCAAAATCGACACCATTATTGCAGACAATGTCAAAATAACCGGCGGAACAGTTGACAAAGATGGTGCACACGATGTCTTTATCGCAGGTCCACTGTCTGGTCTGCACACGACATGTCTTTTTAATGGCACGCCGACGGATTGGTATTGCAAAGAATATTCACACGGGAACAATATTACTTCTGTTTTTTCAGTCAAAGACGATGTGATAAACGCAGATGTTTATTCCACTGCAATATATGCAGATATGAAACCGTTTGTTGTCACAATACGAAAATTGGCGTCCAGTGGCGAAGTCAGATTTTATTACCCAGATATGGTTGGAACATTACATCTGGGCAAAGACAGTTATACTGTTGATTACACGCGTTTGGACAACTGGTCGTTAAACCAGGCAAAAGTCAGTTTAAAATTTTTGCCAGATTTTATGAAAGACGAACCAGGTGATTTCGTACGCGTCAGTGGGGTTATGATTTTTACACCAAAATCGAAACAATGGCAATTATCCAAAAGCACAGATTTCTTTATCCTGCGCGGTGAAAATTTCAAACGCCTGACACAAAAGGCTGATTTGCAGGCCTTTAATGATTTGCCATATGTTTTATCTGGCATCTATAAAAACGGAAACATATCTGATTTTACTGTTGAAATCGCAGGTCATAAATTTGTGGGCAATTTGAACGGAAAATCTATCAAGGCCAACACAGATATTTTAAACGCGGACGCTTTTGCCAATAAAGAATTCATAAATAAATTCGAAGATTTATCTTTCTTTACAAAACACCCCATATTATTACCTTTTGATGTAAATTTGAATGTCGCATTATCGGCAGACAAACTGATTTATGGCGGAACAGAATATAAAAACTTTGTGTATTCACTGCACAACAACACACAAACTGTTTCAATATCAGATTCAAATCGTGGCAATTTATTGGCGTCTATCATCAAAGATAACATAAAATACGCGATAAACATTCAATTAAATAAATTTTTGTTTGATAAAAAACTTTTACCTGAATCCATGCCTTTAAATATTTCCAACACAGCAATCACTGGTGAAATAAAATTGAACACATACGGAAAAATAGCGCACGATATTATCAGTAATCTGAACGGGACATTCGACGCATCTTTTGATGGTGGCAAATTATATGGTCTGGGGATATCAGAATTTTATGCATCTGCCCCAACATTAAACACACTGAACGCAGAAAACGCTTTGTTCAAAGCATTGACCGCAGGTGTCACACCAATAAAGAAAATGCACATTATCGGAACATACGATAATGGTGACATAAAAACCATTGAACCATTATCTCTTTCGATGCCACATGCTGATGCAACTGGAATATTCGAAATAAAAAATAAAGAAATGACAACACAATTAAAACTGGTTTTGCGCGGAACATCACCAGACCCACAGGCGATAGATTTAAAAATCTTTCCAAATGATTCGCGTGATTTTTCATTATCTGAAATTATGATTCATTTTGATGCCGGCTATATGCGTGAATTCATAAAAAATCACAATCAGTTTTAAAAATACCCCGAATAAATCGGGGTATTTATTTTGGATAAAAACTTATCCTTTCTTGCGAACCTGAATATGCACTTCGCGTAATTGTTGTTCGGTCACTTCGCGTGGTGCGCCCAACATTAAATCTTGACCGCGTTGATTTGTTGGGAACAAAACAACTTCGCGTAAATTAGTTGTTCCCAAAATAATCGACACCAAACGGTCAATACCGAACGCACAACCACCGTGCGGTGGGGCGCCGTATTGGAACGCAGCATACATTCCGCCGAATTTTTCTTTTACAACCTCTGGCCCATAACCGGCAATAGCAAACGCCTTTACCATTGTTTCAGGGTTATAATTACGAAGCCCCCCGCTGCAAATTTCAGCACCATTCAAAACCATATCGAATTGGTTCGCTTTGATTTTCAATGGGTCACCGTCCAGTTCACCTTTTGGTAAACTGAATGGGTTATGTCCAAAATCGATTGCGCCAGTTTCTTCGTTTAATTCATACATTGGGAAATCTTCTATCCAACAGAATCTGAATTCTTTTGGATTTATCAAATTCAAATCTTCGCCCAATTTAATACGCAATTTACCGGCAGCCTTGGCAGCGGCTTCTTCTTTGTCACAAATAAAGAACAACGAAGAATTATCGCCTGCAATTTCATGTAATTTTGCGATGCGGTCTGCGTCCAGTTTTTTTGCAACTGGTCCCTTGGCTTCATCGGCAAAAACGATATAGCCCAATCCGCCCAATCCCAATTCTTTGACCGCGTATTCGCCCAATTTATCAAACCAAGAACGCGGTTTGTCAGATGAATTTGGCGCAGGCACGGCACGCACAACCGCACCATTTTCAATCGCATTTGCAAAGATTCCAAAATCAGACCCACGGAATATATCTGTCACATCGCTGATTAAAATAGGATTACGCAAATCTGGTTTATCCGAACCATATTTCAACATCGCTTCATCAAACGGAATGTGTGGAATTTCAGGCGCAACAATTGCATCTGGAACAAAAGTTTTTATCAGTTCTGGTATCAGTTCGTTGCCAACAGCCTGAATATCCTGCAAATCCACAAAAGACATTTCCAAATCCAACTGGTAAAATTCCAACAACCTGTCAGCGCGCAAATCTTCATCGCGGAAACATGGTGCAATCTGGAAATATCTGTCGAATCCAGAAATCTGAATCAGTTGCTTAAATTGCTGTGGTGCCTGTGGCAACGCATAGAACATACCATGATGATTACGACTGGGGACAATATAATCACGCGCACCTTCTGGACTGGACACAGTCAATATAGGTGTTTGGAATTCGCTGAATCCCATATCCCACATTTTATCGCGCAAAAATTTCATAACACGATTACGCGTTAAAATATTATTGTGCAAACTTTCACGGCGCAAATCGATATAACGATATTTCAGGCGCAAATCTTCTGCAACACTGTCGTCGTCACCAAACACAGGGAACGGCAAAACATCTGCATTGGTCAACACTTCCCAGTTTTGGGATTTAATTTCAATATGACCTGTGGGCAATTTGTCATTTATCGCCGCCGCATCACGCGCAACAACAGTACCTGTAATTTTAATAACTGATTCCGGGTGAATCTTTTCCAGATTTTCATCACCACCATCAAACACACATTGTGTTATTCCATAATTATCACGCAAATCCACAAACAACAGCGAACCATGGTCGCGTTTACGATGAACCCAACCCGACAAAGTGACAACTTCGCCAACATTCTTTTCGGTCAATTCGCCACATGTATGTGTTCTGTATTTAGATTTCAAAGACAGCATTTTCACACCTTATGTTTTTTGCCTGTCCCACAAAGCTTTTGCGAAGTGGGATTTCGGCGTCGAAATTTTTTGTGATTTCGGCACCAATTCAAATCTTAAATGTCAGGGGCGCTAAGATTTTTTCGCGCGGTGCCACCCTGCTTTTTTTACTTTTGTCAGATTCTACAAATACTCCGCGGTTGTCAGTCGCATCAACATATTTAGTAAAACATCTAATATAGTACAGTCACACTTCGCCCTTTGGGCTTCGTGCGACACTACTTCGCATATCTTCTCCGTTTGTGTGGCTTGCCACACGAAGCGTCGCAGACGCGAAGTGTGGTGCCCTAAGCAAGAATCGGACTTGCGACTCGTCCTTACCAAGGACGTGTTTTACCACTAGACTATTAGGGCAACTGCCAGATATTATATACAGGGACGGCGAAAAATCAACATAAAAATCCTGTTCATGGTTGTATTATCTGACTTTTTCATTTATGCACCTGACCAGCGCGTCCCGCCAATCTGGTATTTTTAATCCGAATGTTTCTATAATTTTTGTTTTATCCAACACAGAATACATCGGACGCTTTGCCGCCGTTGGGTATTCAGATGATGATATTGGGTTTACTTTACATTTTAATCCGGATTTTTTCATTATTTCACATGCAAAATCATACCATGAACATTGACCCATATTTGTAAAATGATATACCCCAGAACAAGATTCGCTGATTTGCGGCAACATTTGAACAATCGCAGACGCTAAATCTGCCACAAATGTTGGGGTTCCAAATTGGTCATTCACGACATTTATTTCTGGTTTTTCTGTGCCTAACCTTTGCATAGTTTTGAAAAAGTTTTTACCATTTTGCGAATAAAGCCATGCAGTCCTTATTATCACTGGAACGCGCGCATATTTCAAAACAGCCTTTTCGCCAATCGCCTTTGTTCTGCCATAAACAGACACAGGACACACTTTATCCGTTGTTTTATATGGCACATTTGCATTTCCATCAAAAACATAATCAGTCGATATATGAATCAAATTACAGCCTGATTGTGCCAAAAATTTTGGACCACGCGAATTGACCCAAAACGCATTAAAAACATCTTTTTCTGCCCCGTCAACATTTGTATATGCGGCACAATTTATAATTGTTTCTATGTTATTTTTTCTGACAAACCTGTCGACATCTTTCTGTTTTGTTATATCTAAATCTTTTGATGTTGTTGCGATTGCGTTTGGCAGTAAATTCACCAATTCGCCCCCTAATTGTCCATTTGCCCCAGTAATCAGAATGTTCATACTAATGTTCCTTTTTTTATTTTCCTACAAAATATAATACAAATAAAAAACATTGCAAAACAAAAAAAGCCTGTTATAATCAGTTGCACTGGCGGCGTAGCTCAGTGGTAGAGCAGAGGAATCATAATCCTTTGGTCAGGGGTCCGAATCCCTTCGCCGCTACCAAAATAACAAACGACCCTTGTGGTCGTTTTTTATTTTGATATCTGGGATTTGGACACCGGCACAGGGGTCCGACCCGCAGCAAAAAGGCGGAATAACGCCGGTTTGCCGTCAGGCAAATTTTGCAAGGGAGTGAAGCGCAGCGAAACAATCCCTTCGCCGCTACCAAAGATTCAACCCCGATTTATTCGGGGTTTAATATTTGGTCTAGTCGCGAAAGATGAGGACCCCTGGGTCCGACAACAAGTAGATTTTGGAAGTGCTAACGCACCAAAATCGTTACGGTTGCCACGCAGATACGAAGTATCGAGTGAATCCCTTCGCCGCACTTAATTTTTTATTGATTTATAACAATATAATTTTACAATAAATGTACAAGCTGTTATTTATAAAGGAGCGAAGATGGTTGTTTTTATGCAATATCCTGTTAACAAAAAGGGTTTAAAGTATAAATCTAGTATCCAATATAAAATGGGTTGGTTTTGGGATAATGATGATAGACAAGATGATTCTCAATCAAAAGATGATAATCAGAATGGTTCTGGGGTAGAGATTGATTGGGATGCTTATAACCAGTTAAACAATCCTGGTTATGAACCAGAAGATAGGGGTACTATAGAAGTGCCGGCAGACGCAGAGACGGTTATATATGAATCCCCTGATGGAGAAACTTATGAAATTCCTGTTTCAGATTTAATAGATGCTGATGTTGATGGAGAAATAGAATATAAATCAAAAGGACGTTCTGTTTTGTCTGGAAAAAACAAAAAGGTTTTGGGTAAATATAGTAGATTTGGTATACATTCTGCCATGTTATTTAAGCCACAAACATTTGCACGTGTTCGATAACTTAAATCAAGGAGATAGTTATGTTAAAGAGCAAAATTTTGACTGATGAGATAATTGATTCAATAGACAATACAATTCACTTGTTAAAAGATCTGAAATTAGACAATGAACAAGACAAAAAACACATCGAAGGGAGAATTGCTGCACTGGAATGGATAAAAACAGGACAAGGTGGAAAGATTGTTGTAAATGTTCCGAAAAAGCCAGAATAAATATTAATTTAAACCGGGCGTGTCCCGGTTTTGATTTTAGTCTAGTCGCGAAAGATGAGGACCCCAGGTCCGTAAATTTGTATGCGAGAACAAGTGTAACGAAGTTCAAGCAACTAACAAATTTGCGCGCAGGCATTCATGCCAAGCGACAACAAGTAGATTTTACAACCACAATCCCTTCGCCGCAATCACACAATAAAAACATCTTGTTTTTACAATTTGTCTTGTGTCTTATTTTATGATATAATGGCAGTTATGAAAAAATTATCCGCAATATTATCCATATTTTTGACTTTGCCTGCATTTGCAGACGAATGTATTTTACCGGAAAACAAAACTTTTATGGGAACATATCAAAACCAAATCGGATTTGGATTGGGCCAGGGTTTTGATACAGGCTGGCTTTTGCCACCACCAACACGACCGGTACCTTTTTATATTGGAACATTTACATATTCGCAACCAACGACATTCTTTCGTGTTCCGGCGCGTCGTTCGATAAATATATCAGAAACACTGGGGATACATGAAAAATACGGCTGGAAATGGCAGGATTACACAATTCCTATGATTTATTTAACCGAAGATATATTGTTGTTTGATAATAACAGCATATACGGCGCAATGGGTGCCGGTGCCGGACTGCAAGCACAAGAAAACGAACGTCTGGGTGCAAAACTGCTGTTTCAATTTAAAGTGATGTTGGGCTATCACATTAACAAACAGTGGTCTGCAGAATTCTTTATTCAACATTTTTCAAACGCGAACACAGCCGAAGAAAATCATTCTTACGCTTTTTATGGACTTGGGTTCACATACAATTATTAAACTACCAATCTATCGGGGCTTTACCATTTTGAACCAGGTATTCATTTGCCTTTGAAAAGTGATGATTTCCAAAGAAACCGCGATACGCAGACAATGGCGACGGATGCGCACTTTTTAATATCAGATTATTTTTAGTATCTACAAAACCTGCTTTTTTCTGGGCAAACGACCCCCACAACATATAAACAACATTTTTTTGATTTTCATTTACCGCACGAATAACTGCATCAGTAAATTCTTCCCAGCCACGCCCTGCGTGCGACGCAGCATCATGTGCCTGAACAGTCAGTGTAGAATTTAACAGTAATACGCCCTGACGCGCCCATGGGGACAAATCACCATTTGTAATACTTTTGTGTCCAATATCTGATTCGATTTCTTTGTATATATTTATCAGTGACGGCGGAATGGCAACCCCATTTTGCACTGAAAAACAAAGTCCATGCGCCTGACCTGGTTCATGATATGGGTCTTGACCAATTATAACAACTTTGACATCGGAAAGCGGACACAAATTAAACGCATTAAAAATATTTTTTGCATCGGGATAAATTGTTTTACCCGACAGATATTCCCCGCGCACAAAATCAGTCAGTTTTTTGAAATAATCTTTTTCAAATTCTGACGCCAAAACATCTTTCCAAGACTGTTCTATTTTAACATCCATTTTTAGACCTCTATCAAATGATTTTGCAACGCTTTCCAAATCACGACATCTATGTATCCGCGCGGTAATTTTGTTTCTTGTTCTAAATGTTCGAACATATCATCACAAGATTTTTTTATATCGCCATCTAATTTTCCATTATCTATTTTTTCGTATAACGCCCTATTTCCGCCGTACAGCACGCCCAGGCGTTGAATCCAGATATCGTATTTCACAACATTTTCACCAAGATTGCGCGCCAAATGGTTTGCAGTAATTTTTCCAATGTGTGGTAATTTTTGCAAATAATTTAATTTTTCATCTAATGTTGAACATTTATAATAACCATCACAGAAATCTTGTCTGTTATTCCATATTTTACAGATAGCATTTATTTTATTTTTATTGTTAAAAATTTTTAATAAATCCGTGGCGTCTGCTGGCAATTTTTCCATAATTATTTTATGAATTTTTTTGGCTGTTTTTTGTGAAAAGCCGCCTGCCAAAATCACATAAGATACCGTGCTGGCAAATTCATCAGGCGACAAACGCGGCGGATTTGACAGTATTTCACGAATTTCATCAAAAGATTTGTCATCGCTGTCCAAACCCATTTCACGCAATTGTGCGTCTAAACTTTCAAACCAAGATTTAGAAAACATATTATTCATTTGTTTTTTTGAATTGTGTTATTGCAGTATACAATGCGGTTTTATCATTTGAATTATCTGATGCGATTATGGTCTGCTTTATATGTTCTTTGGCACGATTAAATTTTTCTATATTTTTTTGTAAATCGGATTTATTTGTCGGGTAAAGATTGTCTGATTTTTTTTGCCGATTTTCCGTATTCAACAAATCATTGTTGTTTGAAAAATTGTAAAAATCATTCACAATCTTTGCCGACATTTTATCCTTTTGCTATACATCAAGATTCGCGCTAAGTGCGTTTTCAACGATAAAGTCACGACGCGGTTCAACGACATCACCCATCAACATAGAAATAACTTCGTCTGCCTGGGACGCGTCAGTGATTTTAACCTGGAACAGTGAGCGATGATTTGGGTCCATTGTTGTTTCCCACAATTGTTCTGCGTTCATTTCACCCAAACCTTTATAGCGTTGAATCTTTAAACCGTTTTTCGCATATTCAAATGCAGTATTCAACAACGCAAATGCACCCCAGATTTTCTGCGATTTAGATTTCACACGCAAAGTTGTTGGTTTAGAAAATGTTTCAATCAATTCATCACGACCATTCATACGCATAAACGAACGAATTTCTGATGAATTTATTTTTTCGCGTGGCAAAACATGTGTTTCTGTGACACTGCGCAATGTGCGGGTAATTTTGATACCATCATTATCACTGGAAATGTGCCAACCGCGTTCGAATTCCAATTCTTCGTTATCCAACATATTTTCAGCGGCACGGAAATTTTCAGGCGTTTCTGCTTCGAACACTTTGTTCAGCGCCAACGCTTCGATAAAGCGCAACGGAACAATGTGGTTCAGTGCCTGCAAATTATTTTTCATATCATCAACCAATTCCAAAAGGCGTTTGAAATCAGCCCCCGCCAATTGTTGACCGTCCGATGTTTCAATCATACCGTCTGTTGCCAATTGGTCCAGCAAATAATCGTCCATTTCGCGTTCGTTTTGGATATAGATTTGTTGTTTACCGCGTGTCACACCATAAAGTGGTGGTTTCGCAACATAGATATATCCGCGTTCGATTGCTTCTGGCATGTGGCGATAAAAGAATGTCATCAACAGTGTTTGAATATGTTGTCCGTCCACATCAGCATCGGTCATGATAATAACTTTGTGATAGCGGAATTTTTCAATATCAAAATCGTCTTTACCGATACCTGCACCCAATGTAGTAATCAGCGCACCAATTGTATCAGACCCCAACATTTTATCAAAACGCACGCGTTCAACATTTAAAATCTTTCCGCGCAGTGGCAAAATCGCCTGGGTCTTTCTGTCACGGCCTTGCTTTGCAGTACCACCAGCAGAATCCCCCTCAACAATAAACAATTCGCATTTTGCCGGGTCTTTTTCAGAACAATTTGCCAATTTCCCAGGCAAACTGCCCAATTCTGGTCCTGTTTTCTTACGCGACAATTCACGCGCCTTGCGTGCCGCTTCACGTGCAGTAGCCGCTTCGACAATTTTATCTATAATCATCTTTGCGATATTTGGGTTTTCTTCCAAATATTCGTACAACAAATCATTCACAGTATTTTCAACCAATGGTCTTACTTCACTGGACACCAATTTATCTTTGGTCTGGGAACCGAATTTTGGGTCTGGAATTTTAACACTGATAATACTGGTTAAACCTTCGCGGAAATCTTCGCCAGACAAATTGACATCTTTTTTCAGATTTTGTTCAGAAATATATTTGTTCAGCGCGCGCGTTAAACCTGCACGGAACCCCGCCAAATGTGTCCCACCATCACGGTTCGGAATATTGTTAGTAAAGCATAATGATGTTTCCGTATAGGCAGTTGTCCATTGTAAAACAATTTCGATATAGGAATCATCGATTGTTTTTATCATTTGAATTGGTTCAGCGTTTAACAACTCTTTTGATTTATCAAGATAAGTCGCAAAGCCCTTTAACCCATCGGCAGAATGGAAACTGCGTTCTACTTTTTCAGACCCACGCAAGTCTTCCAAGATAATACGAACATTTGCATTCAGATAAGATTGTTCGCGCAACCATACTTCCAATGTATCAAAATCAAATCGTGTTCCTGTAAAGGTATCTGGTGACGGCAGGAAAGTGACCTCAGTCCCATGTTCATGACCAGATTCATTTTTAACAACAGTCAAATCGGTTGTTGGAACACCATCTGCAAATGTCATACGTGCTTCTTTGTCACCACGCCAAACGCGCACCTCTAACCAGGTGGACAATGCATTCACCACAGACACACCCACACCATGCAAACCACCGGAAACTTTATACGCACCGTTTCCTTCGTTATCAAATTTACCACCGGCGTGCAATTCACACATAATCAGTTCCAACGCAGACCGCCCTGTTTCATGGTTGATATCAAAAGGCATACCACGACCATTATCGCGAATAGTGACCGACCCATCTGCATTCAACGAAACAAACACAGTATCCGCATAACCCGCCATCGCTTCGTCGATAGAATTATTTACAACTTCGTAAATCATGTGGTGCAAACCGTCGCCGCCTTCGCCGACATCACCGATATACATACCAGGTCTTTTTTTAACTGCTTCCAGACCCTTTAAAACTTTAATTGAATCACCAGTATATTCATTATTTACAGCCATTTAAAAATCCTTTCTTTTTGCTAGGTAAACCATAGCAATTTATGATATAATTATCAAGAGAAAACTAAGATTTTTAACAAAAAGGCAATAAAATGAAATTCAAATTATTATACTATGGCGATATATTGACAAACCCAAAAAAACGCGCCCAGCATATTGCTGATATTCGCATGCAATTCCACCCACAATTGAAAAAATTGTTGGATTTTCAACCATGGAACAATCTGAAAAAATTTATGATGCCAGATGCCAAAAAAAGCCCGATTATCACGCGTCACATTGGTGGCATAGATTGGAATCCTATTATAAGCCCAAATTTAAAAATGATTGCAGAATTGGACATTTTGTTGATGCACCCTGAAATCGTTGGGGTTCCACATTCAGATATAGATAATCGTGTTAAAACGATTTTGGACGGTCTTCGTTGTCCCCAGAACGAACATGAAATTGGTCAGAATACACCGCGAGATATTGGACCGATTTATACATTATTGGACGACGACCATTTGGTGACAAAATTGACAGTAAACACCAGCCATTTATTATCACCAAACATATTGCCTTGCAATGTACAGAAAACACCGGATTCAGTATTTATGCTGATAGATGTAAATGTACGCGTGACCGAAGGAACGATAGAAAACCTGCCGTTCATGGCATAAAAAACAACCGCCCGTTTGGGCGGTGTTTTTGTACGGATTCCAGAAAGCAAGTTCCCCTCCTGTGGCGGGGTGGCGCGAAGCGACGGGGTGGTCTTTTGGTTTCCAGATTGTTCGTTTTTTTCAACCCTCCCCACCACTTCGTGTGGGGGAATCTGCACCGTTCTTGGCACAGTCTAAATTCCCCTCCAACGGAGGGGTGGATTGGCGGAACGCAGTGACGACAAGACGGGGAGGGGTCAAATAAAAATTTATTATTTTATTTTTCATAAATAAAATGAAAAACAAGATATGTCGAATGTTTTGATATGGATAAAGCGACATATAGATTTAATAAACTGAATTTAATTTGACCCCTCCCCGCCCTGCGGGCCCTCCCCTCCGGCGGAGGGGAATCTGCGGTGTTCCTAAGACGACCTAAAAAAAA
>JAZURV010000005.1:0-56641 GCA_045606425.1 Candidatus Enterousia sp.
GACCACCCCGTCGCTTCGCGCCACCCCTCCACAGGAGGGGAACTTGCTTTCTGGAATCCGTACAAAAACACCGTCCGGGCGGTTGTTTTTTATAATAAAATACTTGCAAAATACTGGGAATACTTTCATAATAAATCTGTACCTATGTACATAAAAATAAAAAGGAGACATTATGAAAAAAGCTTTAATCGCGTTGTTTGCTGTTTTGACATTGGCGGCATGCACAGGTTCTTATAAATCTGGCAATTGTGAATATGATTTCTTGTTGCACAAAGATATTTCTATTTCTAAATTGATTGGCAGCTGCAACTAAGGTTGTCAAAAACAATAAAAAAACCGCCGTTTCGGCGGTTTTTTTACCTCCCTCCCTGGCTTCGCCAGTACTCCCCCCAAGGGGAGAACTATCCAACCAATTTCTGCCACAGTGTTGGTTTCTTTTTCTGTTGCTTTTTTATTGGTTTGCGGTGACGCGGTGCAGTTGTCGTGACGCGTTTAGCGTCCGCATGTTGCGCATTTTTCTTTTTCGCGTCGGTCGATGGTTCGTGCGCATTCAAAACATCGTCAGTTTTTACACTGTCCGCCATAACGCGTTGGATTGAATATTGGTCAATATTCATCAAACTGTCATCGCCAACAATAACGATTTCTGTTTCGAATTCTTTTTCCATCGCCGCCAATTCAGCGCGTTTCTGATTCAACAGGTAAATCGCGACATCACTTGGCACGGTCATAATGATTTTTTGTGCAGCTTTGGCCAACAATTTTTCCTGTAAATGACGGAACAAGATTATCGACGCCGTTTGAATACTTGGCACCACGCCTGCCCCCATACAGTGTGGACAGACAACATACGAAGATTCAATAAATGAAGAACGCAAACGCTGGCGCGACAACATCAACACGCCAAACGCGTTGATTTTTGCAACCTGGGTCCGCGCGCGGTCATGTTTCATAACTTCGCGCATTTTCTGTTCCAATTTGCGGTTGTTCTTTTCTTCTTCCATGTCGATAAAGTCAATCGCGACAATCCCCGCCAAATCACGCAGGCGCAATTGTAATGCGATTTCTTCGGCGGCTTCCAAATTAGTATTCAATGCCGTTTGTTCGATATCTTTTTCCTTTATCGCGCGCGACGAATTCACATCGATTGTCACCATTGCTTCGGTTTGGTTGATAACGATTGAACCGCCGGACGGTAATGTCACATATGGACCGTGCAGACCTTCCAATTGTTTTTCAACCCCGGCCTTGGTCATCAACGGAACCGCAGTGTCTTTATATTGCACCAACTGTTTGCGCGGTGCGCGACCATACAGTTGTTGGAAATATGCCTTGGCTTCATCAAAAACCTCTTGCCCCTGGACATACATAACATCGTCTTTGTCCGACACGAAATCGCGAACAACACGACGCAAAAGGGAATCTTCGGTGTGAATGGTCACTGGCGCAACAGATTCCAATGTAGTTTTGCGGATATCATTCCAAAGCGATGTCAGATAATCATAGTCTTTGGCAATATCATCAGCAGTCGCGTCCTGGGCAGCAGTACGCAATACAACCGTCATGCCCTTTGGTATTTTCAGGCCATGCAGAATTTCACGCAAACGCGCGCGTTCTGCCTTGTCCGAAATCTTTTTGGAAATCCCATAACTGTTGCGTTTTCTGGAATTAGGCATCAGAACCGCGAAACGGCCAGCCAACGACAGATATGTTGTCATCGACGCGCCCTTTTGTCCGCGTTCTTCCTTTACCCCCTGAATAAGCAAGATTTGCTTTGGCACGATAACATCTTGGATTTTGAATTCGCGTGCGCGTTTCAATAATTCTTTGTTATCTTCGCCGGCACTGCTGTCGTCGTATTCGGCGACTTCGTCTTCTTCATCATTTGGGTCGTCGTCGTCTTCAACGATGTTGGCATGTGCCAATTCGAGTAATTTTTTCTTTTGTTCTGGGGTGACCTGGTAATAATCCGGATGAATTTCCGAAAACGGCAAAAATCCATTTTTACCAGTGCCATAGTCAACAAAAGCCGCCTGAAGTGATGGTTCAACACGAATAACCTTTGCCAGATAAATATTTCCCTTTATCTGGGGCTTAGTCGTTGTTTCCACGTCAAAATCAGACACACGATTTGTTGCACTGTCGACAACCACCACCCGTGTTTCTTCTGGATGAACACCATCCACATAAATCTTTTTTGACATTTAATAATCCTTTTGTGTTGGGTATATATAAAACAGACGCGACCCGATCCCGTGGGGCAATCCCGCCCATGCCAAGGATGCACGCAACGATACACAAAAGCGCGACACAAATCACAGTAAAAAGTGACAAAAACAGCACCATTTTACCCCATTTTATACAACGATTTTTATGATAACAAACACGCCCCACAAAGGCAAGGTATTTTTATTTTTGATTTTCTTCGTGGTGTTTTATGTGTGGCAATTGAATATGCGGCATTTTTTCTTTGGCCTCAGCCAGCCACCGTTTCATGCGCGCACGCAACCACCGTTCGTAAATAAAGAACAAACCACCCACCCCAATCAACGGCAATACATAATAAATTATTCTGTATGCCAACAGGGCGCCGAAAATACTGGCCTTGTCCGCGGTTTCCGGCAACGCCACCATAAAGATAGATTCAAAAACACCAATACCACCCGGGACCTGACTGAAAACCCCAGCCACATTTGCTATCACATACAATCCGATAAACACACCAAACGGCATGTCTATAAACGGACTGATACAGAAATAAAGAACCAATCCCGCACAAAGTGCATCTGCGATACCCAAAATTGTTTGAATAATTGCTTCGCCGATGGTCGGAATATGGAATTTTATTTCCCCTATTCTTATGCTTTTCCCGCTTAACATGGTTGCAATTGCATAGTATGCCAATATTACGGACAAACACACAATAAACAACCCATTGACCCCAAACGATGCGCCCGCAGAATTCGCAAACATATCATTTGGAACCAAAAAATAGCCGATTACCGCAATCGCAGCATAGCCCAAAAAGAATGTAAAACCGGAAAACATCAGCATTTTTACAATGTCTGACCCCGGCACGCGCCAACGCGTGTACAAACGATATCTGATTGCGCCACCACTGACCACGGCATGGCCGGCGTTATTAGATATTGCAAAACCCAGCATTCCTGCCAACATCCATTTCCACCAGGAAACTTTGCGTCCTACATAATCCAACGCCAGATAATCATAAAGCGATAACGCCAGGTATCCACACAAACATGCGATACATGCAAAAACCAAATTCATAAACGGTATATGCCAAAGGGCGCGCGCAATATCCATCAGCGAATAATTGCGCAATTGCCAATAAAGCATGCCTGCCGCAACTATGAAAAAGAAAATTCCCGCATAACTGATAAGTTTCTTGAAAAAACGTTTCGCTTTCACTGACATAATTTTTCTCTTGCAGGTAAATACCATACCACCCCAAACACTAAAATGCAAATTGTTTATTTTTCCTGCAAAAATCCGCCAGATTGCATTTGCCACAGGCGATAATATTCGCCGCGTTTACGCAACAGCGAACTGTGTGTTCCCTGCTCTACGACAACCCCTTTATCCAAAACTACTATTCGGTCCATGTTGCGCAGTGTTGACAAACGATGTGCAATTGCGATTGTCGTATGTCCCTTTGACAATCTATCGAAAGATTTTTGAATGGATAATTCTGTTTCGCTGTCCAATGCAGAAGTTGCTTCGTCCAGAACCAAAATCGGCGCGTTTTTAAGGAACGCACGCGCAATCGCGATACGTTGTCTTTGTCCACCCGACAATTTAATACCACGGTCCCCCACCAATGAATCATATCCATTTTCGGTATCCATAATAAATTTATCTGCCGATGCTTTTTTAGACGCCATGCGAATTTCTTTCAACGATGCGCCAAATTTACCATATCCGATATTTTCACCAATCGTTCGGTTAAACATGGTTGGGTCCTGGGGAATAAAAGATATGTTTTCACGCAAAGAATTTTGGGTGACATCTTTGATATCTTGACCGTCAATCAAAATATTTCCGCGCTGTGGTTCATAAAAACGCATCAACAAATTGACCAATGTTGTTTTTCCTGCCCCAGACATACCAACAATACCAACGCGTTCACCTGGTTTGATTTCCAAAGACAAATTTTTCAACACAGGTCTGTTTTTATATCTGAAAGATATATTGTTAAACGAAATTGCGCCTTTTTTAACGCGCAAAGGTTTTGCATTTTCTGCATCGACAATATCCAATGGCACGACCAATTCTTTATACGCCTTTTTAGCAGATGCCGTTTTATCTATGATTTCTGGGAAACGGTTTATTAAATTACCAATTGCGCCCATAACTTCCAAATACACAGATATAGTGAACACGATTTCTGAAACAGCTATTAACCCACGTTGATAAAGTAAACAACAGAATAAAATTGTTGCACCAAACAACAAATCCCATAACAAACCAGGTACAACCCAGAAAAGTCGCATTGTATAACGCGAATATATTTGTGCATTCACACTCTTTATGCGTGGTTCTTGCAATGTTTTTTGTTCTTTTTCGGCACCCGCGAATAATTTTACAATTGAATAATTGGAAAAACTGTCCACCAATTTACCGGTTAAAGCGCTGTTCGCACCGGATGCTTCTTCGCTTGCCGTTTTTACACGTTTACGCATAAAATAGGCATATATAATTCTGAAAAACAGTGAAAAAACAAATAAATATGCAACCCATTTATTTATGGCAAATAACAGCACGCCGTTTACCATGATAATCATTAAACGACCAACGCACATCCATAATTCACTAAAACCATTATTAAACCCAGAAATTATGTAATTTATCTGCTGATTTATCGAACCAGACATTTTACCAGTCCAAAAAGCCATGGACTGTTTATGGGTATAGGTTGTCAAGATTTCCGACATTTGCCTTGAAAGATTTGGCCAAAGACGTCCGCTTATTGTTTCACGTATTGCCTCGACACTTGTCATCATCATATTAAGAAATGTTATGATAATTATTGTCGGCATCGCATATTTTATAAAAGACATTCCGTCTGGTACCGGATGTTCAAACAACGCAACCACCCAACGTTGAAAATTTGGCCAAATAATACCGCCCGAATACATGACCAAAACGGCAAGCATCCAGGTAATCAGCAAAAATTTATAATTCGCAATGCCATATTTCCAATAAAATCCCCATATGGATTTTGGAAATTGCGTGATGTTGTCTGTCTTTTGCTGCATGAAAAATCTCCTACCTCTTACAAGGGACAGTATCGCACAAAGCTATTTAATAAATCAAGGCATTATTTCACAATTTCGTGGAATATTGTGGCGGGTAATGTGCCACCTGTGATTTTAGATGACATTGGTTTATTATCGTCACGACCAACCCACACCCCCATCACATAATCAGGTATCGTACCAACAAACCATGCGTCCCTGTTATCATTACTGGTACCGGTTTTACCACCAAATACTTTTTCAGTATATGCGCGTTTACCGGTTCCTTTGGTCACAACTTCGTACAGCATTTCTTTCATATATTCAACCGTTTGTGGTTGCAATATTGTCATTTCTTCAGACGGGTTGCGTGCATAAATCACATGCCCACCTGCATCTGTGATTTTAGTGATAGAATACGGATGCACTGATTTTCCATCGTTCCAAATCACAGAATAAATCGTTGTTAAATCCAAAAGCGACATTTCCGATGCCCCCAAAACAGTCGAATATTCGCGTTTCAGGTTATTCCCAACCCCCAAACGCGCCGCCATTTGCAACACTGAATCTATACCATATTCCTTGGTCAACTTTAACGGCACAGAATTGACACTTTTTGCGAACGCAGTTGCCAGTGTTATCCCACCATAATAAATTTCATCATAATTTTTTGGGTTATAATCACCGATTGTAAACGGAGAATCATTTACATAGGATTCCGGTGTCATACCATTTTCCAGTGCAACCAAATACACGACCGGCTTGAACGCAGACCCCGGCTGACGCAGTGCCAAAACACGATTAAATTGACTGGTTGTATAATCGTCACCACCAACCATCGCCTGAATTGCCCCATCCCTAGATATTGCAACAACCGCCCCCTGATATTCACCAATATTGGCCACCAAGCTTGTGGCAACTCGTTTTTGCAGTTTTGCATCCAATGTAGTATACACATACAAATCCTGATTTATTTCACCAATCCGCGATTCTATTTCATCACGGACAAAATCTGTCCAATACCGATATATGTTTGTATTTTGATTTTCCACCGCAGGTTTCAATTGTGCAATTGCATTATTCGCCGCATCCATCGTAATATAATTCTGGCGCGCCATCTCTAGCAATATAACCCGTGCGCGTTTCATATTGCGTTCTGGGTTTTTCAGCGGGCTGTATGCGCTGGGTGCCTTTAACATCGCGGCAATCTGGGCAGATTCTGCCAAAGTCAATTCGCGTGCACCATGTCCAAACAATATATTCGCAGCCGCGTCAATTCCGCGCATACCACCAACCAACGACACCCTGTTCATATACAAATCCAGAATTTGGTTTTTACTGAAACGATTTTCCAACCACATTGACAATATCAGTTCCTGAATTTTTCTGGAAATCTTTTTATCACGCGAAAGGAATATATTTTTTGCGGTCTGTTGAGTAATCGTTGACCCACCGGCGGCAAAATGCCCATTAAACAGATTCACAAATATTGCACGAATTGTTCCGCGATACGATATTGCCCCGTGTTCAAAAAAGTTTTTATCTTCGATTGCAACAATCGCCTGCCATACATGCGGGGGCAGATTATCGACACTGACCGCCGCGCCCATTATACGCCCATCTGCGCGGATTTCGCGACCATTTTTATCCAAGAATATAATTGCGGGTTCGCGTGTTTCATGCAACACAGAATCCAGGGACGGCATCTGCAAAAACACGAACAAGACATACAGTCCGCACATCGCGACAAAAATCAAAAACAGATTGGCAAAAAATCCTATTATCCGTGCCCGCCATGAACGAGGTTGTTTTTGTGAATTTTTTTGCAAATTTTCCCCCTATTTTATCGCATTTTCAAAATCTTCTTCTGACCAGATTGTTATGCCCAATTTTTGCGCATCTGTCAATTTAGACCCGGCCGCCGCACCCGCGATAACAATATCAGTTTTTGATGAAACGCTGCCACTGACATGCGCGCCATGTTGTTCCAGTATTTCTTTGGCACCATCGCGCGTATATTTTGACAGCGTCCCAGTCAACACAACACGTTTGCCATTCAAAGCACTGTTTTCCACAATTTTATTTTCTGGATTTTTTATTGTTATATAATGCAATAAATTATCCAGCGCGCGCATCGCATGTTCATCGCCAAAGAACGAAACAATTTCGTGCGCCATAACTTCGCCGATTCCATCGATTTCAATCAGGCGTTCAACACTGGCACGACGCAAAGATTCCAGATTACCAAATTCGCGCGCCAAAATTTTCGCGGTCACTTCCCCAACATCTGGGATACCAATCGCATAAATCAAACGGTTCAAATCGACATTACGCGCTTTGTCAATCGAAGTCTGCAGATTAGATACAGACTTTGCGCCAAACCCATCCATATCTTTTATTTCATCACCATGATTTTCAATCAGCGTGAAAATATCTGCCGCCTGCTTTATCCAGCCCAGATTTGAAAACAATTCAATTTGGCGCGCACCGATACCTTCGATATCAAAGGCATGACGCGATACAAAATGTTCCAATTCGCCACGAATTTGTGCCGGACACGACAGCGAATTTACACACCGACGCGCCACTGCACCAGATTCCTGGACAACCGCACCACCACAAACCGGGCAAGTTGTCGGAAAAACAAAAGGAATTGCATTGGGTTCGACTTCCGCCACCTCTACAATTTGCGGGATAACATCGCCCGCCCTTTGCACAATGACTTTGTCGCCTATTTTCACATTTAATCGCGCAATTTCATCTGCGTTATGTAAAGTGGCACGCGACACAACCACCCCACCGATGTTGATTGGTTCCAATTCCGCCACTGGGGTCAAAACGCCTGTCCGTCCAACCTGAATTGTAATGTCGTTTAATCTGGTAATACCGCGCGCCGCCGGGAATTTATAAGCAATTTCCCAACGCGGACTGTTTGCGCGTGCGCCCATTTTTTCCTGGGTTGCGATGGAATTTACTTTTATAACCAGACCGTCTATATCAAACGGAATTTCGTCCCTGTGCAGCATTACATCGTTATAGATTTCCTGAACATCGGCAACACTTTTCGCAATATGCGCCCATTGACGCGTAGTTTTAAAGCCCCACGATTCCAATTTATCAAAAAATTCAGATTGTGTCACCCAATCACGCGACGACAAATCGCCATAGGTATAACCAAACGCACTCAATTTACGCGATGCAGTTATTGCCGGATTTAATTGGCGCAGCGACCCCGCCGCCGCATTACGCGGATTTGCAAACTTTTTATCAGATGTTTCGTTTAACGCGATAAAATCATTACGCGCCATATAGACTTCACCGCGCACTTCGATTACATCTGGAAAATCACCGGTCAGTTTTTTTGGTATATCTGGAATCGTCAACAAATTCGCGGTTATATCTTCGCCGGCAACGCCACTGCCCCGGGTCAGCCCGCGCACAAACACACCATTTTCATAACGCGCAGAAAACGACAGACCGTCAACCTTTAATTCCACAAATAATTCTTTGGATTGTAATTTGTCGAACCAATCACGCACTTCATTTTCATTGAAAACATCTGAAATCGACAGCATTGGCACAACATGCGGATACGATTTGAATTTTTCAGAAACAGCCGCCCCAACATGTGTCGAAAAACCGTTTTTTGCCAATTCTGGATATTCCGCTTCGATTTCCAGTACACGCGATTTCGCCGCGTCATAGGTCGCATCATCGACAATCGGCGCATCATTTTGATGATATGCGATATCCCACGCATTTAATTTTTTCATTAAATCCGCATGTTCACTGCGAATAAAAAGGTCTGCGATTTTTGCCATATCTTTATTATAGAAAATCATAAATTTTAGTGCAAGATAAAACCGCCAAATTGGCGGTTCTTTTTTATCTTAAAAAGAAAGTTATTGTTGAAACCACGCGAACGCGTTTGTTGATAGATTGCCGTTCATTATCAGACCACGCATCAACTTGGTCGCGGGCGGCAACTGAAAAAGTCCCCTGGTTCGCGGTTTTAATTTTACCCAACGAAGCATTCGCATCTTTGGCAAACTGTTCACCGGCGGCGCGTGCGTTTTTGGTTGCAGTTTCTATCATTTTGATTTTGATATCGTTCAAACCATTAAACACATAGATTGGGCCGGCATAATCTTCACTTACCGTTACACCCTGACGCACCAAATCGCCCATCTTGCGCGATACAGCATCGACCAAATTCACAGAATTTGAACGCACCATGACACCCGTTTCAACAACATATCTGTCGTTTGATTCTTGGTCTTTTCTTTGTGCGTCGCTGTATCCGGCGTATTTATCGCGCACAGTAATACGCAGGTTTTGCAATTCATCTTCTTCGAATCCATTATCTATTAAAAATTTACGCGTTTTTGCCAAATCGGAATCGACATCAGATTGCACCCGGGTTAAATCGCCACCGACACGACTGAATTTAATATTCCAAACGGCAGTATCTGCGACGACATCCATTTCTGCCAATCCTTTGACTGTGACGGTACGGGACGCCAAAGAACTGTAAACACCATGCCCGATAAAAAATCCGCCCAACGCGATACCGAACGCAATAATAACGACCCAAATTGTTGGTAAATTCTTAAATTTTTCGACGACTTTCATCTTTTCCCCCTTTTTAAATTTCAGATATCGCGATTATAAACCGATAAAAAAATATTGCAAGTCCGAATAATTATAAAACAGCAAAACTAGTGTTTTTCTGCGGAATTCCGTGGGGTTGCGGTGTGTCAAAAAACCTAGGTTTTTGGACCACCCTGTTTAGTGAAAAATGAAAAATAAAAAACCCCAGAAATCTGGGGAAAAATTTTTTGAAATTTTTGAAAAATAATGGTTGCAATAAACCTAGGTTTTTTGATACACTTTAACCAAAGGAATTTTTAACCAAATAAAAGGAAAGGGAAACCATGAAAAAAATCACATTTTTAACATCGATGGTTGCATTGACATTTGCAGTACCTGCAATGGCTGTGCCATCGAATACTTCAAGCACATTCCCAAGTAATGGTGTTATGGAGGAAGACTATACATACCAAAATCAGGCGACGGTCACAAACCTGAAGGTGTCAAGCGGAACCGCAACAACAACGGCGAATTATGCGAACTGTCCGACGGAGTTCCCGAACAGTGACGAAGGCGCAGAAAGCACAGACGAATGTTATACCGCATGTACAGTATCTGATTTTCCTGCAAATTCGCATATCGCAAGCGTGACGGGTAAAAATTATTCTGGTGCAAATGTGACCGATACCTGTGCAATTGCATCGTGTGATACGGGGTATCATCTTAACCCAGGGAATCTGAATCTGACCGAAATAATCGGCGTAACGGGGGGCGGCACGGCATTCGGATCTATAAACCACAGCGGTACATACAGCGCTGAGGGTTCGACCAGTCAGGCAACATACGGGATAAGTGCCCCGATACATTTGGTGTAGATTACGGCAGCACCAAAGGTCGTATAACAGGTAAAGCGATATGCAGTACACAAAGCGGAACGAATGATTTTGAAGGCAACGCCACAACATCAACCAATGTAGCCGCAGATTTTAGTAACGGACAAAATTGTTGGTGTCAAATTGACAGTTATACATCGCCCAGTGGTGCCAGCCAAAGCTTGTCTGCCCCTTGGGTGTTCAACGACTACTTCGGTGATGCGTCGGACTGTGCGCCGGGCTGTGCGCGCGGCTGTGCGAACAACCTGCAGTCCGACGGCATCCCCAACGGTTTCCGCGCTGCGGTGTTCAATTCGATTCCGGCGGCCGCCCCATCATGTGATGCGAATGAAATCAGCATCACATGGGCGGACGCGTCTGCGGAAGATATCGCGGCAAACGACGCAGGTTCTGTCACATACGGTGGTGATATCCGCACACCGAAGAAAGCAGTCCACAAACCAGGTAAAATCTTTACCGGCTGGACATTCAACGCACAATAATATTTGTGTGTGTTCGATACAAAAAAAAGAACCCGATTATCGGGTTCTTTTTTTAGGTCGTCTTAGGAACACCGCAGATTCCCCGCCTGGGGCGGGGGGGACCACGAAGTGGTGGGGAGGGTTGGAAAAAACGAACAATCTGGGCAACAAAAGACCACCCCGGCGTTCCGCCACCCCTCCACAGGAGGGGAACTTTACCGCCCATTCGGGCGGTTGTTTTTTTGCGCATATACCGCAACGACTATGAGTAAACGAAAACGAGTGTTTACGAAGTTTGAGTGCTAACGAATGCCGCGTAGGACAAAGTCCGAGCGATTTCGCTGTACTTCGTTTCCGAAATCTACTTGTATTCCCCGCCCCGGGCGGGGGGGACCACGAAGTGGTGGGGAGGGTTGAAAAAAACGAACAATCTGGAAAACAAAAGACCACCCCGGCGTTCCGCCACCCCTCCACAGGAGGGGAACTTGCTTTCTGTAATCCCTACCCCCAAAAACAAAAACCCGTGTCTAATCGACACGGGACCACCATTTTTAACATCTGTTTGATATTATATTATTTTGCTTTCTTTTTTGCAACTGGTTTTTTCGCCGCTGTTTTTTTTGCGACAGGCGTCACAGATGCCTTTGGCATTTTTTTGTATTCGCCATACAGCAACGCGATACATACATATACAACCAATGCAGAAATCGCAGTAAATATACCGCCAATCAAATCACCATCTGCAAAATACAAAAACAATATCAAACCAAAAACCAAAATCACAGTATATGCAATGTTGGCTGCAAACAATTTACCCAATTTTTGAAAGAAATTCATATTTTTCCCCTTTTTTGTTACACGGTCCATTATATCACATAAAATATAAATTGTATATAAAAAAGTGTCGCGATAATGCGCGACACTTTTCGAACAACAAAAAACAAAACTTTACAAAATTATCTGGCCGTTTATTTTCGCATCATCAGGAATCGGTCCAAACGAAGATTCACGATTGACATACACATTCCCGTTGACTGTGAATTTACCACAGAATTTCAATTGGTTCACATTACGAACAAACAAATGACCGTTTATTTTTGCATCACATGGAATTGTGTATTTACGCATATTTTGCACAAACAAATTACCATTTATTTTCACGCCATTTGATAAAATTGGGCTGTTTGGGGCGCGTTCAACAATAACATCGCCAGACAAAACCTGTTGTGGCAATTCCGACGCAGGTGTTGCCAATTCGGTGACAATTTCAGGTTTTTCAACACCGATTGTTCTGATTTGTGTCACAGTATTTTGTTGTGCCACTGCATCTGATTTAACCGGCAAAGTCACAGAATTTGCATATTTGCGTTTTACAACACGGCGATTGTCAGACTGTTTTTGTTGCGCCCATTTATCTGCGACCTGGGTTGTTGTTTGAATATTATTGTTATTCACAGTGTTGCATTTTCTGCCACGAACAACATCTGAAATCAGCGATAAAAACAACACAATTATCGCAACCAACAGCGTCAGATTTATCATTCCAACAATATCGATAGATTTTAACCAATTCCAAATTGCGCGACAGATACGGCAAATCAAACGCCACAACCATTTAATTGCGCGAATTGGGAAAGACAAAACTTTCTTTAACCAATTTTTAAAATTATTCCAACGTGTTTTACGCGATGCATTTTTCATTTTTTGTGTTTTGTTATTCATGTTAAACCCCTTTTTTTTATCTTATATTTTGAATAAGTTTTTCTAATAAGAATCTGTATTTACCGATTTTGATGGCATTGACAGGTTCGTATTGTTTCAATATTGCGGATTGCAAATCAGCATCGGCCCATATCGCATCAGTACAATCTTGTACAAAATAACGAGAACAAACAAAATCGGAAGGAAATTCGTTAACCGCCACCCAATTACTCACATCTCCATTACAAAACTTTGCACGACACCACGAGTTTGTACCATTTTTTTCAGACGGCTTTCCTGGTTGTGCATAATCACCTTTGGTTTCAAATGTGCCAACATGCAATTCTTTCACATGTGGGTATACCTTCTTTATGTTGGCAAAATCTCTTTTTGCCTTATCAATATTTAGTATCAAGTACCCGTTGTGATGCCAAGTAGGTTCACTACCAATAAAAGCACCCTTTTCGTTTATTATAATATATTTTGTAACAGGAATATCTGTCATTATGAGCTCCTTGTATTTTGTTTAACTCGCCATAAATATAGACAATATTTTTTATTTGTCAAGCGTTTTGTCAAAAAAGCATAAAATATTTGCAATTGTGGCTGTTTTAGTATAAAATGCCTTTTGTTGCGCCCATGGCTCAATTGGATAGAGCAACAGATTTCTAATCTGTGGGTTGCAGGTTCGAGTCCTGCTGGGCGCGCCAGAAATTAAATCGGGTTTATCCCGATTTTATTTATGCAGTAAGCCCCAGAACGAGAACCATCGACAAGCAGTAGGTTTTGGAAGCGAAGCGCACCGAAACCGTTACGATTGCCCCGCAGGCAAGAATTGCCGAGGGAGTCCTGCTGGGCGCGCCAAAAATTAAACCGGCTTTTGCCGGTTTTGTTATTTTATATTCACTTTCAAGAAAACTTTTTTGCCGCGTTGAACCATTATGGATTCTTTTGGTGCAACCATATATTCTTTGTCAGTAATCTTTTCGCCATCGATTTGAATACCGCCCTGTTCCACCATACGGCGCGCTTCTGATTTAGAATCAAATAATTTTACCGCGACCAGAAAATCAACTATGGACATTGGTTCAGACATTTTCAAATCTGTGCTTGGGACATTCGCAGAATTTGCACCACCGCCAAACAGTGCCGCTGCCGCTTCCTGTGCCTGTTTCGCGGCCGCTGTCCCATGTGCGATTTCGGTTGCAGCAAACGCCAAACGCGCCTTTACCGCGTTCAATTCTGCACCCTGCTTTTTTGATAATTCGTCGATTTCGTCCAATGGAATTTCAGTAAATATTTTCAAAAATTTTTCCACTAAATCATCTGGGATATTGCGGAAATACTGATAGTATTCATACGGGCTGGTTTTGTCTTCATTTACCCATGGTGCATTACCCGCAGATTTTCCAATTTTATTTCCATTTGAATCTGTCATAATTGCGGTAGACAACACATAGACTTCTTTGCCACATTTTTTGCGCACCAATTCAACACCCATAATCGCGTTACCCCATTGGTCCGCACCACACAGTTGCAGCACACAATTATGTTCTTTATACAGGGTCAAGAAATCAACAGCCTGGAATGTCATATAATTAAATTCCAAAAAGGTCATCCCGTTTTCCAGACGTTTTTTTACACTTTCCATTGATAACATACGCGGAACAGTGAAATCCATTCCGTACTGTGCCAAGAAATCCATATGACTGTAATTTTTCATCCAATCATAATTATCGACCATGATTGCGCCATTTTCCGAATCATTGAATTTGAAAAACTTTGAAAAAGATTTTTTTAAACCAGCAATATTTTTTGCCAAAACTTCTTCGGTCATAATTGGACGACCAGTATCACGACCACTGGGGTCCCCTATTCGCCCAGTTGCACCACCAACCAGCGCGATTGGTTTGTGACCGTACTTTTGCAACCAGCGCATCATCATAACCGGCACCAAATGTCCAACATGCAAAGAATCTGCCGTTGGATCAGAGCCCAAATAAACAACTATTTTATCATTATTCAGTAAATCTTTAACAGCGTCCAAATTCGAACACTGATTTATAAAACCGCGTTGTTCCAGTTCTTCAAATAAAGTGTTTGGCATTTTAAATAACCTTTTTTTTAATATCTGCACGATATTATAGCACAATATTTTTATATTTAACAATATTAAACATACTGTTTTCCCAATCCGTGTTTCATAATGATATCCATCAGGCAATATTGTCTGTATTGTCTGGAAATATTCAAAACATGCAATGCGTTTGGTGTTTTGACAATCATCTGTACACCAGTTGGTGTCACAACATAACGCGCATGCGGAAACACAGTTAAATGTTTTGAATCAACTTTCATATAATATTCCTTTTTTTCTGATTAAAAAACCGCGCCTTGTTCAAAGCGCGGTTTGTTTTTTGCGCTTTGATTTTAGCCTAACATTTTTGCAACTTCGTCGGCCAGGTTATCTTCGCGTTTTTGGATACCTTCGCCCAAGACATAGTATGCATAACCGGCCAATTTACCACCGTGTTCTGCGATAACATCTTTGACTTTCTTTGACGGGTCCATAACGAAAGGTTGTTCTTCCAATACTGATTCTGCATACCATTTTTGGATACGACCATCGACCATCTTTTCGACTATATTTTCAGGTTTACCATTTGTGGCACCAGATTCAATAAACACTTTCTTTTCGCGTTCAACAGCCTTTGGGTCAACATCGGCAATTGTCATAAATTCAGGTTTATTTGCTGCGATGTGCATCGCAATTTTATTGCCGATTTCGTCAATACGGGCATCATCACCGTCAATTGCAACGACAACACCGATTTGCCCCATGCCTGGAACCAAAGCATTGTGAACATAAGTATAAATATGGTCACCATTTACCTTTGCAATACGGCGCAAAGACATATTTTCACCGATTGTGGAAATAGTTGCTGCGATATCATCTTTCACAGCATTCATTGTTGCATCGAAATCGCCCTTTAATTCAGCGGCCTTTTGTGCCACATTTGCGACCAAAGCCTGGAATTTGTCGTTTTTAGCAACGAAATCTGTTTCCGCGTTCAATTCAACAACACAGCCCATATTGTCGCATTTAACAACCGTGACCAAACCAGATGCGGCAACACGGCCAGCCTTTGACGCGGCCTTTACGATACCTTTTTGACGCAACCAATCTGCGGCGGCTTCGATATCGCCATTGTTTTCGACCAACGCTTTTTTACAATCCATCATACCTGCGGAAGTTTTTTCGCGCAGTTCTTGAATCAGTTTTGCTGTCACTTCTGCCATTTTTTATTCCTTTCTTTTATAATTATTATTTTGCTTCGGCTTTGTCTGCCAATTTGCTGCGACGAACTTCGCGTGCTTCAGAAGTCTTAGATTTTTGTTTTGCTTCTTTAACTTTTACATCGTGTTCGTATTCTTCAGCCGCAGCCATCGCGTTATCAGATGCTTCCTTTTTACCTGCCGCGCCACCCAATCTTTTTTCAATACCGGACAAGATTGCGTCAACGAACAAATCGCAATACAATTGTGTTGCACGCGACGCATCATCGTTTCCTGGGACTGGGTAATCAACCAATTCTGGGTTTGCGTTTGTATCACAGATAGCAATTGTTGGAATATCCAAATTTCTTGCTTCGTGTACAGCATTCAATTCGCGTGGCACATCGATAACAATCATCGCCTGGGGTACGCCGTGCATTTCCAAGATACCGCCAAAGATATCGCGCAATTTAGCAACTTCTTTGGTCATGACACCGACTTCTTTCTTGGTCAAACCCAATTTGTCAGCGTTTGCAATATCGTTTTCCATTTTTTTCAAACGACGAATGCTTTGTGAAACTGTTGTCCAGTTTGTCAACATACCACCCAACCAACGATTATTTACATAGTATTGTCCGCAACGTTCTGCTGCATCTTTGACAATATCTTTTGCCTGGTGTTTTGTTGCAACGAACAAGATTTTTCCGCCTGCGGCTGCGATTGCTTCCAATGCGACCAGTGAACGGTGCAACAGCGGTGCAGTTTTATTCAAATTGATAATATGAATTTTATCTTTTACGCCATAAACATACGGTGTCATCAGTGGGTTCCAACGACGTGTGTGGTGTCCGAAATGAACGCCGGCTTCCATCAGTTGTTTCATAGTAAATGTAGGCAATGCCATAATTAAATCCTTTGTTTTTCTGTTATTATCCTCGGTCAGCAGATGTAAAAAACCAGATATCCTGGACAGAAATTATATCCGCCGCCTGTGTTCTTCGCGCAAGCGCGTGCCGCCATAATAAACGATTTTCCAACAAAAATCAAGTATTTTATTACAAAAAACAACCGCCCAGGCGGGCGGTATTTTGTTTAATCACCAGACGACACATCGAATGTCCATCCGACAAAGGTTTTACCCTTCTTATGTACAGCCTTGACCGGGGTACGGATATCACCCCCGAATGTGCATTGACCCGCATCATTCGCAGTCACATCTGCCGCATCTGTGTCACCCCATGTAATTTGGATTGTGTTCGCTTCACATGATGGGGCACCAGACGGAATCGAATTGAACACCGCAGCACGGAAAGCGAGGCCGGCGCCGAAGTCGTACAGCAGGGTGCCCGCACAGCCGGACGCGCAGTCCGACGCACAAACCGACGCAGAACCGTAGGTGTTGTTGAACACCCAAGGGGCAGACAAGCTTTGGCTGGCACCCTCTGGCGATGTATAACTATCTATCGTACAATAACAGTATTCTGCGCCTTGTGTGTCAAATTCTGGTGTCATTGTTGCATTTGTTGTTGGATTGGTATAGGCCCCATCTTGGTTATCACCCACTTGTGTACTACACAATGCCCGTCCTGTTATACGACCTTTAGTGCTGCCGTAATCTAAACCAAATGTATCGGGGGCACTTATCCCGTATGTTGCCTGACTGGTCGAACCCTCAGCGCTGTATGTACCGCTGTGGTTTATAGATCCGAATGCCGTGCCGCCCCCCGTTACGCCGATTGTTTCGGTCAGGTTTGGTGCACCAGAATTCAAATGATATCCGTTATCGCATGCCGTTGGGACGCATGTATCGGTACCGGCGCCATAATAATCATTACCAGATACCGTGGACGCGTGTGCAATATTTGCATTCGCAACCGTACACACCGTATAACATTCGGTGTTTGCCGTTGCGCCCGCTGCAGAATTCGGATATCCGTTTGGACAACTTTCCAGACCCTGGTTCAATGTTTCACTGTATTGTACCGGGCTTTGCAATCCAGGACAAAAATTTCCCGCCGTACATGTTGTGACAGCTTCACCACCAGAAGGCAAATATTGCCCCGCGTTTACAGTATAGTTATTGTCGATATAATTTGCCGTTGCAGCGACAGGCCCCGTATACGAATGCAAATTCGCATATGTTGCCGCACCAGTATAGGTTGTATCTGCCTGCATCTGGGCAGGCGGAACCGGGAATGTCGATTCGGTATTTGATGTTTCAGCAATTGCAGGCATCGCGACTATCAGCGCCAAAACCGATATCAATTTCGTTTTCATTTCGTTTCCCCTTCCTTTATTTTTTAAAGAATACTACAGACACGGCGTGCGCGTCAACAACAAAAAACACCACAAAACACAAAAAAACACCAAACCAAACATTTTTGCTAAAAAGTATTGACAAATTCATATTTTGGCCTATATTTATACTGGGTGACGGGAATGACAATGATAAAAAACATCTTTACCGCAATATTTTCAATCGTTTTTGCAACGACATGTGCCATTGCTGCACCCGATTGCAGCAATGCAACATATCGCGCCGCATATCCTGAAAAATGCACCCGTGCACAATCTGGCAGTAATAACACCTATTTGGCATTATTGGGTGGCGCGGCACTGGTCGGCGTCGGTGTTGCGTTGGCATCTAATTCGGGCGGCGATGCAGGTCCATCGTCAACCATTTCCAATCAAACAACATTTCCGCGTTTATCATTATCTGCAAATATACACACTGACTATTCCCCATCAGATTCCATCAAAAATAATCGTGTGTCCTTTTACAGTGTAAATTCCACCGCAACCGACATAGACGCCACAAAATTAAACACAATCACCACGTCCGGCGAATACAAAAAAAACATCAAACAATATGACGCCATTCACATGGGGGCGGCGCACGCACGCGGATTCACCGGTAAAAACACATCTATAAATATAGTGGACGATTTCAACACATACCATGGACACAGCGTCTATGAAATCGCACAAAATATTGCCCCCGACGCAAACATAGTCCGCACAAACATCGCGACACCACAAAATACTTTGCAATCGTATGATTATATCGCAAACGCGATAAATAAATCAGAAACATTCAATATCTATAACGCCAGTTGGCAAATTCCTTCCAGTGAATCTGTCAATGCTGCGCGCGCAATATATAATTCCCCGGATTCAATAAAATCCTATGCCGCCGCCCAGGAATATATGTACGCACAAACCAGTCAAAATTTCATAACACAAATACGAAATTCTGTCATTGATAACGATTCAATATTTGTTTGGGCGGCAGGGAATGAATCAAAAACAGAAAGTGGCGCACTGTCTGCCCTGCCCCTGGCATTTCCAGAATTAAATGGGCATTTCGTAAATGTCGTTTCGGTTGACAACAACAATAACCTGGCATGGTACAGCAACCAATGCGGAATTACCCAAAATTATTGTATCGCCGCACCTGGGTCTGCATGGAAAACCGACGCCAGCGATTATAACAGTGGCACCAGTTTCGCCGCGCCTGTTGTATCTGGCGCAATCGCCACAATCCGCGAAGCGTTCCCATACATGAAAACCGAAGACATTACAAAATTATTGTTCGTCACAGCACGCGATTTAGGCGAAAACGGCGTTGATTCTGTGTTCGGTTGGGGGTTATTAGATATGGAACGCGCGACACGCCCGGTCGGCACACCCAAAATCATTCTGGGCAACGATTCAGTTCAACCGTTAAACATGACCGGTGTTTCAGGCGCCGCTGCATCTGCAATCAAAAATGCTAACATCAAAATTGCATTTGTTGACGATTTCGGACGCGCATTCACCACAAATTTATCAGACAATATAAATGTTATTCCATACGGTCGCGGTTTTGAAAAACTGACAGATTCAGATGAAAACTCTGTCACTTTGTTTGATAATTTCGAATTCGGATTTAAACGCAATCATTTATTGGAATCTTCGGGGTTGATGTCTGTAAAATCAAACCCGACCACAAACTTTATCGGCAACAAAAACGAATTTAATATAAACGATGTCCGTTTTTATCAAAATGCTCGCATTGGTGTCAGCAACCCAACTGCAGATGAAAATTCGATAATTTCTGGGTTTTCAAATATTTATACTGCATCTGCAAAATTCGGCGCACAATATAAAAAATTATCCATGGAAATCGCAATTCCTGAAACGATAATATCTGGCGATATGTATCTGAACACACCGGTCGGTATGAATAATTCTGGAAAAATGATGTACGCCAACAATACAATAAACATGGCAACACGCCCCAGCGTTGAATACACAATCCAATACGGGGCGCTGTCTGCAACTTTTGTTGACAACCCAGACTTTCAAAACGAAGTCTTTATAATGGCAAAATCAAAATTTGCGTTTTAATTATTCTGCCGATTTTTTATACATCAAATCAAAGTTGTGAATATAACTGAACGAAATACCAATCGAAGTATTCGAACCATAATCGATTGCCTGACGCGAATGGGCGCGACGATATTTCACATACGGCCCCATTGTTAAATCACCCCAGACATTTGTATCCAGACGCGCAACGGCTGAAAAATCGTATTCTAAATCTTCTGGTACATATTGCGAGAAAGACAAATATTTTCTGTAATACCCATCAGACGAAAATTTTACACCATCGCGTATTTTATAATCCACGCGCCAACCCGCTTCGACTGCGGACTTATTCACTTTGGCATCTGAATATGTGAAATCGTATTCGTAAACACCAACGACATATAAACTTTTGATAATATCATGGTCAAACAATGCGAACCCGGCATTTGGACGCAATACATTACGACGCGGATTGCCCTGAAATTCAGTTTCATATTGTCCACGAACAATCGGACCCAATTTAAACGAATCAAAATCCCAACACGCATACGCAAAATCAGACGACAGCAAAATTTTATCTGCGCTTTCATCTGTTGTTTTCACACCATTGACATCGGTAATTGTTTGTTTGCCATATTCCATAAACAGCGAATTATCCCATTTAAATCTGTCGAATCCGTATTCCAACGCCGCATCAAAAACGCCCTTCAGATTTTGCTGGTCAGACGCCTTTAACGCCGCAACCGACGAATTCTGATATTCCGCAGAATTTTTCATATCTGTTTTCGTCCAATCCAATCCAATACGACGAACATTAAAATTGAATTTAGTTTCATTCGGCGAATCTTCCGCCACCGCAACCATAGGCATCAACAATGCCAAAACGCATGATAATTTTCTCATTTTTTTCCTTTTTCGCTTTTAACTATTTCCAAATTTGCAACACGCCATCTGCATCGCTGTATTTCCAACCCAATTCACGAACAGACGCCGTAAATCTGGTTCGATACGACAGTGGCATTTTTGCAATAATTTGATTTCCCTGTAAAAACTGAGTATCTATTTCAATATTGTTGTCCCGTGCGACGCGTTTTAGTTCGGCTAAATCTTGCAGTCCATTTGGCAAAACAATCGAAACAGAAAATCTTTCGTCACCTTCGTTCAGCGGAACCCAATTTTGCACCCCATTTGAATTCAGCCATTTTTTTACCGCATCATTATCTATGTTCATTGTGATTTTTGCAGAATAATCTGTTGACGACATTTGTTCGCTGGCAACACTGGACGAAACAATCAGATTCATCAAATCGTCATTAGACGCATCTTGAATCAGTTTATTCAACGCGTCACGATTCGCGTATTGCCCCACGACATTCATCAGTATTTCACGACGCGCAGAATTCATCGCATTTATTTTTGCATTCGCCGCAGTGTCACTGGTTTTATTTACAGAAACCGTACCAGATAATGGCGCAGCCACCACACCAGACACAATCATAAACATTCCTAATATCGGCAAATAAATTTTATCAAAGCGCACCTTTATCACCCCTTAGAATTTAACATTCAATCCCAAACGAATTCCCATTGACGAATAAATTGATTTTACTTCATCTTTGCTTTCAATTTTCCAGCCCTGGTTTTTATAGGCATTTATAGCATCTATTTCAGCCTGATACGCAGCAATTTGAGTATCTGTCAATCCGCCCGCCGCTATTTTTGCAGCATATGAATCCGCAATCGGCTGATAATAACCAGGATTCAGATAGGTTGTCGCATCTGCGCCACCAACACGATAATAATCATATGTCATTCCCAGTGACAACATTACACTGTCTGTGACAGCGGTTGACCACATTGCATTCAAACCCAAATGATACGCTTTCCCAAATCCGGCTTCGTCTTCGACACTGGTTGGGTGCGCCCAATCGATACGGTATGGTTGGTCACCCTTTGAATCATACATCGGCAAACCAATTTCAACACCAGCGTTCACAAAATTATTATTATTTATCATGTATTCCATATCCAATGCAACATATGGTCCCTGCCACAATGTTTCATATTTATGCGAAGTCCCCATCTGTGCGTAATAATATGTATCGCCCATACTGATTGCGACAGTTGTTGCACCCGCAGGAATTCCACCATACACAATATCAGTCAAAGATTCTTTTATTCCATCGCCATCTAAATCAACCTGTTCGCGTCCGGTGACCGCAGTTCCCAAACTGGCACCACTGGCGTTGAAAAATTCAAACAAAACGAATGGGTCACACTGGGTTTCGCCACCAACAGAGATACAATTGACATACGGATGTGACGAATTTCCCAAAAACACATCGGTTGTCAAACCACTGTTATCTTTCGTTATCAGTTCATGTTTGAAATAACGATACCCGATGGACGGCGTCACCTTTACGCGTCCCCAATTAAAGAAATCAGTCAACCCAAACGCAGCGTTAAATCCATATTGTGTTCCATCTTTACTGGTTCCCAAACTCATCGCATATCCTGTCACGCGCCCTTCGGTCCAATCCTGATATCCGTATCCGCCGCTGGTAATATCATCGTCAATCATAGATGTTTCGCCAAATTGTTTACCATAACGCGCGCCAACTTTGATTTGCATTGGTGTTGACGAACCAAAATAATATACGCCTTCGCCACTGATAACATTCCAATCCAGACCATCATAACGCAATTTAGACCCGGCATTTTTCATTTCTATATTCCAATTTGCGAATTCATGTGCCAACCCGGCAGACAATTGGAATCCCTGTTTAGATTGCGCCTGATTTTTGGTCTGTTTTGAATTTGATTTTTTTGTCACAGTCGTCCTGGTATTACGCACCATCATTGACTGATTTTGACCATATTCGCGCCCTGCCCCGTAAGTGTTATAATATCCGCCGCCCGCATTTGAACCATAACGTTGCGCGCTTTGATACATATTACCATTATAATAAGTTCCCGCAGCATTCGCCAACACCGGCATCATTGCACACAAACTGACACTGAACAAAGACAGAACAGATTTTTTCATCTTGAAACTTCCTTTTTTAATATTATTTGACATTATAACATAAAATTCTTGAAAAAAAAACAGTTTTATAATACGCTGACTACATCGTCGCGGCCGTGGCGAAATTGGTAGACGCGCAGCACTAAGGATGCTGTGGAGAAATCCTTGGGGGTTCGATTCCCCCCGGCCGCACCATCCGCTTTCGCTTACGCTAACAGCGCGACAAGCCACCCAAGCACGGACAACTGAAAATAAATAAAATTTTTAATTTTCCTCTTGCCCCCAAAATTATAAATTTGCTAAGATTTATCTAAGGAATGAAAAGGATAATACTGTTTTTCACTGTATGCCTGGGTTTGTCTGTATGTGGGACGACCATGGCTGACGACGCATCAAACGCCCGCGCCGCATCGCGTCGAACCCAGACGACAAACCAAACTGTTGCACCAAACACCACACAAACATCTTCTCGCGTTGCTACATCTAATACTAAACGCACAGATACGACACAAAAAAACGCGCGAACTGTCGCAAAACCGCAACAACGCGTCGTATCGCGTACGACCACGAATCAACCAACGGTTAAACCCCGCACTGCACCCGTAATCACAAAGCCGGAAAACATGAATGTCCGCGTTGTGACCACGCCACGCATCATAAATGCCAGAACAACCACTACACGTACCCCAGAATCAAAAACATCAACATCTGCGCGTTCCGCCATTTCACAAAAGGCGTCGACCCGTACTTCGCGTGCCGCAGAATTAAACGATGCAAAAATATCAGATATCAAATCATTGAATTATTCAAAATGTCGTACAATTTACCACGAATGCATGGATGAATTTTGCGCAAACAAAGATGCTAATTTGCGCCGTTGTGCATGTTCGGCGCGCATACACGAATTCGACAACATAAAAAAACAATTGTCCCGCGTCGAAGATAAAATGTTGGATTTCAATCAACGACTGTTGACGGTCAACCTGGACAAAGAAGACGCCGCTGCAATAAATGTTGCAACCGATGGCGAATTGGCATTTCAAACCAAAGACACATCTGAATCCGAAAAACTTTTGCAAAAAATCACCGCATCTTTGAATGAATCTGGGAATTCAAAAATCGCCAACGATTTATCACCAATGTCGCTTTCGTTAAACATAGAAACTGCGTGGGACGATGTAGATGCAACATCAGGGATTGCGACATCGGCTAAATCCGGATTGGATTTATATAATGCCGCAAATCCAATATGTATCGAAATGGCACACGAAGTTTGTTCTGACGAAGAAATCGCCATCGCACAAAACAGTTATAAACTGACCATTCAGCAGGATTGCGACACCGTTGCAAAATCATACAAAACCCAATACAACGCCGCGATGGGAAAAATACATGAAAGCGGTGCATTGTTAGACATAGCGCGCCTGAACACATATCAACAACGCAACAGCGATACAACACTGACCTGCAAGAAAAAAATTCTGAATCAGTTATCTGATACATCTGTGTGTGGCGAAAACCTGTATAAATGTTTGGACACCAGTGGTAAATACATCGACCCAACCACTGGTTCTGCGTTTTTGTCCAACGATTTGTCAGATTTGGCAAATTTGTTAAAAGAACCAGGTGCCGGCGAAAAATGGTCAAAAATACAACAAAACGAAAAATTTGTGAATTTTCTGAATTCAAAGAAAAAATTTCTGGAACCCGCCATGGCACAATGCCAGGATATATCTGACATGATATGGCAAGAATTCCTGGACGATGCGTTGGCACAAATCAAATTGGCACAATATGCAAAACTGGAAGAAATCAAAACCAGTTGCACAAAACTAGTCGCAGAATGCAAAACCAATGCACTGAAAGATTTGTCTGATTTTGACAGTCGCGCCCTTTCATCATTTGGCGTAATTGCCGACAAAACTGTAAACGGAATGTGTCGTCAAATCGAAGATTCTTGTGGGACACTGATATCAAAAACAACAAACGACGATTGGGAAACCGGAATGACCGGAATCGCGACAGACATATCATACAAAAACATTATGGAAACATGTATGAATGTTGGTCGCAATTGTATCACCCAGAAATGCAACGGAACATCTGGAAATTTTGCATTATGCAAACGCGCAACAGACGACAACCGAATCGCAATCTTAAATCGTGATGTTTGCTGGGACGATGTTCTTAAATGTGTTAATGGCGCAGACAATTTAACCAATATAAAAATTTCAGATATTTATCCCGCAACAAAAGACAGTTATTATGATTTAGGCGAAGGCGACAACATCAAAGACGTTTGCGACGAAAACGACACGGCCTGCTATATCGCAAAACAAATTTGGGGGAATTGCGAATATAAAGCAGACAAATATTTTATCACAACAAATTCGTTACTGCTGAACACCGAATCATATAAAGAACATAATCAAATCAGTACGGACGCTTCTACTTTATTATCATGGTTTGCGACAAACACCGGCACAAAAGATTCCGCCGATGGTTGCAACGCAACCGGATGCCCTATAAATTATGCCCGTACCAACAATGGCAGACAATGTCAGCCATTGTTAAATATCACCCAAACATCTGATTGTGGCACACCAACATTACCAGACTATATTATTTGGGTCACCAACGCATTAACTAATTATTGCGAAACCGGTGTCCAGGACAACTATGACAATTGCTGTATGTCCGGCGAAACCAGCAACGGAATTTGTGTTCCTTCATCGGGTGACGACGCATCACAATACTCAACATGGCAGGCCACATGGTTATGGGAATACGACTGTAACGGAACAGACGGGCAACTTTGTCCATCAACGGGCAACAATACAAAATTATACTGTGTGACAACATCAAACAATCCACAGCCTATTAGTTATAACGAAGCAACCGCACAATATAAATGTGGCGACGGCGGCACCCAGTCAATGTGGATTGTTGTTGACGAATCTGGTGATTATTATAATGTGCAATCATCTCAACCTGCCGCTGGTACTTTGACCGTAAAAATGTACTATGAAAAACTGAAAGACAACGCATTTTGTCCAAAAACAGATGATAATTTACAAGAATGCGTTTCCACAAATTGCAACGACGGTCAAATCAACGCATTCAAAATCAAATACGAATAAAACTAATCGATTGTTATCGTTTTAATGACTGATTTGATTTCTTTTAATTGTTCAGCATCGAATTTACCCAAAACCCAATCTGCCGGGTCCATTGGGTTATCAAAATCACGCGGATGCCCGATACCGATTCGAACACGACGATATTCGTTACCACAATGTGCATCGATAGATTTTATTCCGTTATGTCCTGCACTGCCCCCGCCAACTTTTTCACGATATGTTCCGACCTTTAAATCCATATCGTCATGAATCACAATCAGGTTTTCTAATGGCACTTTATAGAACTGCATCAGCCCCGCAACAGCGATACCACTGTTATTCATGAAAGTTTGCGGTTTTACCAATATGGCACGCACATCACCTATTTCGACGCGCGTGGTCAATGCATCTTTTTCTTTCTTCCACACTGCGTCCGCCGGTGCAATTGCGTCAATAACCATAAATCCAACATTATGGCGCGTTTGTTCGTATTCTTTTCCTGGATTGCCCAATCCAACGATTAAAACAGGTTTATTTTCTTGCATATTAAATCCTTTGTTTTATACTATAATATCATATAAAGGAGAAAAATATGAAAATAAATTCATTATCTGCAATTTCAATTGTATCTGTATTGGCTTGTGTTGCAAATGCGAACGCTGGCGTGATGGCTGATTTTTATATTGGTGGCATGGTTGGTGTTGGCGGACAAACATTGTTTGCAGAACACAAAAACGAAACAGACCCATCACAAATCTTTGGTGGCGTTGTTGGTATGGATTTGCCAATATTCAGAATCGAAGGCGAATATAATTATATCCATTCTTCTGACCTGGACACAAATGCAGCGATGGTCAATCTGTATGCAAAAATGCCATCGACTATTATCCTGCCATACATTGGGGCTGGGTTTGGTACAGTCTTTGGTGGTGACCACACAATTACAACGAACGGCGTAAAAACAGAATACAACATTGAATCAACCGCTGCATACCAGGCTATGTTGGGTGCAACAATCGATGTTTTGAAATTGCCATTAAAATTTGATATCGAAGGTCGCGTTATGTACGCCCCAGATATTTATAAAATCGAAGCAACTGGCAAATCACCAGATTTGTTAGAATACGGAATTCGTGCAAAGGCGCGCTTTATATTCTAGGATAAAATGATAACACTGATAGACGGAAATTCGCTGGTATTTCGTGCTTACTATGGCGTACATAGTAATTTAACGCGTGGTGACGGAATGCCAGTTGGTGCCGTCTATGGTTTTTTTAATATGGTATTGCCTATATTGGCGAACACAAAAAATTCAGATTCCATAATATGTGTTTTCGATGCGTCACGCATCAGTTTTCGCCAGGATATCTATCCTGAATACAAGGCAAACCGTGCCGAAACCCCCAAAGATTTAATCACACAAAGTGAAATGATTCGTATCGGATTGCATGCGATGGGGGTACCAGTGTTATGTATTCCCGGGGTCGAAGCAGACGATGTTATCGCGACAATCGCGACACAAAATTGCACTGCAACAGATGCGACCCGCATAATCACCAGCGACAAAGATTTAATGCAGTTGGTGTCAGACTGTGTGTTCCTTTATGACGGAATGAAAGAAAAAGAAATTCGCGAACCCCAGGTTTTTGAAAAATTTTCCGTTAAACCATCTCAGGTCATCGATGTTCAATCGTTGATGGGGGATTCATCTGATAATGTTCCGGGGGTTCCGGGTATTGGTCCAAAGAAAGCAGCCGAACTGATAAATGAATTTGAATCATTGGACAATTTATACGCGAATTTGGATTCTGTAAAGAACGAAAGAACGCGAAATCTGTTGCGCGACAATCGCGACATGGCGTACATTTCAAAACAACTGGTGACATTGAAACGCGATGTCGATTTAGACGGACTGAAAATCACACCGTTTTGTTTTGATAAAAATAGCGCGCTGGATTTTGTAAAAAATAAAATCGAAAGCAAATCTTTGATTGCAAAGATTGAAAAACTGTTTCCGGGCAACACGCAAACATGCACCCCGCACATCACAGAATACGAAAAATCTATTTGTCCGGTGGTCGATATCCCAGAATCACCCAAACCAGAATCAACGCTGGGCGAAATGGAATTTGTCACAATTTCAAAAGAATCAGAACTGGACGAATTTTTATCCCATGTTTCTGATGTAATTGCGTTTGACACAGAAACCACAGGATTAAACCAAATCAGTGACAAAATTGTTGGAATTTCGTTGGCATACGACGATGTGCACGGTGCATATATTCCAATTCGACATATAACAAAATCTTCTGATTTATTCGGCACAGACGCAATCGCCCCGAACCAGATGTCTATTGAATCTGTTTATAAAAAACTGTGGCCGATTTTTACCAACCCAAATATAACCAAGGTTGCACATAACCTGAAATACGATTTACACATTCTGTCAAACGAAGGTTGGGACATAACAAAAATATCGCCCATTGACGACACAATGCTGTTGTCTTACGCACTGAACGGGGCGACACATGGACACGGTCTGGACGAATTGGCGGAAAAGTACCTGAACCATACAGATATTAAATTCGACGATTTATTTGATGCCAAAACGAAAGATTCTGACAAACATTTTGAAACATTACCAATCGACACAGCCACAAAATATTCAGGCGAAGATTCTGTTGTTTGTTTCGCGCTTTACAAATTATTTCGTCCACAACTGAATGCGAACGAAAAATTGCGCGAATTGTATGAAACATGCGACATACCATTATGCCCTATTTTATGTTTGATGGAAAAATATGGTGTTGCAGTAAATCGCGACAGATTGAATCAGTTGTCCGGGGTATTTCATAAACAACTGGAAAAACTGGAAAAGGAAATTTATGAATTGTCTGGACACGAATTTAATGTGGCCAGTCCGAAACAATTGGCAGTGGTTTTATTTGACGAATTACACCTGCCAACCGGTAAAAAGCAATCGACAGACGCGGCAACTTTGAATGATTTAGTTGATGCGCATCCAATCATAGACAAAATTTTAACCTGGCGTTCGATTTCTAAATTGGCGGGAACATACGCAGATGCACTGCCGCACCAGATTGCCAATGACGGTCGTATCCACACAACATTTTTACAGACCAGCACGAACACAGGGCGCCTTTCCAGTCGCAATCCAAATCTGCAAAACATTCCAATAAAAACCGAACTGGGCGAAGAAATCAGAAAATGCTTTGTCGCGGAACCGGGCAAAACCCTGATATCGGTTGATTATTCCCAGATTCAATTAAGATTACTTGCAGATGTTGCAAATGTCGAAATGTTTCGTGAAACTTTTAATCATGGATTGGACATTCACGAACAAACCGCACGCAAGATATTTAATATCCCACAAAACGAACCAGTACCAAAAGATTTAAGACGCGCGGCAAAAACAATAAACTTTTCAATTATATATGGAATATCTGCGTTTGGACTGGCGAACCAGTTGAATATCACGCGTGATGCTGCAAAAAAGATTATAGATTCTTATATGGCGGGATTACCAGAAATCAAAGAATACATAGATTACATAACAGAATTTGTATTAAAGAACCACTTTGTTTATACCCCATGGCACCGCAAAATAGAAATACCAGAAGCCGCCAATCCCCGCATGCGTGGATATGCAACACGCGCCGCCATCAACGCACCAATCCAGGGATTCGAAGCCGACATAGTTCGTCGCGCCATGGTCAATGTGTATAACAAAATCATTGTTCCAAATACTGATAAAATAAAAATGATTTTACAGGTTCACGATGAAATGATTTTCGAATGTGATGAAATCGTCGCCGAACATTTTGCAGATTTGATAAAAAACGAAATGGAACGCGTCACAAAATTATCTGTCCCGTTATTGGCAGAATCCATAATTTCACCGATTTGGGATAAATAAATATTTTATTCCGGCACATTAAATGTCCAACCGACAAATATTTTCCCATTTATATGTTGTGCTTTCCGTGGTGTGCGAATATCACCACCGTATGTGACCGAACCTGCGTTATTTGCCGTGATGTCGGCAGTGTTCGCATTGTCCCATGTTATATTTATAACATTTCCAACACAGACATTATTGGAAATATGATATCCGTCTTCACAACCTGTAATTCCCTGGGGTATTGTTTCATTAAATGTGTATGTCCCACCAGGACAAAGCCCATGCGATATACACGCAACACATTCATCGACATTCGCCGGCAAATAATACCCCGATGAACAAGTATGTGAATTTGGCACATATCTTGCGTGTAATTTTGTTGGGAAATTCGCAGCACAAATATTATTCATTGTTGTTTGGGGTATTGTTTCAAAATTCAGACCCTGAAAAATGTCTGGATTAAAATTGAAAGTTCCACCATTGCACGTAAAGCCCGTTGGACACGCAACACAGCCCAAAGTATTCGCCGGCAGATATTGTCCCACAGAACAAGTGTAAGAATTTGATATGTATATCGCGTGATATTTACTGACATTTGTATCACAAGTCATATCCGCAAATGCAGATAAAGGTAATAACAAAAAAATCAAAAACACTTTTTTCATTTTGTTTTTTCTTTTTGTTCATTCCCCGTCGCGGTCTAATTCCCCTCCGTGGGTGGGGAATTTACCGCTCACAAACTACCAACCTCTGGTCCTGCGATAAATTCACCCGTGCCCGCATTTGTAAAGAATGTATTTGTTACAGTGTCGTACATACCAACTTCATTATCGCTGTTGCGTTTTGCAGGAATAAGGTTGCGGACAAGTACGTTGTTAGAATCATAAATTTTTAGATATGATACCTTACAATCACCCCCCAGAGCCATAACATTAACCCCAGTGGCAGAATCTGAATCTGTTACGCCCGTAATATCGTTTCCGTCTACTTTTAGATAGTTAAAACCACATTCAAAGGTATGAAAAACATCATTAGCAGCAGCATACGCAAAATGATAGTTTTTTGAATACCAAGTAATACTACCAGACGCAATACGTAAATTATTATTACCTTGTGCCAAAATACTGCCAGAATTTCCTGTCTTTGCAGCCTTGCAACTAAAACTATTATTATCAGATACGGCTATTCCTGTGTCAATATACTGCGTACCCGTTGATTCAATATATTCCAGTTCTGTATACAACACCTTTTCCCACCCGGCAAAACTGTATCCATACTTTGTGGGGGCGGTTGGGGGTGTGATATTATCGCCTGCTTCGCATGTTGTTGTTTGATACAGCGAACCATCAACATACCATTCAACACTGTGTGCAAATGCAGTTATGCAAACGAACACCAATCCAAGTATAACAAAAAATTTTTTCATATTTGCCCCCCGTTTTCACAAATCAAAAAACCACCGGAAAAAATTCAGGCGGTTGGAGGTTCAAGACTATATTCTGAGAAATAGTGGGTTTATTCAATATATTCACCGCCCTCCAACCCAATATCAGTTGGAGTTTCTGCCATATTTAGCACCCAGAATCAGAGGTCTTGACACCCCATCGGCAAAACTCTTGCCGACAGATTTATTTTATCAAAAAATACATAAAAACAAAAGAAAAAAATAAAACAAAAAAACACCCACAATCGTGGGCGTTTTTTTCGTATCAACATTTATATCTTTGCATTATTTCAATGCATCGATGATTCTGGCGTATGGAATTGCGCCTGGGAAAGCCTGTTCACCAATAATCAAGAATGGTGTACCAGAAATTTCAAAACGTTGTGCCAATTCACGAACATTTTGCAATTCTTTGGCTACGACTTCGCCTTCCATATCTTCTGCCAATTTCTTTGTATCCAAACCGGCTTCTTTTGCCAATTTCATGACATTAGCCTGGATTTTTTCTGGCAATTTAGCCTGGTTTTTCAAATCATCTTGTGTGTAATATTCTCTGTCCATCAACAATTTATCCAATTGTGCAGCCTTTGCATTGTCTTGGATTTTCGCAGCGATAACAGCCTTTGCTGGTGCATCAGACAAAACGCCATGGATAGAAAAGTTTTTCAACACAACGCGAACATCATCACGTTCTGCCAAAACACGGGACAATTCGCCATGAACACGACGGCAATATGGGCAAGAATAATCAGACCACAAGAAAATAGTTTTCTTTGCATCTACATTACCTGCGATTGGTGCATTACCAATCATGTCGTCCATATGTTTTCTGACATATTTGCGAACTTCTTTATTTTTTGCAGCTTCTTGCTGGGCCTGCATATTTTGAACCATTTCTTGCAAGATTGCAGGATTTGTATTCACCAAATATGTTGGTGTCCACAAACGGCATACGCAACCAGCGATTAAGATAATTGCAACAACGTTGATACCTTTGTGCAAAACAATATCCATTGTTGACGCTTTCTTGCTGTCATGATTGATGAATTTACCACCAAAGATGTACAACGCGATTGCCAAAACCAGGATTAAAAGTGTCCAAATCATAGTTTTCTCCTTTGTTATTGAACAAAAAAATCTTAGAAAAAAAAACTTATTTATGCAAGTAAAAAACAATAAAAATCAAAACATTTTTCGTGCCATTGGGACATCAACACCCTGGGCAGCACAAATCCCTGAAACAAAGCGTTTCGTGACATTCAGGTCAATTGGCAAATTATATAATTTGTCCACATACGGCGCACCACAATCGGCACATACTGCGCGCCCAGTTCGTGGTGACAAATAAATTAAATCTGTATTGCGTCCACAACCCGAACAACGACTTAAATCCAGCGCATAACCCAAATCAGACAACAAATCTGTTTCCCATTTCAAATAAACATCATACGGCGAATCTGCGCCCGGCAAAGTATTCAGCAAATCCATCGTCCCTTTGTACAAATGTTCGTATGATTCGCGTTCCGGGATAAGTGTATAAATCAACGCAAACGCCGCATTCACAATCTTTAACAAATCAGAATTTATCATCAACGCCGCCGCCAGATTTTTTTCGCTTTCGAAATGGAAGACGCCCAATTGCGAATCGACACGCGCATTCCATGTCACATTTCCATATTGCCCAATCAGTGGTTTATTTTTTCGCGCCACAACTGCGCCCCGCAACATACCAACCAAAATACCGTTATCTGGTGTAAAAATATGTGCAATTGCATCGCGTTCTGAAAACGCGCGCATATTTATCAAAATCCCTGTCGTTTCAATTTGCATACTCTTATTATATATAAAAGGACAAATAAGCAAAATAAAAATCGCCAAGATTTTTTATACACATTGGCGATTTTTGTCGGTGTTTTTTAATATTTCTAATATAGTTTTTGCCCAAAAAAGATACTACAAAAAGCTTGCCACAGAGTACAAGAATCTTTTTTTGGGTTTATTTTATTATTAACAATTACGGCCGACTGGTTTTGCGCCCCCCCCATCCAATATTTATCAACCAATCGTTTTGCCATTGAATTTTGTTTAATGATATCTTGAACACATTCTTTCGGCATATTCGGATTAGCCTTTAATATTTTTTCTATTACAGGATACCATTTTGAAAAACCTGTGCGTATTAAAGCTTTTATTATAACAAGAGGAATATTAGCAAACTCAATCTGTTCAATCTGTTGCTTATTTACTTTATCAACAATTTGCAGATACAGTTCTGTAATACCGCTGTGATTCTTGTCAACAGCGTTTAAGTTTTTCGGCCCCATACAAACACAACACGCCAATTCAGCACAAACATTTTGTTTTAACAAATCAAAGTTCCCAAAAACATATTCACGTGCAAGCTGATATGAAAAAACTTCACACCAATCAGCAAAACCAATATCATTTCGCGCCAGAAGTATATTTATTATATTTTTTGTATGTTTTTTATATTGTAAATCTGGATTATGAATACAGTAACAGCAGGTTGAATTTAAAAGACTGCCCAATTCAAACGCTTTCAGATTTGTTTTTCCTGTCTTATCGATAATTTCAAGCTTTTTATCAAAATTACCATATCTTCTAAGTTCTGTGTCTATCGCTTTTTCTGGAAAATTTATTTTTGACGCGTATTCAGAGATATTTAAAAACCGTATGAAATAAGACAATGTCAATTCCGACAATTTTACATTATATTTCAAATACAAATCAGCAAGTTCATCACACTGCTTGAAAACAAGATTTTTTTCATTACTACGACACGCCGTATCTATTACACAAGCATCAAAAACAGATTGTTGTACATCATCATTTACCAATGGCGCCAAACCATACTCTAAAAACACTTTTAAAAATTCAATTACTCTTTCAGGGGTTCTAGTATAACGGAACCTTTCAAATATAGTCACTAAATTTTCTGAAGTTATTTCATCCAAAAATGGGTAAACATTTTCTGGATTTTTAGAAATCTGTATCAGGGTAGCCTCATCAACCCCCTTTGTTTGTATCGATTTATTTTTCATGTATAACCCTTTTAATTTTCATGTATAAGCCTTTTAATACAAAAAGCTTATTTTATGTACTGAACCATTTTATAGAAAGCATCATAAAGTTTTTTGTGTTTTTTTTGTTCTTGCTGTTCTTTCTGCCTGGCCAGTGTTTCTTTAACGCGTTTCTTTGACATATCATACAACAGCCCCAGTTCTGAATATCCGCCTTGCATATGATATTCCCCACACTTAAACCGCACAACATAATCGGCATCTCTGGTTATTTGGAAAAGTTCCCTGTTATCCGAATCTTTAACAACAATTGTTGAATAATTAGAATGTTGAAAAGCATAGATGTATTCCTGGGTTGTGACCAACGTCAGACAAACTTTAATCAAATCGTATTCTTTTATATATTGTTTGGGTTCAACCAGTTCTGTTTCTTGCGGTCTCTTGATAAATCTGTTAAAAAAATTCATATTCTATCCTTTTATTTCTTCTATTTCGCAAACATGTTAACGTTGTTTATCGTATCGTCTAAGATAGTTACCTTCTCTTTCGTTTTTATTATATGTACAGTTTTTCTGATTCCCCAACAAGAAGAAATGTAACAAATTTTCGAAAATTTCTTGTATTGTTCCTTTTGTCATAATTAATCCTTTTGTTTTGTATTTGTTTTACAACAGCACCATAGTATACAAAAAAAAAAAATGTCAATATTTTTTTGATAATAAACAACCACCATTTCTGGTGGCCATCTATTACCTTGCTACAAAGCCTGAAACGCGGCAAGATTATTTAGCAATAAACTTTTCGTAATTTCTTTCGTTGACCTTTACCGGGTATTCCTGTTTCAGGAATCTGGTATAATCATCGGTCACGAAATTAGTTGTCATTTTTTCCAGTTCTTTACGAATCGATTCTTTGCGTGATTTGTCTGGTGCAGGCATTGTATTTTTACCAACGCCAACAACATAGAACGCATCGCCATCTTCGGCAATCAGTTTATCCCCATCACGCCCAGCAAACACAGCATTTAACACAACCAATGGTGCGCCTTCTGTTCTGGAAACTGTTGTGTCTTTGGCGTTTTTAACAGTGTCGCCTTTTTTCATCGCAATCAGTTTTTCATTCGCAGATTCATATGCCTGTTTGCGTTGTTCAGATTTTTTCCACCCCGCAACCAATGATTTTTTCACATCATTAAATTCTGCATTATGTTCTGGAACAACATTGTCAACGCGAACGATTACAAAACCATTCTTTAATTCAATCAGTTCGCTTTCACTGCCAGAATCCATCGCGAACAATTTTGCAATTAAATCATCACTTAAAACATTATCTGTAATTTTATCGCCGCGTGCAATTTTTGCGATTTGGGAATATTTTGCCCCGCCCTGTTTTGCCGCCGCCGACATAGTTTCCCCAGAAATAATCATGTCTTCGATGCCCTGCATTTTTTTATAGCCCGCATCATACGCGTCTGGTTTTGCGTTATCTGCCGCAACAAAGACATAGGACACACTGCGTGTTTCTGGCACAACGGTTGGGTGCGACGCATAGTAAGTTTTTAATTGTTCGTCATTTGGTTCGCCAACTTTATAATCTGCGAATTTCACAGTTACATATTTCACACCACGTTTAGCATAACGTGCATTATATGCTGCATCGACTGCGAATTGTGGAACGCGCAATTTGACCCCGGTTGGTGCCAACGCCATATTACGCAAAATATCAGCGCGCAAAGAATTGACGACATCTTGTTCACTGACCCCTGAATTTTGCAGGACCATATCATACACCCATGGCACGAATTGACCATTTACCTGGAATTGTGGATGATTTTTTATTTCTTCGGCGATTCGTTTATCAGACACAACATAACCCAAATCTTTGGCGCGATTCAGTGCCAACTGATTCACAGTCAATTTTGACATCACAGAATTTGTCAGCGCGATTGCCCGTGCCGGGTCAGTATATGCCGCGCGCTGATCGTCTTTGGACATAGACGCCAACTGTTGCGAACGTTCATTATTAAACTGTTGCAGGGAAATATCCGCCCCACCAACGCGCACCAGTGTCGTATCACGCGACGCGCCGCCGAAAATCCATTCTGCTGCGCCCCAGCCAACGAAACTGAAAATCAAGATAAACATTAAAACTTTTGCCAACGGTTTGTCAGCTGCATTACGTAAATATTCTAGCATTTTTCCACCTTTTGCGATACCATAGCAAAAAAGGGAAACAAAAATCAACTAAAAAGGCGACAAAATGAAAATTATAATCGGCAATTGGAAAATGAACGGCGACATATCTGGCAAAGAATCCATACTGAAATCATTAAAGAACGCGAAAACAAAAAATCAGATTATAATGTGCCTGCCGTTTACGCTGTTAAACGGGAACGATTACGGCATCTCCATCGGCGCCCAGGACATCAGCGAACACACAAACGGCGCATATACTGGGGACATATCTGGTCAGATGCTGCGGGACGCAAATGTCAAATATGCGATTGTCGGTCACAGCGAACGCAGATTTTACCATCACGAAACAAATGATATTGTCAAAGCCAAGGCGACAACCGCCATCGCGTATGGAATAACCCCTATTATTTGCATTGGCGAAACCCAAAGCGAACGCAACACGGGGCGCACAATGAGTGTTGTCAAAAAAATGTTATTGGAAAGTGTCCCAGATTATGGCGAATACATTATAGCGTACGAACCACGTTGGGCGATTGGGTCTGGCAAGACGCCGACGATATCTGAAATCGCTGCCATACACGAAACAATATTTAAAACACTGCGAAATATAAATCATGAAAACACACCCGTTATTTACGGTGGCAGTGTTGACCCAGAAAACGCGAACGCGATTATATCTTTGGCGCATGTTGATGGATTATTGGTTGGGCGCGCGTCCTTGAAAAGTGAAACATTTTTACCTATAATAAAATCAGTCGATTAAATATATAATAAGTAAAACGAAGGCAAAACAATGGAAAACGAAGATAAAAAACAGGTAGAAATTGAAACTGTATCTGTGGACGAAAAACCAGAAACCACTGACGACAAACAAACCGAAATTATCGAACAGTTAAATAATAAAATTGGCGAATTAAACGATAAATACCTGCGCATCGCCGCAGAACTGGAAAACACGCGTCGTCGCTCTGCCCTGGACATCGAATCGGTGTCACGCAATCGTGCGATGGGTGTTGCAGAAAAAATATTACCGGTTATGGACGCTGTTGATGCTGCATTGAAACACAATCCAGATGACGAAGGAATCAAGACCATGGAACGCGCACTGCAAAACGCATTTGCGCAAATTGGCATAGTCAAAATAAATGCGATTGGGGAAATACTAAATCCACAATTTCACAACGCGATTCAAATGGTTGATAAACCAGACGACAAAACCGCAACAAATACAATTGTTGATGAAATGCAGGCGGGATACATGTTCGGCGACACAGTCCTGCGCCCCGCAATGGTTGTTGTTTCAAAATAACCCCTACCCAAACGGGCGATAAAGTTCCCCTCCTGTGGAGGGGTGGCGCGAAGCGACGGGGTGGTCTTTTGTTTCCCAGATTGTTCGTTTTTTCAACCCTCCCCACCACTTCGTGTGGGGGAATCTGCACCGTTCTTGGCACAGTCTAAATTCCCCTCCCACGGAGGGGTGGATTGGCGACACGCAGTGACGACAAGACGGGGAGGGGTCAAATAAAAATTTATTATTGAATTCATTATTTTTCATAAATAAGGTGTAAAACAAGATATGTCGAATGTTTTGATATGAATAAAGCAAAATATAGATTTAATAAACTGAATTTAATTTGACCCCTCCCCGCCCTGCGGGCCCTCCCCTCCGGCGGAGGGGAATACAAGCAAGGTTTCGGAAACGAAGTATACGAAACCGTCACGGTATATGTGCAAAAAAACAACCGCCCGTTTGGGCGGTGTTTTTTTGTGTGTTTTTTAGTTTCCGCTTGGTGCGTTGAATGTCCAACCGGTAAAGATTTTACCCGGTTTATGGACTGCTTTCTTTGGTGTGCGGATATCACCACCGTATGTGACGGTGCCGGCGTCGTTTGCCGCGATATCTTCCGCCGACGCGTCCGCCCATGTAATGCTTATTACATTCGCATCACATGATGGGGCGCCCGCCGGAATCGAATTGAACACCGCAGCACGGAAAGGGAGGAGGCTGCTCTCGCCGCTCTGCTGGTAGCTCGCACAGCTGGACGCACAACTGTAAGCGCAATCGCCCGCGTCACCGTAGTCGTAGTTGAACACCCAAGGGGCAGACAAGCTTTGCATCGATTGACCATTCGGTGTATAACCATCAAGTTGACACCAACAATATTGTCCAGTGCTGTCTGGCAAGGTTGTCATTGTTGTTGCATTAGTCCATTTATAATTTTGATTGTCGCCGCTCTGTGTGCTACATCTTGCATATCCGTGGATTTTGCCTTTGCTTGAACCATAATCAACCACAAATTCTCCATTGTTCGTTATGCCATAGGTCGATTCGTTAGAATGACTTCCTGTGCCACTGGTTGATCTAAACCCATAACCTGTCGCCGCTTCCGTTACACCGATTAATGTGGTCAGGTTGGGATTGCCTGGATTCAAATGATATCCCGTGTCGCACGATGCAATTGCACAGGTGTCGGTGACGCCGGAACCCTGATAATTTTTACCCGTCACAGATGCAATATGCGAATTCGCAGGGAAATCAGATACTGTACAGGCGGTATAACATTCATCGGTGCTTTCTGCGCCTTCGTCACTGTTTGGATAGCCGGATGGACAGTTTTGATAATTTGCCGTTGTTGTTGCGGTACCCGACGATACTTTCAGGTTTGTGACGGTTGCCTGATTTTGGTATGTATAGTCTTCCTCCCTCACTCCGTTTGATGGGAATGTGCTTGAAGTATTCGATGGCACAGCCATTGCAGGTACTGCAAATGTCAATGCAACAAAACTGGTTAAAAATGTGATTTTTTTCATGGTTTTTCCTTCCTTTTATTTGGTTAAAAAATCCTTTGGTTAAAGTGTATCAAAAAACCTAGGTTTATGGACCACCCAATTTGACGAAAAATGAAAAATAAAAAATCCCAGAAATCTGGGAAAAAATTTTTTGAAATTTTTGAAAAATAATGGTTGCAATAAACCTAGGTTTTTTGATACACCGCAACCCCACAGAATTCCGGGCAAAACACCGCATTTATTCTCCCCTTTGGGGGAGTACGGTCAAACACCGCCCGGGTGGGCGGTTGTTTTTTAATCTATACTGGCGTCAATAATCGGGCGCGTCTTTACCGTATCCAATGGGTGTTTTTGATATTTCACCGACGAAAAATCTATATTATTCAAATCAAATTTGCGTATCGTCGGATTGTACATCGTCGTATAGTACAATTTATTATTCGTCATATCTGTCACCGATGTCCACTGGGTCGCAGTCATAATATTTGGAATCTTGGATTTATCTGCGTACTGAACACCGATTGGAATCGTCATCGCCTGTAATATTGTAAACGCCTGATTTACGGTTTGTTCGGCACTGTCCAATATTGGCGCACTGGTTTGGAACATGGCAACACGCACAAAACGCGATGGTGGCGTAAAATCACCCGGCAACCCCAACAGACCCGAACCATGTTCTATGGATTCCAATGTAATGTCACCAAATTTATGCGCTGCAACCGTTCCAGGCTGTAAATTTATATAATTATTCAAATTCATCAGATGCCACGGATATCCCGGCGCATTCGTCAATACGCCCAATTTATTTTCATAAACCATCGGTAATCCATCGATATATTCAATAACGATTTGGCGCCCGAATTTATCTGCCACGCGCCAGTGTAAATTTTCTGCACGCGAATCTGTCGCGACAACATTCACCGTATTCAATGCAGCGATGACATCTTCAACGGTTTCAAAATTGCCCAATATCCACGCCACAAATTCTGTATCAGAAAGTGTTTCTGATTTTTCAGACGGGTTATATTTTGGATACGAACCAACCCGTGGGAAATAGAACAACCCCGCAGACAGGCCGACTTCATTCAATCCTTCGATAACATAGTCTTCAGATGCCAGGCCAACATAGCCATAAAACGCAGTATATTTTAATCCGCCGCGTGTTCCGTCTGGCAACATAGACTGTTTTTCAAATCCCTGGGGTACAATTAAATAATCACTGGGGGATTCGCCCTGGCTCCATTCGACTGTTCGGGCAACTATGTTTGCACCGTCTTTGGATGTTAGTGAAATTCCTGTACAGGAATTGGCACGGCTGTGGATGCCAACAATCGCCAGCATCATCACAAATAAAAGATTTAATTTTTTCGTTTTCATGTTTCTTATTTTTTCATATAAAAAACACAAAAACCACAGGAAGGTATTCTATACCATAAAACTATATTCCCAAACGGTGGTGCAATTTGAACATAAATATCGATTCGTTTCCAAACGCATCTGTATTGCCAGGATTCACACGATATATAAACCCAAATCCTGCATCAGTAAATTCACCCAACGATTTTTTGTATGCCCCCGAAAATCTGAATTCGCGTTTTTCTGGAACCATGTCTATGTATTCAACATGCGGATTATTTATCGCCACAGTATATTTACCATTAGATTCAACCACATTCAAATCTGCATAATCATACCCCATGCGCCCATCAACCACCGCCAATGGCATCGACGCAGTGAAATTAAAACCACCAACATCAGCCCCCAGCGCAAACGCATTCGATTTTATATCTGATACACTGGAAATAATTCCATCGCCAACATTGGCACGCGTTGTCGCAAATGTAGCCCGCGCAAATAAATTCGCATTTTCAAACGGTCTGTATTTCGCAACCGCATCAACATATTGTGTATTCGCACCATTTAACGCCAATATCCCATCACTTATCGAACCCAATACAGTATTCGTTTCATGCATATTTCCAAACGACACATCAAAACCAAATTTTTCATTATTATATGCAATTTCTGCCATCGCACCATTTGCCAACCCCAAACGCGCAGGTTCAAACTGGGCCGAAACGACAGGGTCGTTATCCAACAGGTTTTCATCGCTAATCGCACCAGAAAAAGCACGCGCCCCAAATGCGAAATTTCCAAATTTATAACGCACCCCAGAAACAACACCGTTCGACACCAGCCCCAACACGCCATTCGCGCGTCCATCAAATCTTGATTGCCCGTCTGTCAAATAATGTTGATAGCCCGCGTCTAAATCATATTTTTCATTACTGAACGAAATATTTAAATTGTCCAATCCATTCATGTTATCAACATATGCACGCGGCGACATCGTCATATCAAAAGTCATATCGCCAACCGTCTGACTGTGTTTGTTTGTGGAATCAACCGCAAATTCACCCAAAACATCACCCATATAAAGACCATGACGAACATCTTTGCCTAAATCAAATTCCATATTCCAAACACGTGGCAACGACAAAGTTCCATCTGCACTTTCCAGAACATCATAAAACGCAGTCCGCACTGTCCCGCGCCCACTGACCACTGTTGATGCGCGTGGATTGGTACTGGATTGCGCGACATTCCCCCAAAACGCATTGTTGGGTGAAGAAACAATATTACCATCTGAATAATAATACACAGAATAGCCTGGTTTAATCGCGCGTTGCAAATTTATCAAACCATAACCGAACACTTCTTTGAATGCAGACAAATAATCATCCGAACTTAAAGAATCTTCGTTATATGATACGGGCAATTTATACATTCCGCGCAAATGTTCAACCAAATCATCAGTGGATAATTTTGCCGTCGAACTGGTATTGCCCAAATTGCCCAGGAAAGGTCCATCTGCAGTCAATGCCAACAATGTAAACACCTGGTCATTGGTCATATACGAAAACGCCGATTTTACAGACGCAACCGCACCCGCCGCCGCCGCAGTCGCCATTTCTGCCGTTGGGCCAGACGCCGCAAAACACCACGGGTCAACACTGCCCCCACCCGTACCAGTGATACCACATTTGCGCGACGTATAAATATTCTTAGATTCAGTATCATACCATTGTGATAAAACCAACGGCCCCGCAGAATAATCTGAAATGTTCGTCACATCAGATGTACCATTTGTGGCATTACTGGACACTGCGACAACTGTCATAAAATTATGTTTCAAATTATTCCCATAGATAAACGGCGCATAATTTTCAAATGTTGCAGACAAATCTTGCCAGAAAGTTTCATAATATTCGGACGTTTCTGCCGTTGCGGCATGATATTCTTTGAACAATCTGTCGCCCGCCGGCATAATAATCATTGGATTTGTCACAGAATAATTATTAAACAAAGTGTGCGCATTACCGCCCTGACCCGTTCCATAATATGACGATATCGAACTTTTATAAAAATCTTCCGCAGATGTCGTCCCCGCCGCAGTCGTAAAATAATCCACAGACAAATAACTGGTGTTTCTGGACATTGGCAACACATTTGTATTTGCAATCAAATCAACAGTCGTATCAACCGTTTCACCCGGAACATGGTATGTCCGCCCAGACGCATCTGACATCGCCATAAAATTATAATAATTCGGGGTTGAACTTTTTGCCTTGTATTCATATACATTACCAGAATCTGCAATATAAACATTATCTATATCGTTTCCACCGGTTGAATTGACATACCACGCACCATCTGTCCCAACATATATAGCAACAGATGGGCAACTGGCCCCACATTGACCAATAAATATCTTTGAATTCGTCGACAAATCATATGTAGTGCCGGCAATCACCAATTCTGGGTCAACAACACTGGTTTGTGACAAAGCCGTAACGATGCTGTATGTCGTGCCGTTCAGGACAACACTGTCCCCCACAGACAATTGTGCGTTATCATCGGCATCTGAAAATGTTCCTATGGCCACCCCAGATGTAGCATCTGGAATAATGTTCCAAACACTGCCATTTCCAGTTCTGTAAATTGCCAATTGTCCATTCGGAACAAATCCGTACAAATCGGCATTGTTACGACCACCAGATTCCCAACCTGCGACTATCTTTGCCAGCGCAGAATCATTGACATTTGCATACGGATTAAATGCAGAACCAGACCCAGAAAAATTAAAACCCTGATTTTCTGTTTCAACACCACCAGACAAAGTGTTATTCAGATATTTATCAACCGTTGGGGTCGCAGAATCTAATGCTGTACCTATTGCATATGTTATCCCCGACGCAGAATCCGCAGACCCCGCAGGATTTATCCCATTACCGGTAATCAACGCAACGCGCACAGGACGACTTTGTGCATCGGTAATCGCCGCCAACACAGGTTCATTCGAAGAATTTCTGAAAATATTCTGTCCCATATAACCGTTGGCAAATGAATAATACCCACCCATCACCAACAAATAATTTTGCAAAAGCGGATTCAAACCATCTGACACAAAATTATTTTCTGTGTCCAAACGCAGATAATTAAAATCACCACGACGCAACGCAGACGCCGATTGTGTATCCCAACTTGCTAAATTAGCGGTCACATCTATGCTTGTATCCACTTTGCCAGTGGTTGTATCCACATACGCCGGCCCATACGGTGTTGCACCCGCCGCCCATTTTGACGCACCAGAACCACTGCTACCGCCGCCGCCGCCGCCAGAATGCGAACCACCAGACGAAGATGCGCCATTATCATTTTTTGCATCGAACGCATCAGTCAACAGTGCGACCCCACCAATGACTGCCGCAACCCCAACCGCAGACAATGCAATTATGTGCGACGAAGACAATCCACTGAAAAATCCATATTCTTCACCACGCGCCGCAACACGACTTTTTTGTTGATAGTTTTTGATTTGTCGGTCACAATTTGACGCATCTGCGCCATACATCTGTAATATCTGGATTGCGCGCGTATCATTGTTCATAACCGCAGTACACACCAACGACAACCCCGTTGAATCGACATAGTTCACATCTGTACCACGATTTATTAAAATTTGGACAGTTTGCGTATCACCACGACGCGCCGCAGACAATAATTGTGACGCATTTTGGAAATTCGTCCCAGATGCCGCGAACGAAATCGCCGGCACAAAAACCAAGAAAAACCCCAAAAATCTAATAAATTTCATGAATTCATTCTCTCGTTCAAAAAAAGTCTAGCATAAAAAACAACGCCGTGTCCAGAATTTTTACTTACAAAAATATGGTATTTTTTCTTTGATTTAATTCGCCATTTTTGATATAGTTATACGAAAGAGAGAAAATGAAAATTCGCGATTTTATTTTTTTCAATATACTGATGATGTGTCCGACATTCGTGTATGGTGCGTGTTCTGTGGCAAATTTGACACGATGCCTGGATTCTGTTTGCGCAATAAATATTGGTTCTAATCCTGCGGCACGGTGTCAATATTGTGGTTCCAGTGCGGCGGGTACACCGGCGAAATCGAATGTGATGAAAAGTATTTCCGCGGGTTCATCTGCGAAATATACAATTTCAGACAAAGAATTAAAAAAGGCACCATCTGATGCGGGCGAACGGTATGTTTGGGGAACGAAAATCTGCCTGGAAAAGGTATCTGGTTGCACCCCAGATGATGTCACAGATAATTATGATAAACTGATTGAACAATCATGTACTGCGGCGGGCATATCTGCAGATTTTGCGAAATTGGCGCAACAGGTGAATGAAAAAAAATCTCAATCCACATGTTCCACAGACATCACGACATGTATTGTTGATTCTAAACGTTGCACCCCAGATTACAGGAATTGCGAATCGGACGGTGACTTTGATAAATACTTTGCAGAATGCAGCGTATTATCAAATGGGTGTGATGAATTTTTGGCAAACATTCGTTCGACATTGAACACATCGCGCAAAAACGCAATTGCGAACGCAGACAAATTATTAAAGTCTGTTATTGCGTCATACAAATCATCACGCGAACAGAAATTGGCATCTGCCCAGGCGTCGTGCAAAAATAACAAGGCTAAAATGGAATGCATCGACCGCGTTTGCAAAAACAATATGCGAAACAAATGTGCAATTGGGTTTGAATATGAAAAAACAGTTGCGGAACAATTATGTAAATTCTATGACACTGCATGCCAAAGGTTGAAATAAAAATGAAACACGAAGCCAGATTTTTTATTGTCGCATTGTCCGTAATTACGGGATTGAATTTCGTGGCAACCGATAACGCAGTTGCGGCATCTCGCGTTGCAGTTCGTGGGAACGCACCCGTGGCACGCAGATCTGTTGTATCAACACCACAACCGGTTGAAACCCCGGCGCCAGTGGTGGAAACGGTTCCCGAACCAGAACCAGTTATTATTGAAAACAAATCGTCTGAATTTGCATCTGCAATAACGGCGGTTTTGGAATCTGCCGCACCCGACAATTCATTCGCAGAACAAATTCGCAAACAGCGTGCCGCCGCTGCGGCCAGTGACGCAACAAACGCCACCACAAATGCCCAGCGAAACGCCACCGCATCAAACAGCAACACCTGTGACCGTGACCTGCGCAAATGTATGCAGCAAAAATGTGGAAACGATTTCACCAAATGCGCGACCGATGGCGATACGATATTCGGCGACAAATTAAACGCATGCCGTCGCGACACAACATGCACAGCGAACGAATTCAATTTATTTGTTCCGGAAATTCGCGCAGACCGTGATATGAATGTTCGACTGGCATCATATAATAATGTAATAAATTGCGGGAATCAGTATAACGCATGTATCGTGAATGAATGTGGCACAACATATTCCAAATGCCTGGGCAAGGCAACTGAAAACGCAGCAATTCAAAAGTGTGCAACCATCGCAAAGGAATGCACAGAATCTGATTCCGGTTTGTCTGGTCGATTCAGCACCGCAATCGGCAAACTGCGTGAAACCGCTGAAAAGGAAGTTAAGGCAGACGAACAACGCCTTTATACCATGCGCGATTCTATGTCCAACATTTGCAAAAAATTGGGGGCAATGTTTGACGAACGCGTATTCGATTGTGTTTATACCGTGAATTTCTTTGCCGGAAACAACCAACAAACACCAACCGCGTCACGCAAACGCTATGCGGGCGACACATTCGTATGTATGCAGGAATGGTTCGGCATAAACGCAACAACTTATCGCGAAAACGCATATCGTGAAACACGCGCCCAAACCGGTGCATCATCTGCAATGTTGGGTTCTGGGGTTGGTACCGCGGTTGGATTGGTGACATCTGGCGCAATGCAACGTTCACTGGATACACAAAAGGCCAAGAAAGAATTAAAGGCAGAACAAAAGGCCCAGGAAGCAAAAGAAAAAGAAAAAGAAAAAGAAAAAGCAAAAGAAAAACAAAAAGAAAACGAAACAGACAAAAACACCGACAACGGTGGTGGTGAAAACACCCCAGGGCAACCAGGGTCAGAAACACCACAGGCTAAATCTGGTTCCGACACCTCCGGGGGGGGGGGGGTAAAATGAACACCTCAACAGATTTTAGTGATAAACCTGTTCACAGGTCAGATATTGACGAAGAACAACATATAGACTCAAAGGAAGTAGCTGATTACAAGCAACGACAAAAGGCACAAGAAACAAACAAACATCAACTACAGTCGGGGGGGGGTGACACAACAGCAATAAAAAATGTTACAAAAAGCGGCAACACTGTTTCTTATGAATATGCGGATGGAACCAAAAGAACATCTACATATAAAGATGCGGCATCGGCATCCAAAGGCTACAATAACGCAGTGAACCGCGTAAACAAAGAAGCAGACGCGGCAGAACAAAAAAAGAAAAAGGAAACCGCACAACCAAAAGACAAAAAATAAAAGATACACTCTGTTCAAAACAATGAAACAAAGACAATTCATCTTTACCGCCCTGCTCTTTGCATTATTCACAACGCCAATATTAACATTAGCGGCCAACAACTCTTCTCTTGGATCTGGCATCACAGTCAGTGAAGCGACCGAACTCTTGACCGGAATCGTTAAAGATGCAGATGGCAAAGCTTTACCTGGCGCAACTATAAAGAAAGCAGGAAACACCAACGGATTCACATCAGACAAAAATGGGGAATTCCGTGCCTTGGGTATAAAAAGGGGTGAAAATCTGGAAATATCCGCAAAAGGTTATAAAACCAAACGGATAAAAGCAGCACCTAATATGGAAATACGACTCGAAAAAGAGGAACCTGCCACTGCCACACAAGAGAAAAAAAATGAGGTTGCTGCGCCGGCAACAACAACCCCTGTTCCTACTTCATCATCCGCCAACACCATCACCGTCAGCGGTACTGTTTCTGACAACTCTGATGTGATACCAGGCGCAAACATAGTGCCCATAGATTCCGATGGGACAAAAATACCTAATATAGGGACAACAACAGATATAAACGGGTATTTTGAATTAAAAATTCCTGCCGATACACAGTTGCGTGTATCTTATACGGGTTATGGAACAGAAATTATACAAAACCCTGGTCAAAATCTTAATATAAAACTAACCGTTACGCCAACCGAAATGACAGAAGTTGAGGTCGGCGTTTGCAGCAGAAATAATTTGGAGCAAAAATACGACGAACTTATAAACCAATATAACGCCACCGATTTGAAATGGGATACATCTATAAATAAATGTATCGCAAAAACTTGCAAAAACACGACTGATATCATAGATGAAAAGACCGGCTATTGCATACCAGATTGTAACATGACCCAAAACCAACCGAATAACGCAGATACTGCACATTGGGATTACACAAAAAACCTATGCGTTCCAACCGCATGCATCACTGGATATAAATTGAACAACTATGCATGTGAACCTATTGTGTGTGATGCGGATGCTGGTTTAACATTGCAAGGAAACGATTGCGTCAAAACAGATTGCAGTCAATCTGATATCGCAAAATTTGAAAACGCAACTGGTGGCAAAATGGAAAACGGTCAATGTATTCCAATATGTGCAACCGATTATGGTCTTAACAAAGAAAATAAATGTGTAAAAAATGAATGCACAGAACAACAAAAAAGCGATTTGTTCGCAACTGCCGGTATAATTGAAAACGGTAAATGTGTTCCAACTGCATGCGTCGATGATTATGAATTGGACAAAGACGCCGGCAAATGTAGTCAAAAATCATGTCCGACAAAAGAACTGGAAAAACTGCGCGCAACCGCTGGTTATATGAAAGATGGAAAATGTATTCCAACTGCATGCATAACCGATTACAAACTGGAAAAAGGTGCATGTGTAAATGCAGACATACTGGCAGAAAAACAAAAAGCATATGACGAAGCACACGAAAAAGAACAATCGTTTGCCAATCGGACACTGACAGCATTGACTACTGCTGCAACTGGCATTGGCGGTATGGAATTGGCACGCGGACTGGCTGAACAATCTGCAGACAAAGACGCTGCGGCTGATATGGCGGCTTATATCGCGACTTTCCGTTGCAATTATGGCGACGGCAAACAATTTACCGCAGGTCCAGACGAAATCGAATTGCCGGGCGGTAATAATCAGGAAATGATGAACCTGCGCGCACAATATCTGGCGTTGGCTGCCGATTTGAAAGAACGAAAAACTGCACTGGGTATGAAACCAGGTATCGAAAGCGAAGAAATTGGTGACAAAACACAAACCGGACTTTATGACGATGAAAGCATCGGTATAACCAGTGGCAATTATGCGTCACTTTATCGTGCGACCGCACTGGGGTCTGAAAGTGACCAGGCGCAAATCGACGATGCTGCGGCGGCATCTAAACGCCGTGTTATTGGTGGCGCAGTTGCCGCCGGCGCAGGTGTCGTTGGTGGATTTGTTGGAAACGAACTTATCAACGGGGAACTGGGTAAAAAATTAAAAGAAAAGAACCAGGGCAAGGCATTACGCGCCGCGGTAGAAATTGAAAAAGATGCGTTGGACGATATGAAAAAATGCCTGAAAAACGCAGGTGTCACAGATACAGACAGCCTGGAATTCCAGAATTTCTATATCAGCGTTTTGTCTGTTAAAAATATAAACTGTAAACGGGAAATTACAGAAATTGCAACCAAGGCACCGTCAAATGTTGCCGCAAAAACAATTTTTGCAGATTCAAATGATGCGAACACAATCTATGACCAATTGATAAAAAGTTTTGGTCCGACAATCGCTGGCAAAATGATTGGGGTTACATTATCACAAACCCCAACTGAATCCCAAAAACAAAACGCAATAAACACACTGAAATCTGGATTGGATAAAGTGACAAAACGTTTCCAAGATGCCGCCAAAGAAGATGAAAAACGTTTATCATCCAGTGGCTTGAAAGATTTTGACATAGATTTTTCTTCAATATTATCTTCATTCAGTGGCGATGGTGCATCATCTTCGATTATGAATGTGGTGAACAATGTATTTAAATAAAAAAACACCGCAATCGCGGTGCTTTTTTTTGAATCATTCAGAAAATTATTCAGCAACTTCTTCTGATTTTTCTTCTGCTTTGACTTCTTCTTTTGCTGGTTCTTCGGCAACTTCTTCTTCAACTTTCTTTGAACCGAAAGTCAATTTTTTACCGGCAACCAACGCGTCGATTTCGTCCTGGGTTTGTGCGACATAAATCTTTACATCAACGATAACATCTGGATGCAAAGCGATTTTTGTATCGAACACACCAACAGATTTAATTGGGGAACCCAACATAACCTGAGCCGATTCAACATTGACGCCTGCAATTTCTTTCAATTCGCGTGCGATATCGCGCGAAGATACAGAACCATACAATTGACCTGTATCACCGGCCTGACGAATCATGTGTAATTTAGCATTTTTAACCGCTTCAACTTTAGATTCAGCATCGGCTTTTGCCTTTTCATGACGTGCAACCAATTCTGCTTTCTTTGCTTCGAACAAGGCAACATTTTCCTTGGTGCAACGCATTGCTTTGTTGTTTGGCAACAAATAATTACGCGCATAGCCTGTTTTCACTTCGACTGTATCGCCGATATTGCCCAATTTTGTAATTTTTTCTGTCAAGATTACTTTCATTTTATCTGTCCTTTTTTCAAGTTAGGGTCTGCCGACCCAAATTATTTAAAAATCAAATTATATGTGGGGATTGGAAGTGTTTGACGACCCGTAGTGTACAAATGCTACATGAGGGGAGTCAAACACGACAAGCACCCATAGAATTTGATTTACCCCAAGTTGTTGCGAACGAATGGCATCAACCCCAAATGACGCGCGCGTTTAATAGCAGTCGCCAATGCGCGTTGGTCTTTCTGGGAAACACCAGAAATACGCGATGGAACAATTTTTCCACGTTCTGTGATATAGTGTGACAATAATTTCACATCTTTATAGTCGATAACTTTGCCCTTTAATGGGTTAGATTTCTTACGATAAATTGCTGCACGTACTGCCATTATGCCACCTCTTCTTCTGTATTTTTCTTCATCATGATAGACGGTGTTTTTGCCAATTCTTCAACGCGAACGTTCAAGAAACGGATAACATCTTCATCGATGCGGGAACGGCGTTCCAATTCTGCGATTTTAGAACCGTCTAATTCGATATTCATCATTACATAGTGTGCCTTGCGGTTTTTACGAATGATGTAAGCCAAATTTTTCAAGCCCCAAAATTCAGTGGATTTAACATCGCCACCCAATTCTTTGATAATTTGTGCAAATTTGTCCGCTTTTTCTTTTACCTGCGGTTCGGTCAAGTCCTGACGAAATACCAGGACGCTTTCATAGTAAGCCATTTTATTTCCTTTGGTTTATACAGCCGGCAAGCCCATCTTGTCAGCAGGAACAACCCAATTATGAAGATTTTTTATAAAAAAGCAAGTATTTTTATACTAAATACATTATCTACAAACAGATTTTTAACACAAACTTGACATTTTTATACGTTAATGCTAATTTCAGCATTGAAAAAACAGTCAATTTATGGTACAATATGAGCACATTCAAAAGAGGACAATATGGCAATAACATTTAATTTAAATGCAAAAAAAGCCATAGAAGCTATCGTTTATTTAGCTAATAAAAAACCGGCTATGACTCAATATTTCTTTATGAAAATGATGTTTTATGCCGATAAATTTCATATAAACAAATATGGAACACCTGTTATTGGTGATAGATATATCAAAATGGCTAATGGCCCCGTTCCTTCGTTTGTGTTGGATGCAATTCATATGGATGGTTCTAAATTGACACACGACGATTACAAAGAAATAGAAAAGTCTTTGTCTTTCAGAACATGGGGAAAAAAGATTTATACGACTGCTAAACGAAAAGCGGATATGGATTATTTTTCTGATACAGATATAGAATGCTTAAACGCAGCATTTGATTTTTGTAAAGACAAAACCTTTGAAGAATTGAAAAACATAACCCATGATGAACCATCGTGGAAAAATGCCATGGATAACAGACAAATGGATTATACTTTGTTTGTTGATGAAAACAACCCTGACAAACAGGCTATCATAGCAGACCTTTCAGATAATTTTGGTTCTTTGGTATTGTAAAATGTCGTTTAAAACCGGGTATATTTATCATTTTAAACCGTGCAGAAAATCACATCCTGTTAAGAATAAATACGCAATCTGTATGTGTGGTGAACACGGATGGTTTTATTTGATAAATTCCTGTGATGACCAAAGGCCATATGATTATGAAAAGGGTTTATCGGTAATTTTCAATGAATTTCAGGTAGAACCATTAAAACATAAATCATATATAAACGTTAAAAAACTTAAAACAATTGGTATTGACGATTATGACGAGTGTCAGGAATATAAAAAAGTCAGCAATATGATATGGTTGAAAATACGCGAATTATGTTTACATAAAGTGCCAAAACATATTACTGATGTTATTTTCAGTAATAAATGAAAACATCGTTTTTACAAACATTAATTCTGTTCGTTATAATCTGACATCATCTTTTCAACCGCACCAGGCAAATCTGTTTTTATTGTTTCCGGTGTAATATATTTGTTTGCAAACGAATTCGCAAACATTGATTGAACAGGAATCTGAATACATTCATACCCAATTAAATCCACTATACGTTCTTTCAAATCTTGTGGAACTTTGTATTCTTGAATTATCGGGTTTTCTATTAACATGTGTATAAATTCATGAAAAAGTGTATTCAATACAACATTTTTGTCATCCGGATAACGTGACATCCTAAAATCTATAGTGGCAAGTTTATCACTTTTACGATTATAACTTGCACCACGTCCAAATGTGCAAAAAATTTCAAGCTTTTCTGGCAAAGTTGCATTCCAAGACGGTAATAATGATATGTCTCCACGCCTCATCAACGGTCATTGGGCGCATTGTTATTTCCATTAATCATTCCTTTTATATGTTTTGATATTATAACATAAAAAATGACAATAAAAATTACCCGTCCCTTAATTTGTTATTTCATTTTAGAAAAAGCTGTAGCAAATGCCTCTCTAAATATATTTAACCTTTGTTCACCAGAAATATTCCTTGCAATTGTATAAACATTTTCCGGAATCCCACATTCGCTTTCTGTTCTATGTATATGATAACTAATTATGTCACCGACGGCACAAGAGGCTATCAAATCTTTTTCGGACTGATCCGCAGACAGACTTTCGTCTATACGGATTGTTTGTCTCAGGTCTGGACTATATGCAGAAAGTTTACAATAACAATCTATAGCATTATCAAATTTATCCACAGAATATCCATAGCGCACTGATGTAACAATAGCAATACTTCTATTCCTATTGTTTTCTAATATATCTTGAACCACTTGTTTTAACATATTTTCACCTCTTTTTGATTAACGCGAAACAATATTCGCACAAAAAACTTTAATTGTCAAGCTTTCTGTCCCAAAAATTATATATACCCATAAAAACAGTGTTGACATCGGTCGCAAAATTTTACTAACATTTGTAATAACGAGGGGACACCAACGATGAAAAGATTTCACAGAAACCTGAACATAATGTCGATATTTACCGCAGTTTTACTGGTGTGCGGCTTTATTTTCTGGCAGACATTATTCAATATCGCAATAACGAATATTTTGTTAAATGGTATCATTATTGGCACGACTTTGTTTGGAATCGGGCTATGTTTTGTGAATATTTTAACTTTATTACCAGAATATAAATGGATGCACGCCTATTTTGACGGTCGCGCAGATTACGGATATTCGCCGAAATTATTGCGCCCTGTTTCGATGGCGCTGCACAATCGGCACATTCACATTACGACGAACACTTTGTCAGAATTACTGGATTTGGTTGCCGGCCGAATCGAAGAAAAACGCGATTCTGTGCGTTATATCACAAACACTTTGATTTTCCTGGGGCTGTTGGGGACATTTTGGGGTCTGATTGTGACGGTTGGTGGTTTCGCAGAATTATTATTGAACATCGATTTCGAAGACCCCTATGTTTTACAGAACATGCAAATTGGAATGGCGGGACCATTGTCGGGAATGGCAACCGCATTCACCAGTTCACTGCTGGGCCTGGCGGGCAGTTTAATTGTCGGTTTTCTGGGGCTGCAATTACAATTCGCACAAAACACAATTTACGAAGAATTGACAGATTTCATGTCGCAATATGTTCTGCAAAACCCTGGGCGTGACAATGGCATAACGAAAATCGCAGAATCTGCCCCGGTCAGTGCAGACACATTTACGAAAATTTCTGAAATTCACGACGCGTTTGTCGATGCGAACTATGTTGTACACGATTTGATCCGGTTGGATGGGAAATATCCTGCGATTGTTGCGATTGGGTCAGATGAAAAACTGTTTATCGCGACACTTTGTGCCGACACAGACATTTTGCAAAACACGGCAAAACGCATTGAATTATGCTTTGCCGACACATTGGAAGGCGTCACCATAAACACCCGGATTTTTGTCATATCGAACAAAGATATTGATTTGGGTGGCAACATAACCCGCTTTGCAAATGTGGACGCGTTGCGAAAACATTTAATGGCGCGTCCAAATGTGCGTCCGACAACAAAAACAGACCGCGAAACATTTGATTCCTATGCGAACTATATCGGCACAGCAATCGAATACCTGTTTAAATAAAAACAAAAAAACCTAAGAGAGAGAAAAATGTTAAACATCAGATATAAAGAAAGAACAAATGCATGGCCTGGATTCGTAGATTTGTTTTCGAACCTGGTTATAATTTTAATATTCTTGCTGATTGTGTTTGTGTTTTTGTGGACAACGACCAGTGTATTTAATAAAAACACTGGCGCAAAGAAAGTCGCTGAATTACAACAGAACCAGGCAGAACAGGCAGAACAAATCGAACAAATGACCGCCGATAAACAAGAAGCGGAACAATTGCTGATTGCGGCGCGCGACGCCCTGCTTAGCCAGGAAACAATGATTGAAAACCAGGAAAATCTGGCCAACGCATACGAAGATAAAATTGCAACATTGACCGCGCAACAGGAACAATTGGCGGCACAAATCGCGGCACTGACAGAACAATTACAATTGGCGACATCTGCCAAAGAAGAATTGGCGCGCATGGAATCTGAACGGCACGAAATTCAGGACGAAATGTCCACAAAACAATCTGAATTGAATGCGCGTATTGCGGAATTAGAGGCAAAACTGGACGCTGCAGAACGCGCCGCTGCTGAAAAAGAAGTCGAATACACACAAATGTCGAACCGATTGAACAAGGCATTGGCAGAAAAAGTCGCAGAATTAAACGAAAAAGTTGCGGAACTGGATTTAATCCGTCAATATCAATCTGAATTCTATAAACAGGTTAAATTGGCACTGGGCGACCGAACAACAATTCAACCAGACGGCGACAGATTTATTGTATCGTCTGATATTTTGTTCCCCAGCGGTTCCTATAAATTATCAGCCGACGGCAAAAAACAGTTGAAATTGTTGGCAAATGTCATCAAAGATTTTGAAAACAAAATCCCATCGGACATCGATTGGATTATCCGCGTTGACGGTCACACAGACAACAAACCTGTATTGCCAGGAACGGCGGGTTATTCGAACAACATGCAATTATCGTTATTGCGTGCAACGGCAGTGACGAACGAATTGGTTAAAAACGGCGTATCAAAACGCAGATTGGTTCCGTCTGGATTTGGTTCACTGCACCCGACAGAATTGGGACGCGATGCCGCATCATTACAAAAGAATCGCCGTATTGAATTACAATTGACAAACAAATAAAAACAACCGCCCGTTTGGGCGGTGTTTTTGTACGGATTCCAGAGAGCAAGTTCCCCTCCTGTGGAGGGGTGGCGCGAAGCGACGGGGTGGTCTTTTATTTCCCAGATTGTTCGTTTTTTTCAACCCTCCCCACCACTTCGTGTGGGGGAATTTTGCACCGTTCTTGGCACAGTCTAAATTCCCCTCCCACGGAGGGGTGGATTGGCGGAACGCAGTGACGACAAGACGGGGAGGGGTCAAATAAAAATTTATTTTTCATAAATAAGATGTAAAACAAGATATGTCGAATGTTTTGATATGGATAAAGC